>JAKAVC010000166.1 GCA_021817345.1 Deltaproteobacteria bacterium | reverse complement strand
GTCAGGCGTCTGCGGCGTCCATCCCGAGACGATTCGTCAGCTGGCCCGCAAGGCCGCCAACAAGCGCACGCGCATCCTCACCGGCTTCACGATGTGCAAGTCGTATCACGGCGATCTGATGGAGCGGGCCATGTGCCTGGTGGTCGCGCTCACCGGCAATTGGGGCAAGAAAGGCGCCGGTATTCGCGGCATCTCGGGAGGTATGTTCGATGGGGCCTACAGCGCGCCCCAGAAGTTGCGACTGGGTCAGCAGGTCGCCGAAGAAACGTTTCGCGCCCAGGAGGAGGGAATACGGGCCGCCCTGGCCGCGGATCCGACGCTTACGCGTGAAATGCTCATGATAGAGGCCGGCTCCAAGCTCGGCATGGAATCGGGCGCGACCCCGCCCTTTTTCTTTTGGTACAACCAGTGCGGATACCGGGACGTCTATAACAAGCCCTCGAACAACGATCCCGGGATGAAGCGCCGCTTCGACGACTACGTCAACGAGGCGCTGGCGAAGGGCTGGTGGAAAGGTCTGGAACATCCGACCGTCGAGGAGCCGCACCGCGTCCTCTTCAACATCGGGAACAACCCGTTGCGCATGCAGCGCGGCGGCCAGCGCATGCTCCTCGAGCATCTGTGGCCGACGCTCAACCTGATCGTCACCCTCGACTTTCGGCTGTCGACCACCGCGCTCTACTCCGACTACGTGCTGCCCGTGGCGCAGCATTACGAAAAAACGAACTTCCCTTACACGGTGCACGACTCGATGTACCTCACGCTGTCGGATCGTGCCGTGGAACCGCAGGGGGAAGCCCTCTCCGACTACCAGGCCATGCTGTTGATCGCGCGCAAGCTCTCCGAGCGCGCCGTGGCGCGCGGGCTGCTGGAAGTGAAGGGGGCGGACGGCCGATCGATCCGACTGGATACGTTCTACGACGATCTGACGCTGAACGGCGCCTTGGCGAGCGACGATACCGTTTGGGACGAGGCGATCCGCGACTCGGCCGTGATGGGAACCCTGCCGCCAGGCACTACGCTGGCGACGCTGCGGGAGAAGGGGTGGGTGCGCTTCACCGGCTTGGGCGCCGCGCCGCTCTCCCTGGCGGGAGCGTCGGACGTGCGCCCGGACGAAACCTTTGCCCCGTTTCGTTGGCAGACCGAGAAGAAGGAACCGTTTCCCACGCTCACTCGCCGCGCGCAATTCTACATCGACCATGAGTGGTTCCTGGAGGCAGGCGAGGAGTTGCCGGTGCACAAGGAAGCCCCGGCCATGGGTGGCGACCACCCCTTCGTCGTCACCAGCGGTCATTTGCGTTCGAGCGTCAACGGCATGCACAGCACCGACCGCACGATGCTCGCGACGACCCGCGGCAAGCCGGTTGCGCACATCAACGACCGAGATGCCGCGGCCCGCGGCATCGAGAACGGACAGGACATCCGCCTCTTCAACGACGACGGGACGATAGTCATACAGGCGCGCGTGACGCCGGCGGTACGACCGGGTCAGGTGGTCTTGTATACGGGATTCGAGTCGTATCTGCACCCGGGATGGAAAGACTTACCGCACCTGGAAACCGGGATGGTCAAATGGTTGATGCTCGCCGGTGGTTACGGCCACCTGCGCTATCGCCCGTTGTTGTGGCAGCCTGTCCCGGTCGACCGCGGCGTGCGCGTCGAAGTGCAGAAGGCGCCCTGAGCCGCGACCGCAGCCAGACCGTGACGCCCGCGCTCCTTGACCTTTTGGATCCTGAGAATCGCGAATGCCATTGCTTATATGGACCCGGGTCCGTAGCAGCCGTGAACGCGGCCTTCCGCCGCGTTCACACCTACTACATATCGCGCCGCCGGCTATCGGCCGCTCGGCGCGATGTTCGTAGGCCGGAACAGCCGAACGTCTCGTTCATCCCCGCGCTGATTTGCCGCCATCGCGCTGCTGCTTCTCCTGCCGGAGTTCCTGAACCGCCGCCGCCGTTTGCTGGCTCAACCATTTCGCGACCGCAGCCTCGGGTCTCCAGCTCTTGCCGAGCTGCTTCGCGAGCTGCGCCGCTTCACGATAGAGCTCGTACACGCTCGCGGGCAGTTCGACCCTGAGGGTTAGCCTGACCGTGCGCTCGCGCGCCGCTGAAAGTAGATCGCTCGACATGGTCATCTCTCCTTCTGCTGAATGCGGCTCGGACTGATTGCCCGGCCGTGTCATCGGTTGCACTTGCGGTTGCACCTGCTGGCACAACTTGCGTGACCTCGTTGCCCCACGCTTCCCAGCCCGGCGTCGCTGCGGGACCGCGGGCAAACAACTTCAGCTTGGGCACTCCCGGGACCAACGCGTCGATGATGCTGCGAACGCTCTCGGGTTTGCTGCTGTGAGCGGCGCGCTTCGCTCTGATGATCGACGGTCGGCGGGCTGAGACCGGGGGCGCCGGCGGATTACCGCGAACGCCGATGAGCAGGTTCTCGTGGCACACCCGGCTCCAGTAACCCATCCCCAAAGCCTGCTTGTCCCACACGTAGGCGCTTCGATACTCGAACCCCCAACAGCGCATCAGGTCGATTGCCTCGGCGAGCTTGGGCACGGTCGCCCACATGAAAAGGACGCAGTCCGGCGCGGCGACCTCGGCGAGAGGTAATGCCGCCAGTTCCGCAAACTTCATCGTCGGATAGTGGTTTTCCACAGCTCGCGAGTTCGACGCGACATGCTCGTAGGACCAGGGCGGGTCGGCATACAGAACCGCGAAACGCCGTCCCATGTCCGAAAGCGATCGCGCCGCCGACCGCTTCATGCGCGAGAAGCGCTCGGCTCGTGAATGCTCCCGCACGGCATTGCGCAAGGCGCGGTGGCCGCGTTGAAGCATCTCCTTCTGCATGGCCGCAGGCAGAGCGATCGCCTGTGACGCAAGCGACACCGCGATATCATCGCGCTCGACCGCGCGAACCAGCTCGGGGGTTCCCTCACGCAGCACGCGGCGGGCGGACTCAACCGACCTCGCGCTGACGACCACCACCGGAAAAGACGCGGACTGAAGAGCCGAGGCCAGCGAGTCCGCTTGCGCCAGGACCGCGGAATCCGAAAGGCCCTGCCCGAGCAAGTTGGAAATCCACAGCGTCAGGCAGTCCAGCACCACGATATCGGCGCGGTTGCGCAGCGCCGACAACGCGGCACCCAACTCAAGCGGTTCTTCGACGGTTTCGAAGTCCGCGGGGCGCGTCGCGCGATGGCGCGCAATACGCTCGCGCATCTCATCGTCGAGCCCCTGTCCGGTCGCGATCACGAAGCGGCGCAATGGCGCGGGATATCGGTTCGCAAGCGCCATCGCCTGCGCGCTCTTGCCGCTCCGAGCGCCGCCGGTGACAAGCGTTACGCTTCCCATGGTGCTCTTGGAGTGCCAGTAAAATCCCGCGCCCGCGAGGCCGCCGGCCAGGAGCGACCTTCTCCGCTTCCTGCCGCGACATCCAGTCTGTTAGCCGGATTGTCAGTCTATTCGGTTATCTATCTCGCCCGTACTACTTCCGCTCTTTCTCACTGCGGGGCGTCGGCCCAGGACCGTAAGGCATCGGCATGTACTCGACACTGGGCCGGCGCATCGCGACTTGCGGGAACAGCCTCATGAAACTGAATACTTCCGCAGGCATGTCGGTCGAGACGTTCAACCCGAGAGCCTTGGCTTCCTTGACGGTAATCGGATAGTCGTGAGTCCAGCGGCCCTCGGTCATGGTCTGCGCCAGTTGCTCGGCCCTTTCTTTTTCCCATCCGCGCGACAACAGCAGTTCGCGGACGTAATCGCACACCTGGGCCATCGCCTTGCGCGCCACGTCGGCCATGATCAGCGTCTGATCGTCGATGTCCTTGCTTTCCTTCTTTTCGACCGCCTTGAGAATCGAGGCGGCGGGCCACTGGCCGAGTTGCGGATCGACCGGTCCCAAAACCGCGTGCGGCGCCATCACGATACGGTTGGCCGCGAGCGCCAACAGCGTCCCGCCTGACATCGCATAATGCGGGACAAATACCGTTACCTCGGCCTGATGACTCGCAAGGGCGTTGGCGATCTGTTCGGCGGCAAGGACCAATCCTCCGGGCGTGTGAAGAATCAAATCGATCGGCACCTTCGGATCGGTTAACTGAATCGCCCGAAGCACTTCTTCGGAATCGTCGATGTCGATATAGCGAACCAGCGGAAAACCCAGCAGCGACATGGTTTCCTGCCGATGGATCAGCGCAATGACGCGGCTGTGGCGGCGCCGTTCCAGCGCTCGGATAAGCCGGGCACGCGTCGCTTCGAGGATTTTCTGACGGATGACCGGCTGCAGGCTTGCCAGTATCAGGAAGAACCAGAAGGCGTCGAATATGGTCACGAGACGGCATCCTTTCTGTTGTTAGGATTGTCGGATTCGCACACGCAGCCGACTTACACCTGCTTGGAATCGCCGGTGCCCGAAACTCTGCGCAAGCCCTCGCGGCTTTCCGTCCGCGTAACGCCCAGGACGGCATATCGCGTCCCTCGCCAGCATCGCCGCTCCTGACTTAGGGCACGAAAAGCGCTCGCGCCGCTAACGCACTGCGACTTCAATCCGCCGCGCCCGCGCATTTTCGCTCTTCGGCATCGTGATCCGCAACAGCCCGTTTCTGTACCGGGCCTTCACTCGCTCGGTGTCGATCTCACAGGGCAGCGGCACCACGCGCACGAACGATCCGAAGCTGCGCTCGGCGTAATAGTAGCCGGAGCCTTGTTCCTCGGCGCTGCGCTGCTTCTCGCCGCGCAGAATGAGCCGGTCGGCGCTTATCTCGACAACGAAATCGTCCTTGTCGAGTCCGGGCATCTCCGCCGTGACGACGATCTCATCGTCGGTTTCCTGAACATCGAGCGCCGGCCCGCCCGTCTCGAGAAACGAGGGAAACCAGAGATCGCCGTCGTCGCGCCAATGGGAGTTTGCCCGTCGCGGAACCAATCGGTCCACCGCGCGGCGCAGGTTCGCTCGCAGGTCGGTCACTTTCTCTTTGAGGAGAACGGGCAGAGCGCCCGTCTCGTTGCCATTGCGACGCGCTCGGCGCCACCATCTGTCGAGGGCGCCTTGGATGTCTTCGCGCAATCTTCTAAGGGGTTCTTTCCACCCTTCGGGAAGAAGCTCGGCCATGACGACCCTCCATCGTGAGACAGGATGAAGGCGGGGAAGGCCACAGGCCCTGCCCGCCGCGGACTCATGCGACTTTAACTTCGATCTGTTTCGGCTTGGCCTTCTCGGCCTTCGGCAAATTAAGCGTCAGCACGCCATGTTTCAGTTCGGCCGCAATCTTCTCGCGGTCGATTTCCTCGCTGAGCTCGAACTGGCGATAGAAATTCGCAAGCTCGTACTCGCGGTAGATCGGATCGCCCGGCGCCACGTGGTTCGCCTTGCCGGAGATGGTCAAGAGGTCGCCGTCCACATCGACCCGCAGGTCCTCTTTTGCCACCCCGGGCAGGTCGGCCATCAGGACCAGGCCTTCCGCAGTCTCATAAATATCCACCGGCGGACGCAGGTGACGCTCTTTGGCGCGGGTGACCTCACGCTCACGAGCGCCACGTTCGGGACCACTTGCTACTGGTGTGGTTCTTTCAGCCATGGCGATTCTCTCCTGCTTTGAAGTTGGCCGTCGTCGATTCAGTGAACTCGCAAACTCACGACACCTGGACGCTGATCTGCTTCGGCTTTGCCTTTTCGGCCTTCGGCAGGGTCACGAGGAGCAGACCGTTCTTGAACTCGGCTTTAACGTTTTGATCGTCGATTTCGACCGGCAGAGTGATGCTGCGAACAAATTTTCCGGCGGCGCGCTCCTCGCGATGGAACGACTCGGGCTTCACCGCCGTCGGCCCTTTCTTTTCGCCCGAGATAGTCAGGGAGTTATGAACGACTGTTAGCTTCAGGGAGTCGGGATCGACCCCAGGGGCCATCGCCTCAACGTACAGATGGTCGCGGTCCTCGTGGACATTTACCAGGGGATATCCACGCGCAAATCGCCCCGGCAGAAACGCGGCGCGAAAGCTCGGCTCCATCTGGAAGCCGAAGTCTTCAAAGGCGCGGTCTATTTCGCGACGCAACTCGTCGAACTCCCGCCACGAATCCCAAGTCGCCATTTTTCGGAGCCTCCTTATGGTTGGAATGCGAAGCGACAACAGCTACAGCACCGGATGAACCGTCCGGGTGCGGCGCTCGCGCAAGCGGTTTCGGCCCGCCTGCCGTCAGGCGTGGCGGGGCGCCGCGTTAACGCGAACGTCTCCTTCACCTCCGAGCCGCCAGCTTTACTTGCCGATTGGCGAGCATCCGGCCCAGACGGCGCCACCTACTCCTCGTGGGGGCTCAGGACCCGCTTCAGCCTGGCCGGATTAGCCAGACCTCTGCGGACCTTGGCTGGAGCGCGCTAAGCGCGATCCAACCTCCTTTCCACCCGGGGCAAGATGGCATTGGAAGAGCCCCCCTTCGCGGAAAGAAGCCCCGCCAGAAACATGCGGATCTGGCGTACATGCCCCTCCACGAGGAGGCCAACCATGCGAGCCATTTCTTTACGATCGCCAGCATAGCCGTCACCTCCTTTCAAGGTAGTTCCTCCGTCAGCCAACATAATCACTCCCCGATTGACGACAAGCGGCGAAAGAACGGATCTCGCAATCATCATGGCGAACGCCCTCGTGCTCGCGCTTAAGGGGGACCGGTTGACACGATATCGTGATTGCCTGGGGCGTCACCGCGCGCCCTCTCACAGGTGCGCAAGCGCCAGGCCGGGCAAAAGCCGAGCAAGGCCGGAGGTGATAAATTCCACGGCCACCGCGGTGAGAATCACACCCAGTAATCGAGTGACCACATTGATCCCGGTTGCTCCCAGAACGCCTCGGATCGGATCAGCCGCGCGCAACGCGATCCACACGGAGATTGCGACCAGAACGCACGCGCCCACTAAGTAGAGCGTGTCCGACCACGTAGCCGACTGATGCGCATATATAATCACGGTGCTGATCGCTCCAGGACCGGCAATCAGCGGAATGGCGAGCGGAACCACCGCGATTTCCGCCTTGAGTTCCGCCTCGGCCATTTCTTCGGGAGTGCGCTGGGTTCGCCGGGGTGCGGCTTCGAGCATGCCCAATGCCATCAGCATGATTAGAATGCCGCCCGCCACGCGAAAGGCTGCGACGTCAACGCCGAAAAATCGCAAAACCGGCTCGGCAACAAACACGGAGGCGGCCAGAACGATGGCGACCGCGAGCGCCGTAACGTTGGCGATGTGTTTCCGGTCGGCCGGCGAATGATGCTCCGTGAGAGTCATGAATATCGGTACGGCGCCGATTGGGTCCGCGATTGCGAATAGCGCTACGAGGCTCTCCGCGTACTGCCGCCAGTGCTCCATAAATGCCTCTCCCGGGATACCGCCGACCCGCTCAACAGCGATTCGCGTGCTCTTGCATGCGCCGGCGCGTGCGTTTGAGATGCTCGCGACATTGCCGGCTCGCGGCCTTACGACCGCTCACGCGCGCCGACTTGATAATGAAAGAAAGCTGCATAAATGACCATCGGGCACGCTCTGAATCAGGGTGAAACTTCAATGGCGTTCCAGCTCGCTGCGCATGTGGCGCGCGGTTCGCGATGCAGGCAGGCGCGCCGCGCAGGCCCCTCTTTCAAGCCGAACCGGCAATGACTATATTGTTTGAGCCGCTGAGGAGTCGGCTAATTGGCAAGCCACCTGACTCTGGATCAGGCGATTGGAGGTTCGAGTCCTCCCTCCTCAGCCAAACCCACCGTCCACTGTGGCCCCATCGTCTAGTGGTTAGGACACCGGCCTCTCACGTCGGTAACGCGGGTTCGACTCCCGCTGGGGTCACCAGGGAAATCAAGCAGTTTTCCGAAAGGTCGGCCGGCTGCCGCTCTACCCGGGCGGCAATCTGGAGGATTTTCGTGGTTGGCGGCGGAAATTGCGCGATCTGAAAAAAAGGGGTGCGCCGGAGTGGGCGAGTCCGCTTGAGTTTACGATCGCGCCCGTTGCCCGAATCCCGGCTCTTTCACGTCAGCTTTCGCGCTCGCCCGCGTAATTGCGCAGCGCCTCGGCGTGACGTTCCACCAGCGCGTCGCATCGCTGGAGCAGCTCGGGATCCTGGCAGTTGCGCTCGATCATGTAGCTCAGCTCGCCGAGATCATGCACCAGGAGCCTGAGCGAGCGCCGATGCTCGTCGGGGGCCTGCACTGCCTTGAGCAGGTCGGCGACCAGGTCCTCAAGTTCGGTTTCCTCCAGTTCAACCGCAATCCTGAGCGCGTCGGCAATCTTAAGACCCGGCCTGATATCGCTTCGGTGGCGCTCGAGCAGATCCTTCAGCCTTACGATCGTCGAATCTTCGAGCGAGACCGGGCTTGGCTGGTCTAGCTTGTCGTCCAGGCCGAGGATGGTGGAAACCAGTTCAAGCGCGCCGACATGACGCGCTTCGTCGCGCGCCATCCCGAGCCAGAAATCCCTGATCTCGGGCTCCGAGGCGTAAAGCTTGCCAAGCCGCGCGTAGAGCTCCATGCTCTGACGCTCCAGGGCGATGGTCGTATCCAGCACTTCGCGCGTGGTTGGCATCCGGACTCGATGATATCGCGCTCATGTCGGCGCCGCAAAGAAATGACGCCCTTGCGCGTCGGGCCCGCAAACGAATTGCGGGGCGCAACGCCGTTAAAAGCGTTACGCCCCGCGCATCCCCATTGCGCTATTACGTCGCCTACTTGGCCAGTTCGGTCGCGCGGGTCTCGCGGATGACAGTGACCCGTATCTGTCCCGGGTAGGTCATGTCCTGCTCGATCTTGCGTGCAACGTCGCGGGCGAGCAGGACCGAATCCTCGTCGGAGACCTGGCTCGGCTCGACGATGACGCGCATCTCGCGTCCGGCCTGCACCGCGAAGCATTTTTCCACGCCCTTGAACGACTTCGCGATCGCTTCGAGGTCCTCCAGGCGCTTCACGTAGCTCTCCAGCACTTCGCGCCGGGCGCCCGGCCGCGCGCCCGAGAGCGCATCGGCGGCGTCAACCAGCGGGGCCAGGATAGTTTCGGCCTTGACTTCCTCGTGATGGGCCGCGATTGCGTTGACTATTTTGGCCGACTCGCCGTACTTGCGCGCGATTTCCGCACCGATAAGCGCGTGCGAGCCTTCGACCTCGTGGGTGAGCGCCTTGCCGATGTCGTGCAGCAGCGCCGCGCGGCGCGCCTGCTTCTCGTTGAGACCCAGCTCGGCGGCCATCGCGCCGCATATGAATGCGGCCTCGATCGAGTGCATCAGGACGTTCTGCGCGTAGCTGTACCGGTACTTGAGCATCCCGAGCAGCTTGACCAGCTCGGGATGGATACCGTGCACGCCGACCTCGATAATCGAGCGCTGGCCGGCTTCGCGAATCGACTCCTCGACCTCCTGCTCGGCCTTGCGGATGACTTCCTCGATACGGCCGGGATGGATACGGCCGTCGGCGATTAGCCGCTCCAGCCCGATCCGCGCGATCTCGCGGCGAATCGGGTTATGACACGAGATCACGATCGATTCGGGAGTGTCGTCGATAATGATGTCGACGCCGGTGGCCGCCTCGATCGCGCGGATGTTGCGCCCTTCGCGGCCGATAATGCGGCCCTTCATCTCGTCGTTCGGCAGCGGGATTACCGAGACGGTGCGTTCGGTGACGAACTCGCCGGCCAGCCGTTCGATTGCGATCGATATGATCCGTTTCGCGCGCCGGTCAGCCTCTTCGCGCGCCTCTTCCTCGACGATACGGATATGCTTGGCGGCTTCGGTCCGGGCCTGGCCGACCATCTCATCGATCAGCGAGCGCTTGGCTTCCTCGCGGGTCAGGCCCGCGACCTGTTCGAGCTTGGCGCGCGCTTCGTCGAGCAGCGCCTGATGCTGCGTCTCCTTTTCGGCGAGGTTTTTCTCGCGCGAGCGAAGGCTCTGATCGCGGCGGTTGAGGTCCGCCTCGCGGCGCTCGAACGCCTCGATACGTTTCTCCAGCGTGTCCTCGCGCGATTCGAGCTTGTTCTCCAGTTGGGTCAGCTCGCGCCTGCGTTCGCGCATTTCGCGCTCCGCCTCGGCGCGGGCACCGAGCACGATATCCTTTGCCTTTACCTCCGCTTCCTTGAGAGTGAGTTGACTTTTCTCGCGAGCTTCCCGGTTGATTTCCTCGGCTTGTGCGCGCGCGGCTTCAAGGTTGACCGCCTCCTTGCGGCGTTGAAGCAACCCCAAGACAAAAAACACCGCGCCACCAGCCACGAAGCCAAGGATGGCGTATATCCAGATCACCTGGTCGTACCTCCTTGGTTCCAAATCGAGCCGACCGGTCGTGGCGCGCCGGATGACTGGTAAACGGCTGATTCGGTGATAACGAAATTTAGCCGCCGGTCGTGTCCCGACTGGGGCACGCTGTCCAGCAGCTGAAACGAGTAGGCGAGACCCACCGTGATCGCCTGCGAATCGAGCTTCGCCAGCAGGCGATCATAATGGCCCCCGCCACGTCCAATCCTCTCACCCCTGACGGAGAATGCGACGCCCGGCGTCACCACCAGGCATCGGCCGAGCGCCTCGGGCGAGACCACTTCGGCGCCGGGCGGCGGCTCGGGAATTCCGAACGCCCCCGGAACCAGGCTTGAGAAGTCGCGCACCCGCGCCAACTCAAGCCCGCCGGGCGCGGTGCGCACCAGCATCACGCTCTTTCCCGATCTCGACGCCCGCTCCATCAGCGCTTCGGTCGCAACCTCGTTTTCCACCGCCGCGTAAAGGACGATCGCGGGGCAGGCGTCGAACAGACCGCTCTCCAGAAGACGGTTCTGCACTTCGCGCGAAAGCGCGGCTGCGCGCTCCGCCGCCATCGCCCGACGCGCCGTCTTAAGGATCGCTCTTAGATATGTCTTTTCGTCCGCCATGGTCATTCGGCCATGGCGAGTGCAGGGTCCCTTTAAGGCCTAAATCTGCAGGGCGCTTTTGGAAGCACGCCTCCCAAATCAGTGCCAAGCCGTCTGAAGCTCTCAGCCCGTGGACGGCGCCGGCGCGCATCGAACCCCCGCGCGCGCCTGGACACACGGTTCCACGAGCTCTGTAAGTTTCGAGCACTGCATCGTGCCTTTGTCCGAGCCCCCACTATCCCCGCCACTTCGTACAAATGCGCTTCGCGACGCGGCGAATCCGGGTCCCGCTCATCGAGCGTCGCTATCCCTCGATCGCCGCGCCAAGCCGGTTGTTGATTGCGGCTATCCTTTCGAGCAACTCCTGATGCTGTTTCTTGAGGCGCTCAAGTTCATCGGCGAAATTGAGCGCCGCCAGAATCGCAAGGTTGATCGAACTGACCGTCTGACCGCTCTCGCGAAGCTGCTTTATGCGATCGTCGACCGTCTCGGCCACGGATTTCACCCATTCATCGCCCGCATCGCTTGCGACAATCAGGGTCTGACCCATGATCTCGACGTTGACGCCTTTCATACTCTATCCGAGATCTATACCGTCGAACCGCGCCAGAATTTTTTCGATTCGGCCGCGAACCTCGTTGCGCTCGCTTTCATGCTGGCGCCGTTCTTCATCGAACTGCGTGATCTGCGCCTGCGCTTCCTGGAGCTTGCGTTCGCTCTCGGCCAGCCGCTGCGCCAGTTGCTCATTATCTCGCTTGAGTTGCTGAATCTTGTTGACCGAGGCCTGAATGCGCTCGTCCAGCTCCTTTAGTACGTCAATCGCCATAGCTGATAAATCTAGACCTTTAGTTTAATTTTTGATTAACTGCGCTGTCAAGCCGCATAAGAACCGCTGGCCGCTTCCTCGCCCGGCGTAAACAGCGCGTCCACGAACTCCCGGGCATCGAACTCCCGCAGGTCCTCGATACTCTCGCCGAGTCCGACGAACCTGACCGGAACCCCAAGCTGGCCCGCGATTCCTATCACAACTCCGCCCTTGGCCGTACTGTCGAGCTTGGCCAGCACCACGCCGCTAAGCTTGACGGCCTCGTTGAAGATTTTCGCCTGGCTGAGCGCATTCTGCCCGGTGGTCGCGTCGAGCACCAGCCACGTCTCATGGGGCGCTCCGGGCAATTCACGTCCGACAACCCGGCCAATCTTCTTCAGCTCCTCCATCAGGTTGACCTTGGTCTGGAGCCGGCCCGCTGTGTCTATCAGGACCGTGCCCGCTTTGCGAGCAACGGCGGCCCTGACCGCGTCGAAAGCCACTGCGGCAGGATCGGAACCCTGCTTCTGCTTGATAATTTCGACCTCAACGCGCTTACACCACACTTCGAGCTGTTCGATAGCGGCGGCGCGGAAAGTATCGGCCGCCGCAACGATAACCGGTCCGCGCTCCCGCTTGAAACGCGCCGCGAGCTTCGCAACCGAAGTGGTCTTGCCGACCCCGTTCACGCCCACCATCATGACCACCAGCGGCGCGCCCTGCGGATCGGCCATCGGACGCTCGACCTTCTCAAGCATCGCGGCGATCTCGTCCTTGAGCGCGTCGCGGATTATCTCCGGACGCGCATCATTCTTAAGGCGCGCCCGCACCGCCTCGGTCAGCTTGAGGCTCGTCTCAACGCCGACGTCGGCGCCGATAAGCGCCTCTTCCAGCCCTTCGTATATCTCGTTGAGCTTGACGCCGCTGCGAAGAACGCCGCGAATCCGCGCAAGAAAACTCTCGCGCGTCTTGCGAAGTCCAAGCCCCAGCCGAACCGGCGCCTTGGGCGCCTCGGGCGCGGCAACCGCGGGCGGCTCGGGTGCGACCTCCTCGGCGCGCGGCACGGATGCCACGGGAGTTTCCGCCTGAGGAGCGGGAGGCGGCGATGGCGGCGGCGCGGCCGGCTTTTCAATCGCCGGCGCCGGCACTGGCGCAACTGCTTCGGCCTCTGTTGCGGCAGGCGCGCCGGGCGCTTCGGCCCGGGGCGGCGGCACGGGCGGCTTCGCGACCCATCCACGGAAACTCTCGGCGGTCTCGGGCGGCAGCTCGGGACGGCTCTTCCTGCGATGCCATCGGACGAGCACCATCAGGAAGGCCAGAAGCGCGCCGATCGCGACGACCGCGCCGATTATCACGAGTACGTCGAACGCGTTGGAACTCACTTCGTATCCTTAAGAAAGCGCCCTCTGGATAGATGCGGACTGTGCGCGATGTCAGGATAACAGTCCCGTGCTTAATTCGGAAAGCGATACGATTCCCGCGCGCGGGGTTTCGTTGCGTCTCGCGCCGGCGGCGGTTTTCTGTGGATTGTTAACGGCCAACCCGGTTATAGAAGAATCGGATGGGAATCAGCCCGCTTGGAACGACGACGGTTTGATCTTGTGACGCCACAACACGCGGCGCGATAGGAGAGCATCAGGGTCATGGGCAAGCTTCAGGGAAAGACTGCGATCGTAACCGGGGCAAGCCGCGGAATCGGCAAGGCGATAGCGGAACTGTTCGCCCGCGAAGGAGCGCGCGTCGTATGCACCGCGCGGACCCTTCACGAAGGCGAGCATCCGCTCGAAGGCTCGCTGGAGACGACGGTTTCGGAAATCAAAAAATCGGGCGGAGAGGCGAGCGCGGTCGCGTGCGACATCTCCTCGGAAGAGGATTGCGAGCGCCTGGCCGCAACCGCGCGCGAGCTGTACGGCCCGTGCGACATCCTGGTGAACAACGCGGCGCTCACCTATTTCGTCCCAGTGAAGGACTACCAGGTGAAGCGATGGATCCGCTCGTTCGCCGTCAATGTACACGGCCCGTTCATGATGAGCCGTCTGGTCCTTCAGGACATGATTCCGCGCCACTCGGGCGCAATCGTTAACATTTCTTCCGGCGCGGCGATCGGCCCCGGACGCGGCCCCTACAAGACCGCGACCATTTTCCGCGGCGGCACCTGTTACGGCGCGGAGAAAGCGGCGCTCGAACGATTCACGCAGGGGCTCGCCGAAGAAGTATACGAGTACGGAATCTCCGTCACCTGCGTATCGCCCTCCGTGGTGGTCGCGACTCCCGGCACCGTGCACCATCATCTGGTCACCGGCCCCGACGATCCGAACGGCGAGCCTGCCGACTACATGGCGCAATCGGCGCTAATCCTGGCGAGCGAACCGCTCGACAAGGTGACGGGGCTCGTTACCTATAGCCAAGTGCTGCTCAAGCAGTACGGGCTTATCAAGGAAGGCCGGGGAATCGGCTTCGATCGCAAGGGCAGCGGCTACAGCATGATTTAATCTCCGGTCGGGCGCGCGTGCGCCTGTGCCTCGACGGGCCGGCGCACACCTCGTTTTGTTTGCCGTGTTTTCGCCGAATTGACGAATTCACCGGCTCGCTCCTACGTCTAATGACTGATTGTGGGCTTCCGCTTGGTCCGACGTACCGGATGAAGTACGGAACCGAGGCTGACTTGCTTTGCGTCGCAACAAAAGCCGCAAGGTTCAAGGTTCTCGCCCTTGGAGCCATCCTGATTGTTGCGTTGGCGACCCAGGGATGCGCGACGCGCCAGCAGCAGGGACTGGGAACCGCGCAGGAATACGCCGCCTACGGAATGCAGAGCCCGTATTACGGCGTCAACCCATATGCGCCCTTCATGTTCGGCTTCTATGATCCGTTCTGGTACCAGTGGCCGTACTACTATTATCCATTCGTCGCGGGAGCGCCCCCGTATCGCCCGCCACGTCAACGCCCGCGCGGCGCGCCGGGGCCGATAACGCCGCGAATCGGAAGCGCATCGATGCCGAAGATGCCTCGGACAGTAGCCTCGCCGGCGCCGCGGATAATGATGCGTCCGATCGGGATGCCGATGTTCCGCGAGGGCGCGGCGATGCGTATGGGCGGTATCGACATGGGCGGGATGCGCCGCTGAGCAGACTGAATCGGCAGAGCACGGACGCGGTGCTCCGTACCCCGCGAACCCATGCCTGGCCCGATCTCCACGACCTCCAACCTCCGATGACCGGCATCCTCTAAAAGTTCCACCGATAAAAGTTCCACCGATAGACCCAGACAGCCGATTTGGAAATCCTTGGTCACGCCGGCTCATTGCTAGGCCGTTAAAGCCCATTTGGGTTGGTCCGTTTCCATATCGTGCGATTTTCGTAACCGGCGGGCGCACGACAAAATCGCGTTTGACCCTCGCGAGCGGAAAAAAAAGCTTGAAATTCGACGATCATCGCACCAGGCGACCGCAGGGCGCCGATTCAGGCACACTGATTGCGGCATTGACAGGCGCGACGGCCAAGCGATGAGTGGTAGCAACGCAAGACCGGCGTCTGGACAGCGCCTTGCCGAACCCGGTCACGAATACAGGGTGGATCGCCGCGCACGATTGCGCCGCGAGACCGAGAGCTCTCCGCTCGTGCGGTTTTTCGCTTACGTTCGGCCTCACACCCGCTACGTAGTCGGCGCCGCGCTCGCCGGAATCGGCAAGTTTGCGCTCCCCTTTGCCTTTCCGCTCGCGTTCAAATACGTGCTCGACGTTCTGTTGGTTCCGCAGCCGACGCTCGGCGCGCTCGATGGCACTATCGACCGATGGTGCGGGAAAGCGGCCTCCCTGCTCGGACTTGGAGTCGCGCCGCAGGGCAAGCTCGTTGCGCTGACGCTCTGCATGCTTGCGCTCTATGTGATTCAGTCGATTGCGAGCTACTACCGCAATTACTGGGCGGGCGTCGCCGGCAACCGCCTCATCTTCGATCTGCGGTGCAAACTCTTCGCGCATCTGCAGCGGCTTCCGAATTCGTTCTTTGATCGCAACCCCGCGGGCGCGGTGGTTTCGCGGATGGTCAACGACGTGGAAGTCGCGCGCCAGTTCGTCGGTTCCACGATGACCGACGTATGGATGGACGGAGTCGCGCTGCTGCTCATCGGATGGTTTCTGTTCCTGCTCGACGCGCGACTGGCGATCATCTCGCTCGCGGTCGCTCCGTTTTACGTCCTGATGATCGCCGGTTTCTCACCGCGCATCAGGAACGCGAGCCGCTCGATCCAGGAGACGATCGAGGACCTCTCGGCCTCGCTTCACGAGCGAGTCGTGGGAGCCGTAACGGTAAAGGCGTTCGCGCGAGAGAGCCATGAGATCGGACTCTTCCGCGAACAGGCCACGAGGCTTTACGACCACGATATCGAGAAGCTCAAGCTGACATCGGGCCAGCAGATGCTGACCGAGCTGCTTACGCGGGCGGCGCCGTCGATTGTCGTCTGGGCCGCCGCGGTGATGATTCTCGGCCACACGATGACCGTTGGGACGCTGGTCGCGTTCATCGGTTTCCTGGGCTACATCTATCAGCCCCTCGAGCACTTCACGCAGCTTTCGAGCGTGGTTTCGAGCGCGCTTTCCGCGATCGAGCGAATCTTCGCGCTGCTCGACGTCGCGCCCGACATCCAGGACCATCCGCTCGCCCGCCCGCTAACGGTAAAGCGCGGCGCGCTCGAATTCGACAACGTGCGCTTTGCCTACCCGCCGCGCGAGGGCCATCCCGAGCGGACCGTGCTTCGCGATATCAGCTTTCATATCGCCGGCGGAAGCACCGTGGCGCTGGTCGGACGCTCGGGCGCGGGCAAGACGACGCTCGCAAGCCTTATCCCGCGCTTCTACGACGCGACTTCGGGCCGCGTCCTGATCGACGGCCGCGACGTGCGTCATCTGACGCTCAAGTCGCTGCGCGAAAATATCGCAATCGTGACCCAGGACACGACCCTGTTCAGCGCGAGCGTGCGCGAGAACCTGCTTTACGGCAATCCGCAGGCGGACGAGCGGGCCCTGTGGGACGCACTGGCGCAAGCCAATCTGAAGAGCTTCGTCGAAAGCCTGCCCCATCGCCTCGACACCGTGATCGGCGAGCGCGGCGTCCGGATTTCCGGCGGACAGCGCCAACGGCTTGCGCTCGCGCGCGCGTTCATCAAGAACGCCGCCATCCTGATTCTTGACGAGGCGACCTCCGCGGTCGATTCCGAATCCGAAAATCTGATCCACGACGCGATGCGCCGCCTGATGGAGGGCCGGACCAGCGTGCTGATCGCCCATCGCCTGCGCAGCGCGATCGAGGCCGACATGATCATCGTGCTCGACGCCGGCCGGATCGTGGAAACCGGCTCTCATGCCGAATTGCTGAGCAGGCGCGGCCTTTACGCCGAACTTTACCACGAGCAGATCCACGGCCTTGCCGCGATTGATCCGGGTGGGCCCCGCCACGCCTCCGCGCGCAAATCGCCGGCTCTCGGCTCGCCACGCCGCGCGGGACTCCACGGGCCCGCGATATCCAGAGGAGTTGTTGAAGATGCCTGAGATGGAAGGCCCGGGCCTGGCTTTATCGAAACGAAATGGAGCCGGCTCTCGCGGCCGCCCCCTTCGTATCGCCCAAATCGCGCATCTGTACGAGAGCGTCCCGCCAAAGCTCTACGGCGGTACCGAGCGTGTTGTGGCCTATCTGACCGACGAACTCGTGCGCCGCGGCCACGACGTTACGCTGTTCGCTTCCGGCGATTCGAACGTGAGCGCTCCCGTGCTGGCGGGATGGCCCGAATCGCTGCGGCTCGCGGGCCTGAGCCGCTACGGCGACAGTTACGCGCTGCTCAATCTCAGCGCCGCGTACGAGCGCGCCCACGAGTTCGACATCATCCACGCGCACGTTGACTACTGGAGTTTTCCTTTTGCTCGGCTGGTTTCGACGCCGACCGTCTCAACCATGCACGGGCGGCTCGATCTTCCGCATCTCCATCCGATTTACCGGCACTTCGCGGAGATGCCGCTCGTCGCAATCAGCAACGACCAGCGCACTTATCTTCCCTTCGCGAACTGGCTCGGCACGGTTTACCACGGCCTGCCGGGCCATCTGAAATTCAACCCCGGACCGGGAAAATATCTTGCGTTTCTCGGCCGCATCGCGCCCGAGAAGCGCCCGGATTGGGCGGTCGAGATCGCGCGCCGCGCCGGAATACCGCTTAAGATCGCTGCCAAGGTCGATCCCGCCGACCGCGAGTACTTCGAGTCGAAGATCAGGCCGATATTTTCGGGACCGGGCGTCGAATTCATCGGGGAAATCGAGGAGGAGCGCAAAAGCCAGTTCCTCGGCGACGCGATCGCGCTGCTCTTTCCGATCGATTGGCCCGAGCCCTTCGGGCTTGTGATGATCGAAGCGCTTGCGTGCGGAACTCCCGTGATCGCGAGGCCGCGCGGTTCGGTGAGCGAGATAATCCGCCACGGCGTGACGGGATATTTGGGCGACACCATCGATGAGCTCGCGGCCGCCGCGAAAAAAGCTCATGAAATTTCCCGACGGGCCTGCCGGCGGGAGTTTGAGGAGCGCTTCACGGTTGACGCGATGGCGTCGGGGTACGAGGCGCTCTACTACCGGGTCCTCGACGAGACGCGCGCGCGCCGTTTCGAGAACGGCTCCGCGATACACCATCGCAGCGGCGGCCGCTCGCACGGCCGCAACAGCGCCTCGCGTCTTTCGTAACGCCGCAATTCGTCGGCGGCGGAGCCTTTTTTCTCTGCGGCCCCTTCACCCGGCGCCTTGCGCCGCGTTCTTTTTTCCTGCCCCAGCGCGTTGTTGCGGGCGAAGGCCGGAAGTGACTGCTGAAATGTTACGCTTCGCGAGGAAATCCGGCTGACGGGCGTCGCAACGCCCGGTCTTGCGCGCTACCATTGACTTGGTCCTGGTGACGAAGCGAAAGCCCGGCCGGTTTTTCCGGTGTTGCATCGAGGCTGTCAATCGCCTGTCAATCCGGGTCGCAACGCGAGCCGGATTCGATCTCGCAGCCGAAGGGAAGAAACCTCTCGGTGTGAAGCTGATAGGCTCTTACGTCCTTCTTCAGAGCATCGGCACGGCGATACAGAGCTGAGCCATCCAAGGGGATATTTCGAATAAGGCCGTTCTGTCATGTTCAGTTCCGAGTTTGAATAGTCAGCGGCGCGCACCGAGCCACAGGAGAATCCTGCTGCTCGCCAACCTCGCCCGCTGAGCCGCTTCTCAAGCTCCCTACGGAGGTTCGAGATGGCAAACCATAACGCCGGTCAAGCTCAAGCCGACGCGCAATCCGTCACTGATCCCGTGTGCGGGATGAAAGTGCAGGTCCGGCCGGATACACGATTCGCCGAACACCTCGGCCATCGCTACTACTTCTGCAGCCAGAAATGCCTGGAGAAATTCGAACAGGATCCCGCAAAATACGCGGGGACCTCCGAAGCGTCGGCCCAAAAGCCAATCGCATCGGAACGAAACCCGCCCGCTCAAGGTGGCGTCGAATACACCTGTCCGATGCATCCCGAGATCGTGCGCAACGCTCCCGGAAGCTGCCCGATCTGCGGGATGGCGCTCGAACCGCGCACGCCTGCGGCGGATCAGGAGAACGCCGAACTGCGCGACATGACGCGCAGATTCTGGGTCGGCGTCGTTCTTAGCATTCCGATCGTTCTGCTCGACATGACGCCGGAACGAATATGGGCTTCGATAATTCCGGCCTATGTCGGACACCTTATAGAGCTCATCCTCGCAACCCCGGTGGTGCTATGGGCGGGATGGCCGTTCTTCGAACGCGGCTACCGTTCGATTCGGAACCTTCGCCTCAACATGTTCACTCTGATCTCGATCGGTATCGGAGTCGCCTACGTCTACAGTCTCATCGCCTTCGCGGCTCCGGAGGTTTTTCCGGCGTCGGAACGCGGGGCGAATGGACTGGTGCCCGTTTATTTCGAGGCCGCTGCCGTGATCACGGTGCTGGTTCTGCTCGGCCAGGTGCTGGAGCTGCGCGCCCGAAGCCAGACCAGCGGCGCAATTCGCGCATTGCTCAATCTCGCGCCTCGCACCGCGCGCCTGGTTATGCCCGACGGTTCGGACCGCGACGTTCCACTCGACCAGGTAAAACCCGGCGACAAGCTACGCGTCAGACCCGGCGAAAAAGTGCCGGTTGACGGCGTCGTTCTGGAGGGCGGCAGCAGCGTCGATGAATCGATGATCACAGGCGAGTCGATTCCGGTCGAGAAGAAGACCGGTGACAAGGTTATCGGCGCAACCGTAAACGGCGCCGGCGGCTTCATTATGCAAGCGGGTAAGGTCGGCGCCGATTCCCTGCTCGCCCAGATCGTGCGCATGGTGAGCGAGGCGCAGCGCAGCCGCGCCCCAATCCAGCGTCTTGCCGACGTCGTCTCCGCATGGTTCGTGCCTGCGGTCCTTGCGAGCGCGATGGTAACGTTCGTGGTCTGGTACCTAGTCGGACCAAGCCTTGGCGAAGCGATCGTCAATGGGGTCTCCGTTGTGATTGTCGCCTGCCCGTGTGCCCTCGGACTCGCGACCCCGATGGCGATCATGGTCGGCACCGGCCGCGGCGCGACCGAAGGCGTGCTGGTCAAGAATGCCGAGGCGCTCGAGATCATGGAAAAGGTCGACACACTCGTCGCCGACAAGACCGGTACGCTGACCGAGGGCAAGCCACGGCTCACCTCGATAGCCGCTTCGCCGCCGTGGGAAGAGGACGCGGTCCTGCGGATAGCGGCCACGCTGGAGCGCGGCAGCGAACATCCATTGGCGTCGGCAATCGTCGCCAGCGCGGAGGACCGTGGCCTCAGATTGGCCGAGGCTTCGGACTTCAAGTCGATTTCGGGCAAGGGCGTAGTGGGCAAAGTGGACGGACATGAAGTCGCCCTGGGCAACATCCGGCTCTTCGAAGATTTGCAGGTCGCACCCGGCGATCTGGCGGCGAAGGCCGAGCGTATGAGGTCCGAGGGCGAGACCGCGATGCTGCTTGCGGTCGATCGCAAGTCGGCCGGGGTTATCGGAGTTGCCGATCCCATCAAACAATCCAGCGTCGAGGCGGTGCGCCTGCTGAAAGAGAGCGGCGTCAGAATCGTGATGCTCACCGGCGACAGCAGGACCACTGCGGAAGCTGTCGCGCGCAAGCTCGGACTCGACGAAGTTCGCGCGGAAGTGCTGCCGCAGGACAAGGCGAGCGAGGTCAAACGGCTTCAGGAGCAGGGGCGGATCGTCGCGATGGCGGGCGACGGTATCAACGACGCTCCCGCGCTCGCGCAGGCCCAGGTCGGCATCGCGATGGGCACGGGCACGGACGTGGCGATGCAGAGCGCGGGCATCACGCTGGTGAAGGGCGACCTGCGCGGTATCGCAAAGGCGCGGCTCTTGAGCCACGCCACGATGCGCAATATTCGCCAGAACCTGTTCTTCGCTTTTGTCTACAACGCGCTGGGCGTACCGATCGCGGCAGGCGTGCTCTACCCGTGGTTCGGGATCCTGCTGAGCCCGATCATCGCCAGCGCCGCGATGGCCCTGAGCTCCGTGTCGGTCGTCAGCAACGCCCTCAGATTGCGCCGCGTCAGGATCTAGCCTCACAGCTCGGAACGAGATCGGCGCGTCGCTGAAAAGGTATCCGCCCGAGAGTGCTGGGCAGGGACTGCGGAGGCGCCGCTGGCGCATTCGTCCACCGATGGACGGTAGGGTCCGGCAGGACCCTCGAGAGTTTGTGCAGTTCGCGGGACGGCGGAAGTGTTAGGAATTTCGTGTGAGCAGAATCATCTCTTTGACCATCTCGGCGGACGCTTTTCGACGAAAGCCGCCACGCCTTCGGCAAAATCCGGTTCCTTCATCATGCGTTCCAGATGGTCACGCGAAGCGTCCACGGCGCTGGCGACGTCGCGATGCAGATCGGCATAAATCTGGTGCTTCGTTTGGCGGAGCGAGCCGGGCGAAACGCTCGCAATCATCTCGCGCGCAAACTTGACAACGTGCGCCATCAACTCGTCACCGGGCAAAACCCCGTTGACGAGTCCAAAACTCAGCGCCTCTTCCGCTAGAAATACCCGGCTGGTCAGCAGCAGTTCGTTTGCCCTGGTAAGGCCGATCATCCTGGGCAGAAGCCACGAAAGCCCCATCTCCGCCGGCAGATTCAGCTTGCCATGGGCCGTGGTGAACTTGGCCCCGGCGGCCGCGAATCGGAGATCCGCGAAACACGCCAGTACCAATCCGATTCCGGCGACGGAGCCGTTGATCGCCGCGATAACCGGCTTGGAAAGCCCGAAATGATATGCGAAGTCGGCGTCGAATTCCGGGCGCACGCCATAGCCGGGCTTTGCCAGAGCCGCCGGCGTTCCGGGGTCGTAGCCGCCCTTGGCCACGTGTCCCTCCAGCGCGCGGCTGTCCGCGCCGACACAGAATGCGCGCCCGGCGCCTGTGACGATTATTGCGCGCACGTTCTCGTCCTGCTCCGCCCGCTCCAGCGCAAATCGATATTCCGTGTGCATCCGGCCGGTCCATGCGTTCATCCGCGCGGGGCGATTGAGCGTGATCGTCGCGATCTGATCGCGAACCTCGTAGATGACAACTTTCAGTTCCATGCTCATATCCGATTAATTGCCTCGCGAAATACATGACATGGACCGCCGGACGATCAACCGTTGATATTTCCTCCGGCCCGGTACGGGTGTCGGTTCGGGATGCTTCGGCCTGACTAGGCGGCGGCGGTTTTACCGGCCGGAGTTCGCGCGTCCCGCCAATTCCGTGCCCGCATTCGATGCGCATTCGGCGCAGGCGCTTAACACTTCGCGGCCGCGCATCACGCTGAGCGCCGATGCAAGCAAGAGGAGCGCGACGCCAGCGTAGGTCGCCACGTTGAAATCGAGCACGAACTTGCCGAGCACGATTGCGACGCTCGCGATCGACCCGAGGATGAACGGCGCGAAGCCCTGCCGACGCGCCTGAATCGCGAGCCCGAAAAGCGCAATCCCGAGCAAGGCAATCGTCAGCGCAAGCAGGCAGCGCGCCGAAGCGAGAAAGCCGAGGCCCAGCGACGAAAGCAGCGCCGCGTACCCGGGCCAGCACAGCGGGCATCCGAGCACCGGGAGCATCGACGCCGCCGCCGCCGGAATCGCAAGCAGGCCAAGCCTGGTTTTCATCGCGGTCTCTCCAAGGAATGCGCCGCTTGCGCCGAATCCCGCCGCTTTTCGGCTTCTTGCAACGCCGTCAGAATCAATTCAACCGGCGGCACGGCCGCGAACCGACCCGCTTGCGGTTGATAAATGCGGCAGCAGGCGGCGCCCGCCGCCTCGCTCCCGGCAACGTCGCGGCCGTTCACAAGGATAGTCGGCGAGCCGTAGGCGCGGACCCGCTCGGGCGTGGCCGGTGACGACCGCTCCCATTCGACCCAGCGGGGCGCAAGCCCGGCGCCAAGCAGCGCTTCGCGCAGGTTCTCGCGCGCCTGCGGAGCTGCTGGACAATCGGAATCATAAATCAACTCCACTTGAATCATTGGACTTCCTCCTTTCGAGCGCAGCTATCCGCCGCGGCAAGGCTCTTCAGAATCGGGCATGGCGCCGTCGGTCGGCGCGCCTCGCACGCGCGGACGAGCCGCCCGAGAACGCGGCGGATTCGTTTCAGCGCCGCGATCTTCGACTCCACATCGGCGAGCTTGCGCATCGCCCGCGCGCGGACCTGCTCGCACGAGCTGCGCTCATCGAACCGCAGCCCAAGCAGTTCGCGGATCTCCTCAAGGGCGAAGCCGAGCGCCTGGGCATGCTTGATAAAGCGCAACCGCTCGACCGCGTCGTCCGGAAAGACCCGATAGCCCGCCATCGTGCGCGCCGGGCGCGCAAGAAGCCGGCGGCGCTCGTAGTAGCGGATGGTCTCGCGATTGACGCCGGCGCGGTTCGCCAGCTCGCCGATTGTAAGCCGGGACATTGCCGTGACTCGCTTACGGAAGCGGCGTGCCGGCACCCACCGCCCTGAGCGCGGCTTCCTCGGGACCTGAGCCCGCGCAGCATGACGCAAGCCTGCCGTCGATTACGACGGCAGGGACCGTGCGAACGCCATGGCTTTTCGCACGCGCCGCGACCGCCGGATCGCGCATATCCAAGACCTCGACTTCGCACGACTGGCACGCGATGCGCCTTACCATCGCGATCGTCTCCTCGCAGAGAGCGCATCCCGCGCTGAACACCTCGACTCGTCGTTTGCCTGCCATAAAGGGCGCCTCCTTACGCTTATGAGGTTACACCCTGTACGCAGGTACAGGGTCAAGCGCCATCGAAGCGAACTTGGGCGCCGCCGCCGGCACTGCCATCAGTTACCGGTGAACCCGCCGCTTGGAAAGCCGCGGATCCTTCGATTGGAAGCCGATAAGCAGACCCTCGGCTCGACGCGACGAGCCGAGGGTCCGAACGACGCCGGGGGAGGCCGCGGCTAAATCGCCTTCACCGTCAGGCGGCCTGGGGGATTTTCAGCGAGATCACGCGCGAGACGCCCGGACGATCCATCGTGACGCCGTGGATATGGTCGGCCTTTTGCATCGTGCGCTGGTTGTGCGTGATCACGATAAACTGCGAGCGGCTCTTAAGCTCCTGGATCAGGTCGGTGAACGCGTTGAGGCGGAATTCGTCGAGCGGCGCGTCCACTTCGTCCATCACGCAGAACGGACTCGGATTCAAAAGGAACAGCGAGAAGATTAGCGCCATCGCCGCCATCGCCTTCTCGCCGCCCGAGAGCAGCCCTATCTCCTTCACCTTCTTGCCCGCGGGCTGAACCATGATATTGACGCCGGCTTCGAGCAGGTCGCTGGTTTGTTCGAGTTCGAGCCGCGCCTTTCCGCCCGGCAGCAGCTTGGGGAACATCTGCTCGAAGTTCCTCGCTGCGCCCTCGAAGGTCTCGGCGAAGCGCTTGCGCGCCTCGCGATTGAGCCTGGTGATTGTCTGGGTCAGATCGTTGACGGCGGCCTGCAGATCCTCGCGCTCGGCGCCAAGCTTTGCGGCCCGCTCTTCGAGTTCCTTCACTTCGCCTTCGGCGGCGAGGTTCACCGCGCCGATTTTTTCCACTTTCGCGCGCAGCTCGGCGATTCGCGCTTCGTCGGCGCCGGCGTCGCGCGCGGCGAGTTCCTCTGCGGCGGAATCGAACTCGGCGGCGAACTTCTCGGCAAAGTTGCGGAGCAGCTCGCCAACAAGGGTTTTGGCCCGCTCGCATCGGAGCGCGCATTCGACCGCCTCGTCCTCGGCCGCCTTGAGTTCGGCCTGCGCGTGTTTTAGTTCCGCGCGGCGCGCTTCGAGCTCGCTCGCGCGCTCGGCGGATTCGGCTTCGAGCGCCGCAATCGCGTCTGCGAGTTCGGCCTTGCGCGCGCTGTCTTCCGCATCCTGGGCGGCAAGCTTTTCAAGTTCCGCCTCGAACTCGGCGCGTTCGGCGCGGGCACGCGCCAGTTGCGCCTGGCCCTCGTCGATCTGACGCTCCAGCCCGGCCGCGATCTGCGAGGCGTGGCGCATCTCCTGTTCGAGCCCTTGCAGCTTCGAACGGCGCGCCTCGACGGTGGACGCCGCTTCAAGCATCGCCGCGCCCAGCTCCTCGACTGCGGCGCGACGCGCGACGAGATCCTCGCGTATCGCACCAAGACGCGCGCGCAGTTCCTGTTCGAGGATTGCCAACTCTTCCAGCCGCGCGTTCGAGGCAAGGCAAAGCTCGCGGATCTCTTCGAGGCGCCGACGCGCGTTGTCGAGTCCCCCGCCTGAAAGCCGGGCCTTCTGCTCCGCTGCCGCGGCCTCGGCGCGCGCCGCCATCGCCGCTCGCTCGGCCTCCTGTGCGTGCTTTCGCGCTTCAGCGCGGACCAAAGTAGTGGCCTCGCGCTCGGCGGAGCGTGCGGCAAATTCCTCTTTCAGGGCGATGTACTCCGCTTCGGCGCGGGACAGTTCCTCGGCGGTCTGATGAAGCGGCTGGGCGGTTTGAGCCGGTTCGGCGTCAACGCTTCCTCCGCTTATCATCCGGCCTGGCCAAACGAGATCGCCCTCGCGGGTGACGAACAGCGTGCCGTGCCCGTTCAGGTTGGAAGCGGCGATGGCCGAGCGAACGTCGTCGGCGACGACCACGTGACCGAGCATCAACTCCGCCACCGGACGAAAACGCGGCTCGACCTCGATCATGTCGAGCAGGCGCCCGGCAATTCCGGGCGCTTCGATCGGTTCATGCTGCGGCACGACGGCGCCGTCGGGCTCGGGGACGAAGCTCAACCGGCCGCCGCGCTTTTCCTTGAGGATATCGATCGCGCGCAGCGCGAAACGGGGCGAATCGACGATAACCGCGTCGAGTTCGTCGCCGAGCACCGCCTTGAGCGCCGGTTCCAGAGCGCCCGGAACGCGAAGCACGTTGGCAAGCACCTCGGGATCGGCCGGCGGGCGGTCGCCGTTGAGCGCTTCGAGCACGGTGCGAAGCCTGCTGTCGGAGCGCCTTGAAGCGGCAAGCTGCTCGGCGCGAGTGCGCGCGGACTCGATCGCCTCGGCAAGAGCGGCGCGCCGCGCGCCGACCTTTTCGAGGGCCGAGCGCGCCTCGATTTCGCGTTCGGTGGCCTCGCGATGGCGTCCTTCGGCGGCTTCGAGCTCGGCGCGCGCGCTTGAAAGCGTCTGCTCGGCCGCTTCGGCCGCCTCTTTTGCGCGGGCAAGCCGCTCGGCAAGTTCGGGAGCCTCGCTCTCGGCGCGATTGATGCGTTCTTCGAGCTCGGCGCGCTCGCCGGAAAGGTCGCCGAGACGGC
>JAKAVC010000124.1 GCA_021817345.1 Deltaproteobacteria bacterium | reverse complement strand
TCCCGGGCTTCAATGGGACGTTTCCCCCGATGGCAACCAGCAGGCGATCGAGTTGCTCGAGCGCGCGCTTCGGGCGTTTCCCGACGCGGACGACCCGTGGCGGGCGATGCTGATGGCGCGGCTTGCTTCCGAACTGTACCATCGCCCCTCCGCGGCGGAACGGCGAGAGAAGCTCTCGCGCCGCGCCGTCGAGATGGCGCGCAAGGTCGGCGACAAACGCGCCCTTCTCGCCATTCTGGGCCATCGCGACCTGACCCTTTCCGGTCCCGACAGCCTTGAGGCTCGCCTCAACAACAGCCACGAGATGATGCAGGTGGCCGAGGAGATCGGCAGTGAAATCGGCCGCTACATGGCATTTCTCTCCCGCGCCATCTGCTACCGCCATCTCGGCGAGCTGCGCAAAGCCGAGGCCGAAGCCGAAGCCATGGCGATGGTCGCGCGGATGACGCGGTTGCCGGTATGCAATTGGGGAACCCAATGTTTCGCGGCCAGCCGCGGTCTGATGGAGGGCCGGTACGCCGAGGCCGAAACGAGCGCCCGCGAGTGCCTGAAATTCGCGCAACGGATGCGGGGTTGCGAGGCCGATGATTTGTTCTGGCCCGCGATGATCGACACGATGCGCGAGCAGGGACGGCTTGCCGAGCTGGAGCCGATGGCGGCGCGCACCGTCGAGCGATGCCCGGCCCTGCCTGCGTTTCGCGCGCTTCACGCGCTCGTCAACTGCGGACTCGGCCGCAAACACCTGGCGCGTGCCGACTTCGAGTTGCTTGCGGCCCATGATTTCGCTGACCTGCCGCGTGACAATACCTTTCTCGCCTGCGCGGCGGCGCTCGCCCAGGTTTGCGCGGCACTCGAGGATGGCGCCCGCGCAGGACAGTTGATACGGCTTCTTTCGCCGTACGGCGACCTCAACGCGGTCTTCGGTCCCCTGGGCTCGTTCGGATCGATGGCGCGTTATCTCGGGATACTGGCGGCGACCGCAGGCCGTTTCGACGAGGCTGAGAACTGGTTTCGAAAGGCGCTCGCCTTCAACGCACGGATGAACGCCAGGCCTTACGTTGCCTCGACCTTGGTCGATTACGCGGAGATGCTGATCCGCAAGGGTTTGCAACGCGACCTGGCGAAGGTCGCCGAGTTCCTTGCGTCCGCCCAGGAGGTTTCCGAAGCGATTGGCATGCAAGCCCTCGCGCGGCGAATCGACGAGATGGCGCGCCGGACCGCGGGCGCATCGGCAACCGCGGCGGTCAGCGAAGTGCCCGCGCGGAGTGTTGTCAACGGAGCCGTTGTCGGGCCCGAGCAGGCGCCGCGCGCGCCGCGTGCGCGGGTGCTCGAACTGGTAGGCGGCCGCGGTCCGCGGCGCGCGGGACTCTCCGAGACCGGTCCGGTTGCGCCCGATACCTCGCGCGCGGCGGCCAGCGATGATGCGGCAAACCACGCGGTTTTCCGGCGCGACGGCGACTATTGGACGATTTCCTACGAGGGCAAGGTCTTCCGCCTGAAGCATCTGAAGGGGCTCGATTGCCTTGCCTACCTGCTCAGCCATCCTTCGACCGAGATTCACTCCTCCAGCCTCGCCGCAGTCATGAACAAACTTCCCGCAGGCGACGGCGTGGCGATCCTGGAGTCGCACGGGGACAACGGTTCGGCGACCGATTTGGGCGACGCCGGGCCGATTCTCGACGACAGGGCCAAAAATTCCTATAAACACCGTCTGACGGAGCTGCGCGAGGAGCTGGAGCAGGCGAAAAGGGCCGGCGACCTCTGGCGTGCGGAGCGGGCCGAGCAGGAAATCGACTTTCTGACCGAGGAACTGAGCCGCGCCGTCGGACTCGGGGGCCGCGATCGCAGAGCCGCCTCTTCGGTCGAACGCGCCCGCCTGAGCGTGACCAAAGCCATCAAGTCGGTGCTGGCGAAAATCGCTCAGCATAACCGCGACCTCGGCGATCATCTCTCGACCACCGTAAGAACCGGCACCTTCTGCAGCTATAAGCCCGATCCGCGTTCGCCAATCTTCTGGAAGCTTGGCTGATCGCCTTGGCGGAGGGCTGCGCTCGTGCACCAAGATGCCGTACTCATGAACGCCCGACTAACTTCTGTTACGTTTAGATCTGTCCAGAATCACTGATTTGGGGTATTTTATCTTAATTCAGATTCTATCTCCTTTCGACAGCGTATCTTGGGTTTTTTGTTCCAATTAAGGGCACAACTGTTCCCTCCGCTTTCACGCATCCCAGACGAGAGGCCGACACTCTGCGGGTTCGGCCGTGCGCGATGAGACATCCAACCAGGAGGAACGAGGAATGAGTGCGATTCTGACGAGGCTTTATGTGCGAACGACGGAGCGCGAGGGTCAGACGATGGGCGAGTACGCGCTGATCATGGCCGCCGTCGCGGTGATCGCGTTTGCCGCCTACAAGGTCCTTGGGAATGACATTTCCATTCTGATGACCAGTATTGCCGGCGACCTGTAAACCGCCACGTTCTGTCAAAAGCGAAGAAGTCTCGGCGGCGCGCGCGGCCGCCGAGACCGTCTCGTCCGGCTTCCAGGGGGAGGTTGACGGCCTTGCTTAGCGCACTTTTCAAACGAACCCGTAACTCGCGCGGTCAGACGATGACCGAATACGCGATGATTTTTATGGCGATCGCGCTTCTGGCGTTTGCCGCGTATCAGACGTTAGGCAATTCGATTTCCGGTTACGTCGATATCGTCGCCAATTTCATCGCATCGGCATGAAGACGGAACTTAACGCTGCGTCACCCGAGAGGCGCTGTGCGACGGACGGCTGCCTGAAGCGTCGGCGCCGCGCGATTTGTACTCTTCGCGCCCGCATGCGCAACCGGCGGGTCCGAGGAATCCGACGTGTCGGGTTCCTCGCGCGAGGGCAGGCGATGGCGGAATTCGCCATTATCGCTCCCGTCGCGCTCATCCTGCTGGTCGTGGGGATTCAGTTCGCGATAATCGGCCAATGCGCGGTTGCCCTCACACAGGTGAACTACGTGGGAGCGCGTTACGCATCAGTGCATCCGACCTATACCGAGTCCCAGGTACAAACCTATATGGACTCGGTCGCATCGCCCACTTTGCTCAGCAATAACGGCGGTGACCTTAGCATCACCATTTGGACGCCTTGCCCGAGCACGGATTCCTTTGGGTCCCCGGTGACGATCGGCCTTCAATACAATCTCAGCAGCAAGATTTTTCTGCCCAATCCGTTCCTGGGCATTGGCTTTCCCACGACAGTCCAATCGACGCAGACCGCGTTTTGCGAAGGAGGCGCGCCATGAGACGGCCGCTGGGCTTTTTTCTGCTTGCGGGCTTTGCCGCGATGCTCGCCGCGCTGGTGGTTTACTCCGCACTGAAGAAGCGCGAGGCCGAAGTGCGGCAGGCAACGATGCAAACCGTCACCATTGTGGTTGCGGCCAAGGACCTGGGCCTTGGAGCCAGGATCGATCCGTCGGAGGTAGAGCTTGCCCGATGGCCGCGTGACAGTGTGCCTCAGGGTTCGTTTACTGATCCCGCATCGGTGGTCGGTTCCTTTGTGAAGGGTTCATTCGTCAAGAATGAGCCTATCGTCGCGGCAAAACTTTTCACCGGCGACAAGACGGCGGGCGTGATGCCGCTGCTTATACCGTCCGGGATGCGCGCGATGTCGGTGCCGGTGGACGAGGTCAGCGATATCGCCGGTTTCGTTCTGCCGCGTGCCCACGTCGACGTCGTGGTCGCGATCCAGAACATGGCAGCCGGGACTCAGCCGTTCTCGAAGGTCGTGCTCCAGGATGTGGAAGTTCTTGCGGTTGCGCAGGAGATGGAAGGCCCCAAGGACAAGCCGCACGTGGTCAAGGTGGTGACGCTGCTGGTCACGCCGGAGCAAGCCGAGAAACTCGCCCTGGCCAGCCGCGAGGGGCAGCTTCGATTGGCTCTTCGCAACTACAGCGATAACAAGATCGTCCTCACGCGCGGCGTGGACATCCGCCGGATGCTGGGTTTCTATTCGCCCGGACTTCCCACTCTCACGTCGCAAGCCATGTCCTCGCGTCATGCAATCGGGATGAGGCGGGTCAAACGCCTGAAAACCTTTAAAGTGGAGATTATGCGCGACGGCACGAGCGACAAATCGATTTCCTTCGTCGATCAGGCCAATGCCACCGGTGCCGTCGAGCAAGGCTTTCAGCAGACTTCGGATGAGTCCTCGCTTCAGACGCAGCCGTCCCGCTTCGCAGCGGTATCGCACGGCACCGCACGTGATCACTCGGTGCGGGTAGCCGATGAGGCGGCGCCGAATGCCAAAACCGCTGCCGGCACACGCGAAACCGCCAACCCTCAACCTGAGGCGGGGTTCGGCCCCACGCCCAAGACGATAGAGATTCCGTAAGGGTGAGAAGCCATGAAAAGCACACCAAATCCGTGGGGAAAGCTCGCCCGAACCTTCGTTATTCTTGGCTTGCTCGCGTTGCCCGGGCGCGCGATCGCCGCTTCGGAGAGCCCAAAAGTCGAGGCGCTTTCTCTCAATGCGGGAGAAACAAAGGTCATTGACAATCTGAGCCCCTCGGCGACCCCGGGAATAAGCGTGATCAGCAACCCGCACGCGCTCGTGGTCCACGCCGAGGAACCCGGCAAGCTGGTCCTGCTCGGCGCTGAAACGGGCGAGTGGAAGGTCACGGTGGAAAAGGCCGACGGGCGGAAAGTGACCTACGACGTCAACGTAAGCGCAATCCGCAATACCGCCAATCCGTTGGCGCCGGGTGAAGCCCCGGCGGCGCTCTCGAGTTCGGTCTCGGTGGCGGAATCGTCGCCGGCGCGTCCGCTTGATTCGGGAACCGGTCCGCTTGCCGAAGGCGGATCCGCGGCCGTGCCGAGCGCCGCCGCGGCTGGGTCGGCCGGGTCCACGGTCCTCGCCTCCACGGGCGGAGCTGCCGCGCCCTCCACGGCGGCGGCATCCTCAAACCCGGGCGCCTACATGGACGCGATTCCTTCGCTCCCGAGCCAGGCGGCGTCGGCCGCGGCGGTCAAGCCGGGCAAGTACAAGACCGACCCGTCGGTAATCGGGTCGGGGCTGGCGTATTCGACCGAGGGAGTGGCGACCTCTGGGGGCAGGCACTATCTGC
>JAKAVC010000095.1 GCA_021817345.1 Deltaproteobacteria bacterium | reverse complement strand
GAATGACAGGCGCGCGCACGGTTGTTGGTCATTCTGAGCGAAGGCTGCCGAAGCGAAGAATCTCATTCCACTGGCGTCCGCGGTAAAAGTATTAATGGGACGCCACACTAGCGCGAGGCGCGGCCCCATGCCTCGATCAGGCTCTCGAAGGCGCGCCTGAGTTCGGGGTCCTTGAGTTCGGGCAGGTCGACGAAGCGGCGCGTCTCGCGCGCAACCGCGCGAAGCCGCGGGCGCTGGCGGCGGCGCAGCGTGCCCTTGACGAAGCGGACCTCGCGCACCGTGTCGTCGCCGAGCGCCCGGCTCAGCCGCGCGAGTATCTGCGCCTTCATCAGGTTCAGTTCCTGTATCCACATCGCGCCCGAGACCTTGACGACCGCGGTATGGAACTTGAGGGACTGAATCTCCGTGCGCCGCGCGATCGTCTCGCCCACGACGTCGGGCCACACCTTCATCAGCTTGACGATTCCGAAGTGGCCTTCGGCGTCGAGCCGATCGAGGATGGGCTGGAGCGTCGCGGAAAGCCGCTCGGGAATCTTGAGCCTCTTTCTCTTCACAATCTTCCACAACCTTAGCGCTCTGGCGGTGGATGGAAAACCGTTGGGGCTTGTGGACAGCGGACGAGATCCATCGCGACGGTCCCGATACCAAGGGAGTCGATCGCTGCCTTCTTGCGCATCCTATTCGCAGCACTTGATGAAATTAATGGTTCTAATCCAAAAGCGCAGCATTTCTCATTTTCCTAATTGTGAGCGAAGATTTGCCGAAATATTATCAACACCCTAATATATGGGTTGTTAACAAGTTCCTAGGCACAACCGGTAGCGTAGAACCTTGACAGGATACCGCCGGCCCGCGCATAGTTGCCCCACGTCGGACGGCCGATTTTCGAACAAATACAACCCGGACTTGCGGATCCCGGTAGCGGAGAAGGTGCAAGGATGGCTGGGGGAGCAAAGGAACTGGATCCGATGATACTGAAATCTGAAGAGCATGCGGACGCGACGCAGGCCCCGGCGCCACGGCGAGGCATAGTGCTTGAGCGTTTCTTTACCCGGCCGGGAGTTGACCCGCTCGACGAAGTCGAATGGGAGCTTCGTTCCGCGGTTATCAGCGGCGAGGACGGGCGCGTCGTCTTTGAGCAGAAGGACGTCGAGGTTCCGCGTTTCTGGTCGCAGACTGCAACCAACGTGGTCGTCTCGAAGTACTTCCGCGGTCCGCTCGGCACGCCCCGGCGCGAGACTTCGGTGCGCCAACTGATTTTGCGCGTCGTCGATACCATCAGCGGATGGGGCGAAGCGCAGGGCTATTTCGCCACGGCCGACGCCCGCGAAACCTTCCGCGCCGAACTCGCTCATCTGCTGGTCAATCAAAAGGCGTCGTTCAACAGCCCGGTCTATTTCAACGTCGGGATCGATCCGAAACCGCAGTGCTCGGCCTGTTTCATTCTCAAGGTCGAGGACAACATGGAGTCGATCCTCGGCTGGTATCGCAACGAGGGGATGATCTTCAAGGGCGGTTCGGGTGCGGGCGTCAACCTGTCGGCGTTGCGCTCGTGCCGCGAGAAGCTTTCCTCGGGCGGCACCGCCTCGGGGCCACTTTCCTTCATGAAGGCGGCGGACGCGTCGGCGGGCGTTATCAAGTCGGGCGGCAAGACCCGGCGCGCGGCCAAGATGGTCGTGCTCAACGCCGACCATCCCGACATCGTCGATTTCATCAAGTGCAAGGAAGAAGAGGAAAAGAAGGCGTGGGCGCTGATCGACGCCGGCTACGACGGCTCGCTCGACGGTCCCGCGTACGGTTCGGTCTTTTTCCAGAACGCGAACAATTCGGTGCGCGCCTCCGACGAGTTCATGCGCGCCGCGACCTCCGACGGCAAATGGCGCACGCGCTTCGTCAAGAGCGGCGAAGTCGCCGAGGAGTACCGCGCCCGCGACCTGCTCAGGATGATCGCCGATGCGGCGCACACCTGCGGCGATCCTGGGATGCAGTTCGATACCACGATCAACCTGTGGCACACCTGCCCGAATTCGGGGCGGATCAACGCGTCGAATCCGTGCAGCGAGTACATGCATCTGGACAACTCGGCCTGCAATCTCGCCTCGCTCAACCTGCTCAAGTTCGTGGACGAGCGCGGCGAGTTCGACGTGCGCGCGTTTCGCCATGCGGTTGACGTGATGATCAGCGCGCAGGACATCATCGTTGACAACTCCTCGTATCCGACGCCCGAGATCGCGAAGAACGCGAGCGACTTCCGCGAACTGGGCCTCGGCTACGCGAACCTGGGCGCGCTCCTGATGGCGCTCGGGCTGCCGTACGACTCGGACCAGGGCCGCGCCTACGCCGCCGCGGTGACCGCGCTGATGACCGGCGAGGCTTATCTCCAATCCGCGCGAATCTCGGAGCAGATGGGTCCGTTCGCGGGCTTTCAGCTCAACCGCGAGCCAATGCTCAAGGTCATCGAACGCCATCGCAGCTACGCCCACAAGCTCGAGCCGTCATACGTGCCGCTCGACCTGCTGCGCGCCGCGCGCGAGAGCTGGGACGAGGCGCTCAGGCTTGGCCAGGCGTTCGGCTACCGCAATTCGCAGGCAACGGTTATCGCGCCGACCGGCACGATCGCCTTCATGATGGATTGCGACACGACCGGCGTCGAACCCGACATCGCGCTCATCAAGTACAAGAAGCTGGTTGGCGGCGGGATGCTCAAGATCGTCAACCAGACGGTCCCGCGCGCGCTCAAGCGGCTCGGCTACGACTCCAGGGAAGTGCAGGAGATCGTCGAGTATCTCGACGAGCACGAGACGATCGAAGGCGCGCCGCATCTGGCGGACGCGCATCTTCCGGTCTTCGATTGCGCATTCAAGCCGCGCGCGGGCACGCGCTCGATCAACTGGCCCGGGCATATCCGGATGATGGGCGCGGTGCAGCCGTTCATCTCGGGCGCGATCTCGAAAACGATCAACATGCCCGCCGAGGCGACTCCGGACGACGTTGCCGAGGCCTACATTCTTGCCTGGAAGCTCGGGGTGAAAGCGGTCGCGATCTATCGCGACGGCTCCAAGCGCACGCAGCCACTCAACACCGGCAAGGCGAAGGAATCATCCCCGGCCGCCGTCCAGCAGGTGGCGCGGGCAGCGATCGCTGCGGTTGACGAGTTCCGCCCGGTCAGGCGCAAGCTTCCCGACGAGCGGCGCTCGATCACGCACAAGTTCGATATCGGCGGCCATGAGGGCTACATCACGGTCGGGACGTACGAGGACGGCACGCCCGGCGAGATCTTCATCAGCATGTCGAAGCAGGGCTCGACCATCTCGGGCCTGATGGATTCGTTTGCGACCGCGATCTCCTACGCGCTGCAATACGGGGTTCCGCTCCAGTTCCTGGTGGACAAGTTCGCGCACATGCGCTTCGAGCCCTCGGGCTTTACCAAGAATCCCCATATTCCGTACGCGAAATCGATCGTCGATTACCTGTTCCGATGGATGGCGTCGAAGTTCCTCGACGAGGAAGCCAAGCGCGAGGTCGGGGTGATCGAGCCGGCCGGCGAACCGGCGGAAAGACGCGGGCTCGGCGCGGGAGCCGAAGCCGCTCCCGTCGCCACGCTGCGCGACGGCAAGGACGGCGAGATGCGCCAGGCGTTCATCAACCAGGCTGACGCGCCGCCGTGTCCGGACTGCGGATGCATCATGGTGCGCAACGGTTCCTGCTACAAGTGCATGAACTGCGGAAGCACCAGCGGATGCTCGTGACGATTATCAAGGGTTGAGGTCCCGGGGGAGCAAAAAGGGATGTGGCGGAGGGCCGGATGCGGATGAGGGGACGGCTGGGAGGAAAGGAAGCGGCGCGCGGCGGCGCAAACTGAGGCCCTGTTGAGGATGCGGGTTCCCCCGGGACCCGCATGACCGGTCGCCAGCAAGCGGGCTTACCGCTTCAACAGTGTGGCGGAGGCGGTTGTGGATGTGGGGACGGCGGGAGGGCCGGCGTAAGTCGGCCCTCCAATTTTTTTCCGGCTTGCCTGCTGACTCACGACGAGGAGGTAACTTCGATGGGCGCGCAGGAACGGACACTCACTGTTGACCAGGCGAGGCGCTTCTATGACCGGATGGGCGCCAAGCAGGACTGGAACCGCTTCTATGAGGACCCGGCCGTCGAAGTGATGACTCGGTACGCCGACTTCGAGCAGGCGCACTCGGTGGGTGAATTCGGATGCGGCACGGGACGACTCGCCGAGCGCCTCCTCGACCGCCGTCTGCCGCCCGACACGCGCTATCTCGCGCTCGACGCAAGCGCCACGATGGCCTCGCTTGCGCGCGAGCGGCTCGCGCGCTTCGGCGAGCGCGCCGAAGTTCGCCAGACCGAGGGCTCGGCGCATATCGACGCCCCCGATGGGAGCTTCGACCGTTTCGTCTCGACCTATGTCTTCGACCTGCTCAGCCGGGCCGATATTGCGGCGGCGATAGCCGAGGCGTATCGCGTGCTTGCGCCGGGCGGCCGGCTATGCGCCGTCAGCCTGACGCACGGGCGCACACGGTTCGGGCGATGCGTTTCGAAAACCTGGCAGGGCATCTGGTCGCTCAGCCCGGCGACGCTTGGCGGATGCCGTCCGATCGAGCTTTCGGATTTCATCGACAACGAGCGCTTCGAGATATCGCACGTCGAAGTCGTCTCGTCGTACGGGCTGAGTTCCGAAGCGATAGTCGCATCCAAACACCAGCGCGCGGCGAGTTGAAACTTTGCGGCTGCGTCCGGCGCTCACTCCGTCACGGTCTGCATCACGCGGCCGCTGGCCTGGTCCACGATGTCGACTTCGACCGTGGCGGTAACCTTGTGCGCCTCTTTGGTGTTCGCGATTCCGGTCTTGAGGTCGCTTAGAAATTTGTCGCGTGCAAACGGCGGCATCGCGTCCATCGGGAAGTTCGACATCATGACCTTGGCGCGATACTTCGACGGCCACTCGATCGAGGTCACCTTGTTCCCCGCGACCGGCAGATTGCGCACCATCGTTTCCATCGCGCCCTTGAAGGTCTTTGCGCTGGCGTCGGCTCCCGCCCTGGCGGCCGGCGAGCCGCTCTTGAGCGACGAGGCAATCTGCGTCGCGGTCTTGGGTGGCATCCCGGTTATCTTGGGGA
>JAKAVC010000096.1 GCA_021817345.1 Deltaproteobacteria bacterium | reverse complement strand
CATCAGAAAGAGCATGGGCTACGACGGCGACGGCAGGCCGGCGCCGCTGATCGACCAGGCGCATCGCCTGATGCATCTGTGGCGCGCGGGCGACGTGGTGCGGGTGGACGAATACCTCGACGCGCGCGGCTTGCGCCGCAACGCGCTGTTTCATCAACTCCTGCAGGCGCTGATCGAACTCGCCGCCGCCGGCAGCGAGGAACGCTCGCTGCTGGAAAGCATCAGCAACCACATCTCCGCGCGCCCAAGCTCGCTGGAAGATCGGCAGGCGGATATGTTTAACGGACGGGGACGGGAAACTTCCCGCTCTGGGGACGAATCATGACGCCCGAGGACGAAGCCTTCCAGAAATGGACCGAATGGATCGATATCATCCACAAGGATGTCACCGACCTTGTGATCGGACGGCACGTGTTTTGGGAGGTTCAGGGCATCATCAAGGCCAACCCCAAGATACAGAAACCCAGCTCGTTTTATGGTTGGATGGGCATGACATACGCGGCTTGGGGTCTAATGGCCGTTAGGCGACAGCTCGACAGGGACAGCCGAAGCATATCTCTGGGCCGAATGCTTACGCAGATGATTGAGATACCGCACGTTCTCTCGCGAAGCAGATACGTCTCGATCTATGCGATCAGGCTCATCGGCGAGGGTTCTCCCAATGCTTCGGTCCCGAGCCCCGAACCACAGAACGAGACACAGGGCGGAGCGTACGCCCTTAGTCGTTCGGAAGCGGAGTGCATAGCAAGCAAAAGCTTCGACCAGTACGCGGGTCAGAAACAAAACTACATTCCAAAGTGCAAAATAGAACGCGATATAAATGAGCTCCTAAACAAGACCAAGGCCGTGGAGAGGTTTGCCACCAAGAAAGTAGCGCATCTGGACGAACGTCCGCCGGGCGCCCTACCAACCTTCGATGAACTCGACGCCTGCGTGGATCTCTTAGAAAAACTTGTTCTCAAGTACGAGATGATCCTCAAAGCGAGCGCCCCACAGACGCTTCTTCCGACTTGGCAATACGACTGGAAGGAGATTTTTTACGAACCGTGGATCCCGAGACCGTGACCGGAACACCGCCGGAGGTAATATCCGTGGAACTTCGGCACCATCTTTTTGATCGCATCACAATGGACCCGGTCGGAGCCCGGAGACCTTATTCAGCCGAGGTCAAGCACCTCGCGGAGCGCGGCGGCGACGCGGGCCATGATCGCCTCATCGAGGTGCGCGAGCGGTCCTTCCACGAGGCGCCGGTTGTCGATCGCGCGGAGCTGGTCGATGAGCAGGTCGGAGACGTGGCGAAGCGAGGATTGTGCGGGCACGCGGATGCGCAGGGGCTCGGCGTCGTCGATGAGATTCGTGGTTAACGGAATGACTAAGGTCGAAGGATGGCCGGCGTCGAGCAGCGCCTGCGCCTGGACGATCAGCACCGGCCGCGTCTTGCCCGGCTCGGTGCCCCGGCGGGGATTTAGATTGGCGAGCCAGACCTCGCCGCGCTCAGGCATCCGGGTCGCGCTCGATTCTCGCGAACTCGGCGTTCACCCGCATGCTTTCCTTGCGGACCTTCCGCGACGCGCCCGCCATCCGCTCGGCGCGGGCGCGGGCTTCGGCCTCGCGGTTCATCCGCTCGATCGCGCGGCGGATGTATTCGGCGCGCGGGATGCCGAGCGCCTTGGCGCAGCGCTCGCTGGTTTCGAGCAGCTCTTCCGGCAGTTTCAGCGAGATCGATTCCATGCTATGCCCGCGGAATACCCCGGTGAGATATCCTAGCACAATATGCGCTACTTTGGGGTGGAAGGCAAACCCGCCGGACGGCTCGCGGCGGAATATGGACCCGATGTCGAGGACGAACCCGCATCAATTTTACCCGCGCGAGATCAGGATTAGCCGAGGATCGTTCCAGCACCACGACCGTGATGCAGCGAGTCCGAGCCGCGAGCAACAATGGAGCTGATGAGAAACGGAGCCAATGAGCCATGAGCAAAGCCAAACCAAAGAACCAAAACAAGAGTGAGGCGCGGAGAATCAAAAGAGCCTCGCCTATGCACCAGGCTCCCGAGGGCGTCAGCCCCGGCTTTGGAAGTCGGCGTCTGGAACTGATTCGTCTGGAGCGGAAGCTGTTTCCCAAAGCCGGAAGAGAAAAACGCGGCGAACGTGCGATCAAAGCGGTGCGCGAGTTCTGCGGTTCGTTTGCATCCAAGGTCGATCTTGAAACGGTGAAGTGGATCGCGCAGGACGCGGATATTCTCGACATCTGATATGCCTGTTCAGCTTCTCGGTCAGCTTCCCGCGGGCTCGCCCGTAATTGTCGATGCCAACATCTTCGTGTATTCGGCCAACGCGACCTCGAACGAGTGCGCCGAGCTTCTTGAACGATGCGCTCGCCGGGAGGTACGAGGAGTGACAACGTTCGAGGCCCTCGCGGAAGTCAATCACGGCCTGATGCTTGAAGATGCGGTCGCCGAGGGAATCATTCAGCGAGGGAATGCGAGCAACTTGCGACGGCTGCGCAAGTCGATACCAAATCTGAAAGTCTATTGGCCGTCGGTCGAGAAGATCTTCAGCATGGACCTGATGATCCTCGAGCTTGACGAACTGCGGTTTCGCCGCGCCCAGGTCATGCGAGAGCGGTACGGCCTGCTGACCAACGATTCGCTTATCCTCGCCGCCGCTGACAGCTACGGCATCACCTGTCTCGCCACGCGCGACGACGATTTCGACGATGTGCCGTGGCTTACCGTTTACAAACCGGGGGACATTCCGTGACCAAACTCGCATGGACGCCGTGGCATAAGGTCGTCAAAATCCGGCCGGACCTGAAATCCGGGGAGTTGTCGCTCAACATCTTCGCCGCCGATCTCTACGACGTGGCGATGGGCAAGGCGAAGCCGGTCTATCAGGACGCGCGCGAATTCTTCTCGCTCACCTATCCGACCTTCAATCTTCGCGAACTGGCCAAGGATGTCGTGCTGCGGCTATTGGGAAAAACCGAGAAAGCGGTGCGCCAGCTCGAACTGACCTACGGCGGCGGCAAGACCCATTCGCTGATCACGCTTTGGCACCTGGTGAACGATCCGGACAAGCTGCCCGAGCTACCGGCGGTCAAGGAGTTCATCGAGCATATCGGCGCAAAACCGCCCCGGGCGCGAATTGCGGTGCTGCCGTTCGACAAGCTCGACGCGGAAAAAGGGATGGAGGTGCGCGGGCCGAAGGGCGAACTGCGATGGCTTAAGAATCCGTGGAGCGTGATGGCGTTCCAGATCGCCGGCGGCGAGGGTCTAAAACTGCTCAGCGCCGAGAGCAGCGAAGAGGAACGCAAGACGCCGCCCGCGGAAAACCTACTGGCCGAGCTGCTCGCGTTGCCGAGCCGCGAGAACCTGTCGACCCTGATTCTTATCGACGAGGTCCTGATGTTCGCGCGCGCGGCGGTCGATCTCGATCCCGCGTGGAACGACCGGCTGCTGAACTTCTTCCAGTATCTCACCCAGGCGGCGACCAAGGTGGAGCGCTCGGCGGTGATCGCGTCGCTGCTGGCGACCGATCCGCGCAAAAGCGACACGCTCGGCAAGCAGATCACAGGCGACCTTTACAACATCTTCCGGCGCGAGCGCGAAGAAGGCGTGCAGCCGGTGCTCAAGGACGACGTCGCCGAGGTCTTGCGCAGACGGTTCTTCGTGGCGGATTCGATCGGCAACCGGGAAAGCTTCCGCAGCCATGTGGTCGCGGCGCTCAAGGGCATCGGGGAACTGGACGATCAAACCCGCAAGGACGGCAAAGCCGCGGAGCAAAAGTTCGTCGACGGTTATCCCTTCCATCCGGATTTGATCGAGCTTTTCTACACCAAGTGGACTCAGCTCGAAGGCTTCCAACGCACGCGCGGCGTGCTGCGGACCTTCGCGCTGGCGCTGCGCGAGGCGGAGCGATGGGACGAATGCCCGCTGGTGTCGGCAAGCAGCTTTCTTACCGAGCCGGGCAAGGGCGGAATCTCCGAGGCCACGCGCGAGCTGACGACCACGGCGGCGACGGAGGAATACGAGGGTCGGAAGCAGGAATGGACGGCGATTCTCGAGGGCGAGCTTGAGAAGGCGCGCGAGGTTGAGGCGGAGAGTCCGGCGCTGAAATTCCGCGAGCTCGAACAGGCGGTGTTTGCGACGTTCCTGCATTCGCAGCCGATCGGGCAGAAGGCGCTGACGCGCGACCTGATGGTCCTGGCAGGCGCGACGCGACCGGACAGGATCGAACTTGAAAAAGCGCTGATGCGATGGAGCGAGGTATCGTGGTTCCTCGACGAAGCGGGTATCAGCGACGTTGATCGCGGCAACGGAGCAGCGAAGCAACTGCCCAAGTCATGGCGGCTCGGCTCGCGGCCGAATCTGCGCCAGATGCACTTTGACGCCTGCCAGCGGGTCTCCGCCGACATAATCGAGCAGCAACTTATCGACCAAATCGGCAAGCTTAAGAGCCTGACGGCGGGAGCGTCAGCCGCAGGCGCCGTGGTCCACAACCTTCCGAAGCGCCCGAACGATATCGAAGACGACGGCGAGTTTCACTTCGCGGTTCTCGGCCCGCGCGCCGCGTCGGACTCGGGCAAGCCGAGCACGGAAGCAAAACGCTTTATCGACGAGACCACCGGACCCGACAAACCGCGGAATTATCGGAATGCGGTGGTGCTGGCCGTGCCTTCGCGCGACGGAATCGAGGCCGCGCGCAATCGCATCCGCGACTATCTCGGATGGGAGGAAGTGCGCGTCCAGCTAAAGGAGCAACTGAAGGGACAGGAACTCGACCCGACCCGCGATGCGAATCTGTCGGCCAACATCAGCGGCTCGCGCTCCAAAATTACCGAAGCGATTCAACAGGCCTACTGCATCGTCGTGACCGTCTCGGAAAAGAACGAGATCCAGGCCTTCAAGATAACCCCCGACGGTCCGTCGCTCTTCACGAAAATCAAGGAGGACAGCCGCTCGCGGATTCAGGAGAGCGCGGTCAGTGCCGAGGCGCTGATGCCGGACGGGCCCTATGACTTGTGGCGCGAGGGTGAAACGTCGCGGCGGCTCAAGGATCTGGTGGGAGCATTCGCGCTGTCGCCACAGTTGCCGAAGATGCTCAACACCAAGGCCATCCTGGATACGCTCGTGCTCGGGTGCAAGGAGGGCCAGTTCGTGCTGCGCGTCGTCCGCCCGGATCGTTCGGTGAGGACCTTCTGGCGTCAGG
>JAKAVC010000055.1 GCA_021817345.1 Deltaproteobacteria bacterium | reverse complement strand
CCGCTTTTCTCACCCACTGCCCGTGCGGAACCAAGGCGATAATCGGCTCGGAATCCCATACATACGTTTACGAGGCCGGGGGCGCGTCGGCGCTGGGCGGTATCATGCTGGCGCCGGTGCGCAATCTGCCCGGCGGCGAACTCGGCCTCGAGGAGCTGGAGCGCGAGATCCAAACCCCCGCTGACGCCCATTTCGCCGAGCCCTCGCTGGTCGCGCTAGAGAACACGCACAATCGGTGCGGCGGCGCACCGGTCGCGCTTTCCCATTTGGCCGTGGTGCGCGAGCTTGCGCTAAGGCGCGGGCTTCCCGTGCATCTGGACGGCGCGCGCATCTTCAACGCCGCGCTCGCGCTCGAGACCAGCGCGCGCGAAATCGCCGCGACGGCCGACACGGTATCCTTCTGTCTTTCCAAGGGACTTGCCTGCCCGATTGGCTCGCTGCTTTGCGGAAGCCGCGAGTTCATCCGAAGGGCGCATCGCACGCGCAAGATGCTGGGCGGCGGGATGCGCCAGGCGGGGATTGTCGCCGCGGCGGGAATCGTCGCGCTCACCACGATGGTCGAGCGCCTCGCCGACGACCATCGAAACGCCCGCGCTCTCGCTGAGGGGTTCGCGCTGCTTGCGGGTATCCATGTGCAGCCGGTCGAACGGCGGACCAACATGGTCGTCTTCGAGGTCGAAGGTGGCGCGGAGCAGGCGCGCCGGTTTATCGCTGCGCTCAAGGAACACGGCGTGCTCGTTTCGGCGCGTTCGGCGACCTCGTTTCGCGCGGTGACCCATTACGGTATAACGCGTGCGGACGTCGATCGTGCGGTTTCGGCGGCGGCTGAGGCCGCGGCGCAGTTTAGCGACTGAGGTTGTTGTGCAAGATGGATTCTCTTGAAGCGCTTTTCTCGTTGCGCGGCCATGTCGGCCTGGTGACGGGTGCTTCTTCGGGGCTTGGAGTTGAATGCGCGCACGCGCTCGCACTGGCGGGTGCGGACGTCGCGCTGGTTGCAAGGCGCGCCGAGCGGCTCGAGGCCCACGCGCGGGAACTGTCGGATCGCTACGGGGTGCGGACCGTCGCAATCGCCGCGGACGTTGCGGTAGAGGCCAATATCGACAAGGCCTTCGCGGCGGCGCGTGAGCGGCTCGGCGAAATCGACATCCTGATCAACAACGCCGGAGTATCGCCCACGGGACGCGCCGAGCGCTTCCGGCGCGAGTTGTGGGACAACGCGATTGCGGTGAACCTGACGGCGCCGATGCTGCTCTCGCAGCGCGTGGCGAGCCGCCTCATCGAGGCGAAAAAACCCGGCCGCATCATCAACATGGTCTCGATCTACGCGGCGGTCGCAAGCTCGGTTTACCGGCTTTCGGCCTACTGCGCGACCAAGGCGGGACTTGCAAACCTGACCCGCCAACTCGCGGTCGAATGGGCCCCGCATGGAATCCTGGTCAACGCGATTGCGCCGGGATGGATCCCGACCGAAGGAACCGAAGGCGGAATCGCCAAGCCCGGCAACCAGGAACGGATGGAATTGTTCACGCCGATGGGACGGCTCGGACGGCCCGAGGAAATCCGCGGAGCGGTGATTTACCTGGCAAGCCCCGCGTCAAGCTACGTGACCGGCACCGTGCTCTCGGTCGACGGCGGCTACCAGTCGTGGTAATCGGAGCCGCCCGCGCGCGATAGCGCGGGGATTGAGGCGGGAGGGGATGGATCGTTCCGCGGACACACTCGTCAGCCAGCTCTTCCGGCGAAAACCGCATGCGATGCTGATGGCGGAAGCCGAGAGCGACGCGGGCGGCCTCAAGCGCGCGCTCGGCGCGCTCGACCTGACCCTGCTCGGTATCGGCGCGATCGTCGGCGCCGGCATCTTTGTGATGACCGGCGTGGGAGCGCTGCGGGCCGGACCCGCGCTGGTGCTCTCTTTTGTGCTGGCGGGGACGGCGTGCGCGATGGCGGCGCTGTGCTATGCGGAATTCGCCACGATGATCCCGGTTGCGGGGAGCGCGTACTCGTACTCGTACGCCACGATGGGCGAGCTGGTCGGATGGATCATCGGATGGGACCTGGTTCTCGAGTACGCGGTGGGTGCGGCTGCGGTCGCCTCAGGATGGTCGGGGTATTTTCGAGTCATCCTTGAGGGCGTTGGGGTTCATCTGCCGGACGCGTTGACCCACGCGCCCGGCAGTATCCCGGGCGGAATAATCGATCTTCCCGCGCTGATTATCGTGCTCCTCGTCTCGGCGGTGCTCTACGTCGGGATCAGCGAGAGCGCGCGGCTCAACGCGATTATCGTGGTTATCAAGCTCGCCGCGGTGGGAGTGGTCATAGCGGTCGGCGCGTTCTTCGTGAGGCCGGCCGATTGGGTGCCGTTCGCGCCGCACGGATGGTCGGGGATAAGCAGCGGCGCGGCGTATATCTTCTTCGCCTATATTGGCTTCGACGCGGTTTCGACCGCCGCGGAGGAGGTTGTGGAGCCGAGCCGCGATCTTCCGATCGGAATCCTCGGCTCGTTGCTGGTCTGCACGATTCTCTATATCGCGGTCGCCGCGGTGCTGACCGGGATGGTGCCGTATTCCTCGATCGACCAGTCGGCGCCGCTCGCGTCGGCGTTCGTAACGCGCGGGCTCAATTTCGTTGCGGGAATCATCTCGGTGGGGGCGGTTGCGGGGCTGACCTCGGTCCTGCTGGTGCTGCTGCTTGGGCAGTCGCGGATCTTCTTCGCGGTCTCGCGCGACGGGCTTCTGCCGGAAGCCTTCAGCCGGGTGCATCCGCGCTTTCGCACGCCATACATCCCGACCACGATTACTGGAATCCTGGTGGGGCTGACGGCGGCGCTGTTGCCGATTCAGGACATCGCGGAGTTGACCAATATCGGCACTCTGTTCGCGTTCATTCTGGTATGCCTCGGCATCTGGGTGCTGCGCCGCATCGATCCGGACACTCCTCGCCCGTTCAGGACGCCGCTGGTTCCGGCGGTGCCGCTGCTCGGAGCGGGATTCTGCCTCTACCTGATAACCGGTCTCGACCCAATCACGTGGGTGCGCTTTTTCGGCTGGCTCGCTATCGGGCTGGTCATCTATTTCGCCTACGGCCGCCATCACAGCCGGGTCGCACAGAACGCGACCGCTGGGCGCGCCGCCGCCTCATCGGCGGACTGACGAAACCGATAAAAAGCGCGACCAGCGGGCGAGCGCGGCAGCTTGCGAAGTCGCGCGGCTATTTCGATTGCGGCTGGGCGCTCGGTTTCGAAGGCGACGAGCCTGGGCCGTAAGCGACCGGACCTTCATCCGAGCCGAAATTGCTCTTCGAAGCCTGGTTGAGCGCGGCTTTTTTCTTTTCGGCTTCGAGCGCCTCGGCCTTGCGTTTGGCCGCGGCCTCTTCGGCGGCCTTTATCTCGTCGGCGCGATGGGTATGCTCGGTGAGTTCCGAAGCGGCATGGCGGCCGAGATACTGGCTTTCCCATCGTGGCTTGGCTATCTCAACCCATTTGCCGTGTTCGAGCCGGTAGGTGAAGACGAGATACTTGAGCCTGCCGGTGGCCCCGCCCATGCTGCTTCCGCTTTTAGTCGGGTCGTACTCGACCCCGCCCAATTTCACGCTGACGACGACCTGTCCATTGCGGCCCCAGTTGGGCAGGTATTCGCACCTGGTCTGGAGATCGACGTAGGGCTGCTTGTCCTCTTTCTTTCTCTCCTCCCGGGCGAAATACTCCTGCATTTCGTCGGAGACGCGATCGGAAAGCTCCTGGCGAAGTTTGGGAGAGATGTTCGGCGGCTGACGCGTCATCCGCATCTGGAAGGCATTTGCCGCAGCCGCCGTGATGAGGAAAAAAAACGCGGCCGCTTTGGCGGCCGCGCCCGCAAACCTTCTCATAGTATCGTCATCCGAACATCCAGGGAAAAATCGCGCATCACCGCTACTGCGAGGAGGTTATGCCACGACCGAACGCGGCGACCTGCGCCTTCCATTCCTGGCCGAAAGCAAGGATCAGCACCTGCTGGTTGATATGGACGTTGTGCGTCAGGCTGCGCATCGCACCGCCGCCGGCCCGCGCCAGAACCTGATAGGCCGCGCGCGTCTGCTGATAGAATTCCGGCAGCGGCGAGATTTTCGGCGGCAGCTCGTGATGCACCTTGAGCCAGAACTCGCGCTCGAACCGCTCGTGCTCTTCCTGGGCCACGTCGACCGTGTTGAAGGTGCCGTTCATGTTGTTGTGGAAATTCTTGATCATCGCGAGCAGTGGCTCGAAATCCTTGTTATGCGGAGGCGAGTCGCCCACCAGCACGATAACCTTCTTGGCGTACGGCTTCCAATCCATCCGCTGGATAGCCATCTGGATCGCGCCGTAGGTGTTTTCCTTCCATTCGCCGCCGCCATGAGCCTTGACATTCTGAAGGAACGTGATGAGCGTCTGCGGGTTGAGGGTTAGCGGCTGGACATCGAGTTTTTCACCGACTCCGCCGAAAACGACGATTCCGATGCGCGCGATTGGAACCAGGCGATGGATCGCATGGACCAGCGCCGCCATCTTGTTCTGCACGTCGGCCATGATGAGCTTCATCGAGCCAGTGCCGTCAATCACCAGGACCACGTCGAGGCCTTTGCGCCGCAACTCGCCGATGAACCCGCCGAAACCGGCGCCGATTCCGCGCCCGTAGCCCGAGCCCATGCCGCCGCCGCGTCCGATGCCGATGCCGCCGCCGCCCGCCGCGCGAACGTAATCGCTGGCGAGCCCGACCGCCTGCGTGTCGACCTGCTGGGGCTGGCTCATCTGCTGCATCTGATCGGGCATCGGAACCTCTGGAATGTCGAGGTCCTGCATCTCATTGGCGCTGCCCCCGCCGCCGCCCGCTTCGAGATTGACCATGATCAGTTCGCGGGCGCGCTGCTCGTGAACCGTGATGATAAGGAACAGGAGCAGTAGAACGTGCAGCGCGATCGACAGAGGAAACGGACCGATCAGCAGGCGCAGCCGGTCGCGGATGCTCTGGTAGCGTTCAACATCGGCCTCATCGACGTCGCGCCTGAGCTCCGCCTCGGCCTCGCGCTTGCCCATTATGTAGTACAGGAAGGCAGCGACCACGACGGTCGAAATAATCAGAAGAATGACAATTAGAGCGATGATCATAACGAGATCTGTCCCCGTTCCTTCCGCGGCAGCCCCCGGTGCGGGACGAGGTCCCCATTCGCCTTGATTGGTGGAAGGTGCTCCGCCATGCGCAAGC
>JAKAVC010000101.1 GCA_021817345.1 Deltaproteobacteria bacterium | reverse complement strand
CCTTCAATGAGCGCGAAACCTGCGCTGGTGACGGCGATCGCGCTCGCCGCACTCGGCACAATCCTGATCGGAATCTATCCCCAGCCGTATATGTCGGCGGCGATGACCGCGTTCAACTCGGCGCTCGGTCTTCGCGCGATCCACGCGGCCTCATTGCTGCCGTAGTTTTCGGCGCGTGCCGAAGCAGTCCCGCGCGACAGACGGCGCGAGCGCTTCCGATTCTTCGTCGTGACGATTGCTATTTTCGACGGCGCGGACGCGCGCGTCCTTTGGGCGAAGCCGCGGCTTTTGGCCCGGCGGCCTTCGCCTTCGGCGCCGCCACGCCAGGCCGCTTTTGCGCCGCACCGGTGGGCGCGACCTTCGCTTCGGGATTGACCGGGCCTTCGGCGGCTCCGGCCCACACGTCGGCCTCGATCTCGACGAGCATCTCGGGATGCACCAGGCTTTTCACCTCGACCAGCGTGGAAGCGGGGGGATTGCTGCCGAGAATCTCCCTGTGTGCGCGAGCGATCTCGGCGAAGCGCGAAATATCGGTGGTGAAGACGCGGGTGCGAATGACATTGGCGATGTTGAAGCCGGCACGCTCGACGTGCGCCTTGATGTTGAGCAGCGCCTGGCGCGCCTGAACGTACATTTGCCCGGCGCCCACAAGAAGCCCGCGCTCGTCGGTCGCGGTAGTGCCCGAAACCGCCAGGAACTCCCCCGCCTTGACCGCGCGAGAGTAGCCGAAAATCGGCTCCCACGGAGCATTACTGGCGATACGTTCGATTACCCCCATCGACGTTCGTCTCCGTACCTGCGGATTCGGCGAACCGAACCCGCGGTCATCACTCTCCGGACGGAAATTCCTCTTCGAGTTCCCGCGCCACCGAGCGCATCGGTGCGCCGGTCGGGCGTCCCTCCGGCGCGAGCCATCGCACGACTTTCATCAGATTGCTTGTGAAAGGCGAAGGCCGTGGAGAAATCCTGGCCATATCGAGCTCAGGTTCCACGACCTGATCGCGCCTGAAAGAACCTGCCGTGTTTCCTCGATCAGAGAACCATCGCCACCCAGCCAACTCCGCCTCCTCAACGATAGCGATGGTTCCGATAATACAGACTTCGAAGCTCACGTCAAATTATCACCCGAGCTTGCGAAGCTGGCGAGACGTGCAGTATGTGCTAGATGCCGTCGCGCTTGAAGTTAAGATTCTCGTACAGTATCCTTTGCGCGTTTCCATTTTTGCGCTGACGGTGAAGCGCCGAGGTATCGAAGGAGGAAGCGATGCGCAAAACCCTGCTCCTGGCGTTACTCGCGATGTTCCTGGGAACGGCTGGATGCGCCAAGCACGAGGAACAGCCGGCGGCTCCCGAGGCCAGTGCGTCTGCGGCCGCTGAAAGCAGCCCTGCGGCTGAAGCCAGCCCGGCTGCGAGCCCGGCGGGCGAAGCCTCTCCGGCGGCGAGCCCCGCTGCTCCGTAATCAAGTCTGAAACTCCGGCCTCTGCGCCGCGAAAGGGGCAGAGGCCGGACACAATCCAGCCCTCGCCTTTTCAACGTCGAGGTGTGCCCCGCGCAGTTTTCTCGCGTTCTGTAACGATGCGAGGGCTCCTGCCGCATCGCGCTGAAATTCGGCTTCCGATCGTTCAGTCGTGTGAATCGCGCGACTCCGGCGGATTCTCGGACGTAGTTTCACGCTCCGGCGCTTCCAGAGGCGGCTCGGGTGGAAACGGCTCCGGCGGCGCGCTCGGCTCACTCATAACGATAGTTTTGGCGCGTTCAGCCGACTCGCGCGCGAGCCGTGCGAGTTCCTGCGACTTGCGCGCAATCTCGTCCTTTCGGCGCGCAATCTCGGCGCGCAGCTCCTCGATTTTGGCCAGCGCCTGACGGCGGGCCTGCTCGCGCTTGTCGGCGTCGCTGAGCGCCTGCTTGAGTTGGCGGGAAAGCTCCGAGCCCTGTTTCTTGAGGACGCTTATCTGCTCAAGCGCGCGATCGCGGAGCTGACGCATGTTCTTGAGCGCCTTGACGTCGATTCCGCGCGCCTTGGCCTCGCGCTCCAGGCGTTTTTTGAGATCCTCCACCACCTTGCGCAGCTTGACCACTTGGGCGGACGAAACGGCGCTCTTTTTCGCCGCAGCCTTCCTTCGCGGAACTTTCGCGGTCCTGGGCCGGGGTTTTGCGGTCTTGCGATGTCCGAGAGAGCCTTTTGTTCTTGCCATTGGCGCCTCCTTGTCAGCACAACCACCTATCCAGTGACAGAGCCAATTTGCGGCTAAAGTCAAGATCGGCCAGCGATGCCGCTAATGTGCCCGGCGGGATGCGTCCAGGCCTGAGCGTGCTGCTAGTATAGCGCCGCCATGGCCGAAATTGTTCCGCAGATTCCCGGTTCCCACGGCCCGGAGGGCCTCAAACCCGGTCTTACCCTGTTCGACTCGGTGACGATTGTTGCCGGTTCGATGATCGGCTCGGGAATTTTTATCGTGTCCGCCGATATAGTCCGCCAGGTGGGTTCGCCGGGCGCGCTGCTTGCCGTATGGATCGTGAGCGGCCTGATGACGATCGCGGGCGCGCTTTCCTGTGGCGAGCTTGCCGCGATGATGCCGGAGGTGGGCGGACAGTACGTTTATCTTCGCGAGGCGTACGGCGGGCTGTTCGCATTCATGTTCGGATGGACGCTGCTGCTCGTTATTCAGTCCGGCACGATCGCGGCGGTCGCCGTCGCGTTTGCCAAATTTGCGGGCGTGATGTGGCCGGGGCTCGGTTCGAATCTGTGGTTCGGAATCGGAACTATCGGACTCTCGGGCGAGCGGCTCGGCGCGATCGCGGTGATCGTGCTGCTCACGTGGACGAATCTGCGCGGACTCGACCTGGGCAAGCTGGTTCAGAACGTCTTCACCAGCGCCAAGGTACTCTCGCTTCTGTTCATAATCGTGATGGGATGCCTGCTCGCGCGCAACCCTGAAGCGCTCAAGGCGAATTTTTCCAGCCTTGAAGTCTTCTTCGGTTCGCGTCCGATGTCACTCTCGTACGCGGGTGCGTTCGGTGCCGCGATGGTGGGCGGGTTGTTCTCGCTGGATGCGTGGGCGAATGTCACCTTTGCCGCGTCCGAGGTGAAGAATCCCCGGCGCAATCTTCCGCTCGCGCTTACGCTTGGCGCCGGTCTCGTAATCGTCCTATACCTGCTGACCAACGTCGCCTATCTGTGCGAGCTTCCGGCGCGCGGCACCCCCAATGCTCCCGAATTGTTCTCGCGCGGTATTGCGTACGCGACTTCCGACCGGGTCGCCGCGGCCGCGATGCAGACGGTGTGGGGCGGAACCGGCGTCATAATAACCGTGCTGCTGGTGATGATCTCGACGTTCGGATGCGCGAACGGGATAATCCTGACTGGTGCGCGGGTGATCTACGCGATGGCGCGCGACGGCGTGTTTTTTTCGGCGGGAGGGCGCGTCAACGCGGCGCACGTGCCCTCCTTCGCTCTGATAATTCAGGGCGCGTGGGCTTCGGCCTTGACGATCTCAGGTAGTTATTCGCAACTGCTCGACTATGTGATGTTTGCGCAGTTGCTATTCTATGTTTTCACCGTCGCGGCGGTTTTTCTTTTCCGTATCAAGCGCCCTGACGCGTTGCGGCCTTACCGGGTCGTGGGATATCCACTGGTTCCGGCCGCCTATATCGTGGCGGCGATCGCGATGATGATCGATCTGCTGATTGTGAAGCCTTACTACACCTGGCCGGGATTGCTGATTGCGCTCAGCGGCGTGCCGGTTTACGCATTGTTCGTCCGCGGCGGAGCGCGCGCGGATTAGCCCGCCATGGCGAGATGACATTGCTTTCCTGCTGCAGGAGGAATCATCCCGCCATTGACCGGCAATGCGCGTCTATGCGATTCGGCAAATCGCCCGATTCGCCGAGAAGGCCATCGGTCGTCCGCGGCTAGCTGAACAGGATCTCCTTGGCCTTTTGCGTATCGACGTATTCCCGGATGCGCCGAATTTTTCCCGCCTCGAATTCGAAGACGAAGCAGTAGTCATTCTCATAAAACTTGCCATTGGCGACCTTGCCGCGATTGACCAGTTCGAGAATCACCGTGTCGCCGTCCGCGTAACTTTTTCGAATCTCGCTCTGAAGCCCCTCCGGAAAGACCTGCCCGATCCCGGACATGAACTTCCTGATCTCCTCCTTGCCGCGCTTTACGCCCGAAACGCCGGGAGTGGTGCCAGGCACGAGCCAGCTCACGTTGTCCGACATGTTCGCCATCGCGGTGTCGAGCCGCCCCTTGCCCATCGCGCTCCAGGTTTCGATCGCAATACGTTTGTTCTCTTCCGCACCCATCGAGGATCACCTCACGAATGATTTTCGAGGCTTGCGACAGGAATAACTAACTTCTCGCGCCACGAAAGCCAAACCTGCCGCAAACAGCCTGTCGAGAAAAATGAAAGACACGATCTTGATGGAACCATGTTCTCAACAGCCTGCAAGAGGAAATTGTCGGCGCGCCGCGCTACAATCCGGTTGCGACGGCGCCTTGGCGAATTGCACCGGAGTTCCGGCAGATCCGCGGCGCGCCGCTGAGAGGTTATCGATGCGCTACGCTTCGAGGTTTTTCGCTTTCGTGGCCGGCGTCGCGATTGCCGCCGCGGCAATGCTCGCCTGGGGCGCGGGGGTTTCTCTCGCGCAGGGGATTGCCGGTCCCGCTCCCGTGCCGAACTATGCGACCGGCGGTTCTTATTCGCAACCCTCCGGATCGCAGACCGCCGGTTCGTACGCGGGCGCCACGGTTCCTGAGTCGAGCGGGGATATCTCGGTTCCGATGACGGGCGGAGGAGAAATCACGGTTCCCGAGCCGGGCACGGGGACTTCAGGCGCTGCCGCGTCCTCGCGAGGTGGCGTCTGGAGTCTGGAGCGGAACAATCCTTATTCGCTGGGTGGAACGCCGCAAACCGGTCCGTGACCGTGGAACAATCGCCGCGGCGTCGGGCCGTCTTTGAGCGGATGACCGCCGAGGCGCACCGAATGTGAGCCTTCGAGCGTTTCGTCCGAGACACGTCGGACGTCGGCCAGATTATTGCCGCCCGTTGAATAGGGGATCGCAACCCCGAGCCATCCATTATTTGTCATCATCCCGGGCACGGCTTCAGTAGGCCGCCTTGAGCAGCGCGAGAAGCTCCTCGTGCTTCACTTCGCGATCGACGGTCTGAGCGACTCGAATTTCGCCCAGGACCGTGTTGGCGATGCGCGCCAGTTCGCCCTCGGGAACTCCGACATCGCGCAACCGGGTCGGAACCTCGAACCCGGCGATGAAGCGCGCGGCGCGCTCGGCGCATTCGAGCGCGCCGGGACGCGGATTGTCCGCATCGAACCGCACTCCGAAACCTTCCGCAATCGGACCGAACCGCCCGGGCGCGATATCCGCCATGAAGCGCATCACGTGCGCGAGTGTGATGCACGAGGTGAAGCCGTGCGGCACGTCCCACATCGGGCCTATCTGATGGCCAAGCGCGTGCGAGATTCCGAAGCGCGTGTTGGTCCCGCCGAAGATCGAGAGCCACGCGGCGATCTGGCATTGCCCGCGATGGTACATCTCGTCCTCGCCGCTGGTGGAAAGCGACGGCTTCAGATGCGCGACGAGAAGCGCTATCGCGCGGGCCGCGAGCGCGTTGCTGACCGGGTTCTGGCGCCGCGAATAGGCGCCTTCGACCGCGTGATCGAGCGCGCGCATGCCGGTGCCGACCCAAAGCCAAGCCGGCGTTTCGGTGGTTACCGTTGGATCGAGGATTACCACCCTGGGCTGAAGACGCGGGTCGCCGACGCCGTGCTTCTCTCGGGTTTTCTCATCGGTGGCGCCGGCAAAAGGCGTGAACTCGGCCGCCGATAGCGTGGTCGGGATCGCGATGTGGAGGAAATCGCGTTCGCCGTCGGCCGCCTGCGCGTACAGTTCCATCCCGCGCGGCATCCTGCCCCCGAGCAGAACCATCGCGGCCACCTTGGCGCTGTCGATCGGCGTCCCGCCGCCGAAACTCACGAAGGCGTCGGCTTTCACGCGGCGCGCATTTTCGATTAGCGCTTCGATCGTGCGCGATTGCGCGTGCTGGGCGGTTTCAGTGAAAACTCCGGCGAGCGTGTCGCCGATCGCCGCCTTGACCCGATCGAGCAGCTTCGAGCGCCCGAGTGTTCTGGTCGTTACCACCATCACGCGGCTCGCGCCGCGGCGCTTGAGATGGTGCGAGAGCGTATTCAGCTTGTCGGGTCCGTAGACGACGGTTTCAAGGCGCGTAAAGTTGTACTCACCGGTGAGCGGCTGCACGGTCGTTCTCCTTAATCAGTGGCGCGGCGGCCCCAGGATGAGGCCCAGCCTGCTAATGACTGATTATCACAAGTGTGCCGACCGGCAGGAGCCGATCGAGTTCGTCGATCGAGCGATTGCTCACCGAGATGCATCCGGTGGTCCAGTTGACCAGCCCCTGGTTGAGCACGGGCACGTCGGTTCCGTGAATTCCAATAGCGCCGCCGACTCCCAGCACGTGGCCGTCCACCTCCGGCACTTCATGCGCGGCGCGCAGCAGCTTGTAACGTTGGCGGTCGACGAAGTTCGGATAGTTGAGCCTCAGAAACCAGTGGAAACGGAAGCTCGGCTCTTTTCGGATGATGCTGTAGACGCCCTCGGGCGTGCGCCGGTCCTCGGACCACTCCTTGCGCCCCGGTATCAGGTTGCGTCCGAAGACCGCGCTGTACTTTTTCAGCAACCGTCCTTCGAAATAGACAATCAGCTCATGGCGCGACTTGTAGACCATCACCGACCAGTTGACCGGATCGTGACGCTCGGTTTCGTCGGCGCGCCTGTAGAGAATCTCACCCGGAGTGAGCGTGGCGGGAACTGCCGTTGCGCCATGGCTCTCGGGCGCGCGCAGGACGACATGCTTGATACCCGCGGTTTCGGCGGCTTTCGGCGCGAGAGTTGAGGCCGAGACCGCAGCCGGCGAGGCCGAGGCGGCCGGAGTCGAGGCCGGGTGAGCGCGCGTCTGGACTGGCGGGGTCGGTACGGAGGGCGCGCTGCCATCGTTGGCCCTGGCGGCGCAGTAAGCTCGTTGCGCGATGACGGTCACAAGCAGACCCGCCATCGCCAGCGACAACAGCCGTCTCAACGTCTCAGCCATCGCAGCCCAAACTACCAACTGACTATTGTGAGAATCACGGGCCGTGGCGTCAAATGTCAAGGTTATATTTGCGCCGGCGCGCTTGTCAGCCGCCGAGCCGAGGTTCCAGCCATGGATAACATCGTCGCACAGGCACTCGCTTCACTGACCACTGGCATCTATGTGCTGACCGTCGCCGAGGGCGCGACACGCCACGGGATGTCGTCGTCGTGGGTAACACAGGTCTCGGGAGAGCCTGCTCTTTTCATGGCCGCAGTCGACAACAGCCATTTCTCGCGTGCCATCGTGGCGCGGACCGGCGTATTCGGCTTCAACGTCCTCGGGCATCGCGGCAAGACGCTTGAGGATTACTTCTACTCATCGCGCGCGCGGCGTCCGGACAATCTCGAGCAGCTCGGCTACGAGCTTTCGCCGAAGCTGCGCGTGCCGTGGCTTAAGCTTGCGGCAGTCGTCATAGAGGCGCAAGTCACGCAGACCACGGTGGCCGGGGATCATACGTTGTTTATCGCCGAGATTGCGGGAGCGCGGATAAACGCGAACGAGCGGCCGCTGACTTCGCTCGACCTCGACTACGTGTACCTGGGGGGCAGGGAGGTCGTGAAGCGGGACAGAACCGGATGGGATTGACTTCCCGGGCCTGCGCGGCGGAGCCTAATTGACGCTTTACGATTGCCTCTGTTAGCATTCGCGCGCGCGGGAGATGCCTGATGCCGATCGATAAGAACGAATTGCGCCGGGTGATGGGGCACTTTGCGACCGGCGTGACAATTATTACGACGCATGCGAGCAGCGGCGAACTTCACGGCCTGACCGCGAACGCATTTTCGTCGGTTTCGCTGACGCCGCCGCTGGTCCTGGTGTGTGTGGACAAGAAATGCGAATCCTATCCTTGCTTCGGCGACAGCAAGGTCTTCACCGTCAACATTCTCGGCGACGATCAGGAGATGCTGTCGCGCAAGTTCGCGGTGAGCGGCGGCGACAAGTTCCAGGGAGTGGCTTACCGGCTTGGCGCCAACGGAGCCCCGATTCTCGACGGCGCGCTTGCCTATCTCGAATGCAGTATCGTCGACGCTTACCAGGGCGGCGATCACACCATCTATGTCGGCGAAGTGCAGGAAGCGGAAACTCGTGAAGGCAAACCGCTCTTGTTCTTCCGCGGCGGTTATCGGTCGATTGGCGACTAAGCCCCGAAACGACGGCTTACCCTGCGCGGAAGATGGGGCTGGCGGCGCTGTGAGAAACAGGGAGAGTACGCCTCGCCGGCTAAAGTGGTGAATCGGCAGGAGCAGCGTCTTAAGGGCCTCAGCGTCTTTCTGCCCTCGCACAATGAAGAGGGCAATGTCGAACGCGTGGTCCGCGGCTTTCTCGGCGAACTGCCCCGGCTCGCCGACAGCTACGAGGTAATCGTGGTCGACGACGGCAGCCGCGACCGCACCGGCGAAATCGCCGATCGCCTCGCCGCCGAAGATCCCCATGTCAGAGTGGTTCATCACCAGGTCAACCGTGGCTACGGCGGCGCGGTGATCTCCGGAATCCGCGCGGCGCGCGAGCCCTACGTGCTGTTATGCGACGGCGACGGCCAATTCGATCCCGCCGATGTGGAACTGCTCGCCGCGCGAGTTCCGGCCTTCGACGTCGTGGTCGGACGGCGCGCCCGCCGCGCCGACCATCTGATGCGCCGTTTCAACGGCAAGGCGTGGACGTGGCTGGTCAGACGTCTTTTCGACGTCCGTATCACGGATATAGATTGCGGTTTCAAGCTGATGCGCCGTGATCTGCTCGACGGGCTCGAACTCCGCGCGAAGGGCGCGATGATCTCGACTGAGCTGATGGCGCGGCTGGTGGCGCGTGGAGCGAAGGTCGATGAGGTGGACGTGAAGCATCTGCCGCGCCTGGTCGGCGAGCAGTCGGGGGCGAATCTCCGTGTTATCTTGCGCGCCTTCAAAGAGTTGTTCGCCTTGCGCGGAGAACTCAGGGCCGAATCTGATTCCGATCGCAACAGTGAATCGGTGCATTCCTCCGGGCGCTCTTCCGATTAACCGAAAAGCGGTTGCCGGTTTGACGAATTGGTCTAAGCAGGACCGGTGCGGCGTCGAAAACCTTTAATTTTTCTGTAACGGCACGCGATGGCACAAGAATCGCATTCGCTCCCCAGCGCGATTCGCCAAGGATCGACGATTCCACGGAGAAAGAGAGACCCAAATGATGAAGCGTACGCTTTCCGTCCTGGCTGCGGCCATGCTTGCAATCGCTCTGAGCGCCCCGGCATTTGCCGCGAGCAAGAAGCACAGCACCCATCACGCTACGGCCAAGGTGACCCACAAGGCGAGCAAGAAGTCGACGAAGACTTCGGCCAAGAAGTCGGCGAAAGAAGCTGCCACGAAGAAGAAGTAAGGCCGTCGCTGTCAGAGGGCGGAACGGGTTCGTTTCGATCCTCGAATTGGTGCAACGAGAACGCGCGACCCGCATCAGGGTTGCGCGTTTTCGTTTTCACGCCGCTATCGATTTACACCAGCCGACGAACTGAAACGTGAGCCCGTTGATTCCGGCACACATATCGGATGTGACGCGGCATGCGCGCCAGCGCAGGCACAGTCCAGCGCTAAGCCCGAGGGTCAGCCTTCGCAGCCCGGGGCTCGGCCGTCCGCCGAGAGCGGGCAGATGACCGAGCAGCGCGGTTCTGACGAGAAGATGTCAAGACCTCCTGGGCCTCGTTTGCGAAAAGGTCTCGAGTCAACGCGCCCGATCGGCTCTCCGGCGCGCTCGGCCCAGGCGCCAATCCGTTCTTGGAAACATCTCTTCGCGCGGTCGCGCTTTTTGTCAGGCAAGTTTTCCTGCTAGCATTTGAACCAGCTTCCGGAAACACTGGGACTGCGGAAGTTTAAGACTTTGGGCACCCTTCGAGGATTGGGGCTCGCGATAGTCATCGCCATCGTGCTGGCGATCCAATGGCCGGCTCGCGCCGCGGTGAGCGCGGCTTCGCAGGATGATCAAGTCTGCGATCCGCTGGCGGACTATTTCCTCGGAATGGAAGACTATCCTGAAGCGATTCGTCGCCATCTCCAGGTCATCAAGGAACATCCGGACAACGCACTCGCGCACTACCATCTGGGCTTCGCCTACGGTCTGATGGGAGAGCACAAGAAGGAGTTTCAGCAATACCAGCAGGCGATCGAGCTTGGCCTCGATGACTGGCAGCTCTTTCTTAACCTCGGCTTGCTCTATCTCGAAACGAGGAACCTGCACGCGGCGATGCAGGTGCTCAGGCTTGCGACACTGCTCGGACCCGACCGGCCCGAGACCCATTTCAATCTCGGCATTGCCTACCAGCGGCTCGGGATGCTTGACCAGGCGAAGCAGGAAGTCCTGCTCTCGATCGAGCTCGACCCGAATCAGCTCGACGCGCGCAACACCTTGGGCACGATCTACGCTGAGGAGGGCAAATACCGGCTTGCCCATGAGGAATGGGCCTCGCTCGAGCAAAGCGATCCGGGCTACGCCCCGGCTCGTGAAAACCTCGCGATCCTAGAACAGGTTGTGCGCGAGCACGCCAAGAAAACATTGATCGACCAACGTCGGACGGTCGAACGCGCGCCCTGAGCGCGACGGGCCAGTCCCTGGGGAGAAGAATCGTGAGCGGAACCGGCACTGCCACGCGACAGCCAATCTCTTCCCAGGTTATCCTCGCTCTGCTGCTCGTCGTTGCCGGATGCGCGCTGGTAACGCCGGCGACGGCGAGTGCCCGTTCCCGCGGGCATTGGCATCGCCGCCACCATCTTGTGATGCGAAGCGGGGCGAAGCCCGAGCCCGTTATGTACCACGCCGCGCTTCTTGAGGACGCCGACACAGGAAGGATTCTCTTCGAAAAAAACTCCGAGATGCAATGGCCGCCGGCCTCGATGGCCAAGATGACGCTGCTTCTGGTGGCGTACAAAAAAATAAAAGCCGACGAGTTCACTCTTGATTCCCCGGTGCGGATCTCCGAACGCAGCGCTCATACCGAAGGCTCGCGGCTTGGATTGATCGAGGGACAGGTATATCCGCTCGGCGAGCTGATGAAGGCGGCGCTCATCAAGTCGGCCAACGACGCCGCCGTGGCGGTAGCGGAGAAAATCGCCGGGTCGGTGGAAGCCGCCGTCCTTCTGATGAACGAACAGGCGAGAGAACTCGGGATGACGAATACCGAGTACCACACCGTCGATGGTCTGCCGCCTCGGCCCGGCCACGACGTGGATCATACCGACGCGCGCGACCTGGCCACGGTGGCCCGCGCACTTATCCATCAAACCAATTTGCTGCGATGGTCGAGCCGCGAGCAAACGCCCTTCGACGGCGGCGTATGCATACTGCACAACACCAACCATCTGATCGGCCACTTCGTTGGATGCGACGGTCTCAAGACCGGGTTCACCTTTCAGGCCGGCTTCAATGTGACCGCCACGGCCAAGCGCGGCAACCTGAGGCTTATCGCGGTGATTCTCGGCGCGCCGTCCAATCAGCAGCGCTTCGCGCAGGCGGCCAGGCTTCTCAACTGGGGGTTCCAGAACTTCACTGCGGTTGCGGTATTGAAGCGCGGGCAGTCGATTCCGGTGCTAGTCCAAGTTAGGTCAGGGCTTGCGATAAACCCGGTTGTCGCGCACGCCGTCAAGGTTGTGGTGCCGAAGGCCGATGCGGATTCAATCGACCTGGCCTATCGGGTACCGCAAGTCGTGAACGGACCGGTCCGAAGCGGCGAGAGTCTCGGTCAGGTGCTGGTGCAGGATCAGGGCGAAACTCTGGCGGAAGTTGACGCTCTCAGCCCGGTTACGGTCTCGGTCGACGCGCGGGCGCGAGACGGTTTTACCGGCGAATCGCCCGCCGCATACCATCAGGAGGCCCAATGAACCAGCAGGAGGCCCAATGAACCAGGCTGCTCGCAAGCGTAATCGGCACAATCGACGGCTCGCGCGCAAGCGGCGCACTTCGGTGAGCCAGCTACGCTGCCGCAGGCGGCGCATGATCAAGAAGCGCTGGCGAGCAGGACGTTAGCCGCCCGTTCCAGCCGGAAAAGTCCGCGGTCCCGCTACGATTTCCGGGCTGGCGGTGGGCATTGTTGGTAAACGTTCCGGGCAAAATTGACAAGAGCGCCGGGGCCGGTTACCAATGATCGTGCCCCCTCGGTTTTCAGTTCCAACAAGCGGAAAACGCCCTTGGAAGCGGCGCCGGTGATCGCGGTAATCCCCGCGCGTTACGCCTCTTCGCGTCTGCCCGCAAAGGCGCTGGCGGATATTGGCGGCGTGCCGATGGTGGTGCGGGTATGGCGCCAGGCGTGCGCGGCGCGCTCGATTGCGCGGGTTATTGTTGCCACCGACGACGAGCGCATCGCCGCCGTGGTGCGCGCGGCGGGTGGGGAGGCGATGATGACTTCGCCGGCGCATCAGAGCGGCACCGACCGAATCGCGGAAGTCGCTCGCGCCGTTGGCGCCGGAATATATCTTAATGTTCAGGGGGATCTGGCGTTTTTTGCCCCGCAGGATCTCGACAATCTGACGGCCGCGATGACCGCCGACGCCGCGCTCGACATGGCGACGCTCGCGACGCCGATAGCCGACGCCGAGGAGTGGCGAAATCCCAACGTGGTCAAGGTGGTATGTGGCGCTTCGGGCGACGCGCTTTATTTCTCGCGCAGCCCGATTCCGTTCGCGCGCGATCTCGAAGGGGTGGCGCCGGGTGCGCTGCGCCATATCGGCGTGTACGCTTACCGGCGCGCTTTCCTGATGCGGTTCGCCGCGATGGAAGCGGGCAGGCTCGAAAAGATCGAAAAGCTCGAACAATTGCGCGCGCTCGAGAACGGCTATCGGATTCGGGTGGTCGCCTCGGTGCGTCCCCCCGTTGAGGTCGATACCGCGGCGGACCTGGAACGGGCCCGTCACGTCGAAGCGGTTGGTGGCTAGAGTGGGGGAGGGTCAGAAGATGGAACGGGGCAAGACGAAATTTATTTTTGTCACGGGAGGCGTCGTATCGTCACTCGGCAAAGGGCTCGCCGCCGCGTCGCTTGGCGCGCTGCTCGAGGCGCGCGGCCTCAAGGTCACGATGCTCAAGATGGATCCTTACATCAACGTGGATCCTGGCACGATGAGCCCAACGCAGCACGGCGAGGTTTACGTCACCGACGACGGCACCGAGACCGACCTCGATCTCGGGCACTACGAACGGTTCGTGCGGACCACGATGAGCCGGCGCAACAATTGCACCACCGGCCAGATCTACGACACGGTTATTCAGAAGGAGCGCCGCGGCGACTATCTCGGCGCGACCGTGCAGGTCATTCCGCACATCACCGACGAGATCAAACGGCGCATCCTAGACGCCGCCGAAGGCGCCGATCTCTGCATCGTCGAGATCGGCGGCACCGTCGGCGATATCGAAAGCCTGCCGTTCCTGGAAGCGATTCGCCAGTTCAGGTGGGACCTCGGGCGTGAGAACGTCCTTTACGTCCATCTAACGCTGGTGCCGTTCATACCGACCGCGGGCGAAGTGAAAACCAAGCCCACCCAGCATAGCGTCAAGGAACTGACCGGGCTTGGAATCCAGCCCGACTTTCTGCTGTGCCGGTCCGAGCGGCCGCTCGACAGGAAGGTGAAGGCGAAGATCGCGCATTTCTGCAACGTCGAGGAGGATTGCGTAATCGCGGCCGCCGACGTCGAAACCATCTATGAGGTGCCGCTGCGATTTCATGAAGAAGGCTTCGATCAGCGCGTCGTCGAGAAGCTCAACATCTGGACCGGCGCGCCGAACCTCGCGAAATGGCGCCGGATCGTCAAGACCGCGCAGAATCCGAAGGTAACCGTCAATATCGCGGTGGTCGGCAAGTATGTGAACCTGGTCGATTCGTACAAGAGCCTGCACGAAGCGATAAAGCACGGCGCGATCGCGAACGAGGCCAAAGTCGTAATCGATTACGTCGACTCCGAGGAACTGGAAAAGCAGGACGCGGCGCAGCGTCTCGCCCAGGCGCACGCGATTATCGTTCCCGGCGGATTCGGCGAACGCGGCACCGAGGGCAAGATTCGCGCGATTCGTTATGCGCGCGAGAACAAGGTGCCGATTCTCGGGATCTGCTACGGGCTGCACATGATGGTTATCGAGGCGGCGCGCAACCTGCTCGGACTCAAACGCGCCAACTCCACTGAGATCGCGGCCGATACGCCCGATCCGGTGATCGACATCATGGCCTCGCAGAAGGACGTCACGAAAAAGGGCGGCACGATGAGGCTCGGCGCGTGGCCGTGCGTGCTCAAGCCCGGCTCGCTGGCTTACTCGCTTTACCGGCGCGCGCGAATCAGCGAACGCCATCGCCATCGCTACGAGGTGAACAACGCCTACCGCGAGCGGCTCGAAAAGGCGGGGCTTATCGCGACCGGCGTTTCGCCTGACGACCGGCTCGTCGAAATCATGGAACTCCGGGGCCATCCATGGTTCCTCGGATGCCAGTTCCATCCCGAGTTGAAGTCGCGCCCGCTCGATCCGCATCCGATGTTCCGCGGGCTGGTCAAGGCTGCCGTGGCGCGGCGCGCCGCAACGGCTGCGCGCGAGACGAAAGTGCATCCGCTCAGGTCGGTGTCGTGAGCGTAGCCGAGGTCAACGCGGGCGGGGTCGTCTTCGGCGGTCCCGCGCTGGTCCTGATCGCGGGGCCGTGCGTAATCGAGAGCGAGGAGTCCTGCCTTCGGCACGCCACGCGGCTTCGCGAGATCGCGCTGAAAGCCGGCTATCCGTTGGTCTTCAAATGTTCGTTCGACAAGGCCAACCGCACCAGCCACAAGTCGTTTCGCGGTCCCGGTCTCGACAAGGGTCTTCGGATTCTCGAAAAGGTGAAGCGCGAGGCCGGAGTCGCGGTGCTGACCGACATTCACGAGCCGTTCCAGGCGCGCGCGGCCGCGGCGGTCGTGGATGTAATCCAGATTCCCGCACTGCTCTCGCGCCAGACCGACCTCATTCACGAGGCGGCGCTGACCGGATGCGCGCTCAACCTGAAGAAGGGGCAGTTTCTCGCGCCTTGGGACATGCGTGCCGTGGTGGAAAAGGCGGAAGCGGCGGGCAACCGGCGCGTGATCGTCACCGAGCGCGGCGCCTCGTTCGGTTATAACAATCTCGTCTCGGACATGCGCTCCTTGGCTATCATGCGCGGCTTCGGCTACCCGGTCGTCTTCGACGCGACGCACTCCGTGCAATTGCCAGGTGCGGGCGGCGAACGTTCGGGCGGCCAGCGCGAATTCGTTGCGCCGCTAGCGCGCGCGGCGGTGGCGACTGGCGTGGACGGGGTTTTCATGGAGGTTCACGAGGATCCCGACAACGCGCTCAGCGACGGGCCGAACTCCTATCCGCTCGCTCTTCTTCCGGCCTTGCTCGACGATTTGAAGCGCATCCACGAAATCGCCCGGGAAATCACAGATCGTTCCTAGCAAATTTAGGCTCAGCATCATTTTTTCACGCCTGAACGCTGCCGGAATGCCCTGTCTCGGCGAGACTCCGTTTACTTGGAAAATTCGCCTTGATAGCCTTCATTACGGCAAGCAATGAGTCCCAGACGGATCGCCAAAGTGTTGACGGGATTCGGCGCCGTCGCGCTTGTGGCGCTGGTCGGGGCCACGGTCTATATCGTCCATCACCAGTCCAGCCTTTCAATAACGAAGGTCGCGGGCCTTGTCCCGGGTGCGCTGCTGCACGCGCATAATTTTCACTGGGTACAGATGAAGGCGGGCGAACCTCAATGGACGCTGACCGCGACCGATGCCAGCTATTCCGCAAACAGGACCTCCGTGATTCTGGCCAACGCACATCTCAGCGTGGCGTCGAACAACGGCAAGCAGGTACTGGTTCGAGCGCCGCGCGCGGCATTGACGCTCAGCGGAAATCACGTGACTCGTGCCGATCTCAGCGGCGGCACGAGGGTCCACTATGGAGATTTCCTGCTGACCACGAATGAAATCATTTTTTTTCCCGACCGGGACGAGATGAAAGCGCCCGGTCAGGTTACAATCGAGGGGCAGGGCCTCAGGATAACCGGCGTGGGGCTGAAAGGGCATCCGAAGATACGCCAATTCGAGCTGCTAAAGCAGGTGCACACCGAGATTACGCCCAAACCGGCGCGCGCGGCGGCTTCCAGGGAAAGCTGAATCGATGAATCGTGTTGGCGTTCTGGCGGTGATAGCTTTCGGCCTTGCGATATGGCCGGGCGCGATAACCGCGGCATGGGCGGCTTCACCGTCGGCGACGCCCGAAGCGCGTCAGCCGAGCACGATATCCAAGACGCATCGCGGCGGGCCGCCGAAAGCCGTCTCGGCGAAGGCGACTTCGGCAAAAAAGGACTCAAAGGAGACTGCGGGCGGCCCTTCTCCCTTCTCGGCGTTTACGATGAGCTCGGGCAGGGGACCGATTAATATTTCGTCCGATACCCTTTCGCTCGATTACAAGGGCAAGACCGTGCTTTTCTCCGGTCATGTCCGCGCGATTCAAGCCAATGGCGGGCAGCAGCTCACCTGCAATCAGCTCAAGGTCGTCTATGGCAAGGACTTCAACGACATGAAAGAGCTGATTGCCGACGGCAACGTGCGGATGAGCCAGGGGACGCGATGGGTTACCGGCGACCATGCGGTGATGAACCAGGCGCGCCAGACGGTGGTCCTGACGGGCAGCCCGGTGGTGCATGACGGGACCGACCAGATTACCGGTTCGAGAATAACCGTGCATCTGGATACCGGAAAAAGCATGGTCGAAAATGCGCGCGCGGTGATCTTCCCTAAGCAGAAGGAAACGACCGATAATGTAATGGCGGGCGGAGGCGCCCAGTGAATTCTTTGGCATCTGGCCTATGGCGCTTGAAGTAAAGCTCGGACAAGACCTGCGATTGCGGCAGCAGCTCGTGATGACGCCGCAGCTCCAGCAGGCGATCAAAATTCTTCAACTTTCGCTGCCCGAGCTGGAGACCGTAGTCCAATCGGAACTCGAGCAGAACCCGATGCTCGAGCCGCTTGACCAGAGTTCGACTGAGATGACGCTTGAGAATGGCAACACCTCGGCCGAAATCGAGGAGGTCGAGGCCGCCTCGCAGAAAGACCAGCTCGGCGAGGAGGCCGAGTTGAAGGCCGAAGCGGCCGACGACGCGCCGCTTACGGAAGAGATGCCCGCGATGGAAGAGCGCGTCGACGGTATCCAGAGCGAGGCGCGCGACGCCGCCGTCGAGCTCGAACAGTTCAACCGTCTCGAGAAGCTCGACTGGCGCGAATACATGGAAAACTACTCGAACAACTGGCAGGAGACGGAACCGGCCGACCCCGACGAGGAGCGCCGCCAGACGCTCGAAAACACCCTGACCTCGCGCACCTCGCTCGAGGATCATCTGATGTGGCAGCTCAGGCTGTCGAGCCTGAACGAAACCGACCAGCGTATCGGTGCGACCATCATCTATAACCTGAACGATGACGGCTACCTGGAGACGCCGCTTTCGGATCTCGCCGCGCAACTTGAGACCGATACCGAAAACGTCGAGCGGGTCTTGAAGCGCGTGCAGCAGTTCGACCCGCCCGGCGTGGCCGCACGCGATCTGCGCGAATGCCTGCGCTTGCAGCTCGGGAATCTCGGGATGGAGGAATCGATGGCGACCCGAATCGTCACCGACCATCTCGACCTGCTCGAAAAGCATCGCTACAACGAAATCGCCAAGACGCTGGGCGTGACGCTGGAGACCGTCGCGCAGGCGGCCAAGGTCATCTCGCTGCTCGAACCCAAGCCCGGGCGCGACTACGGCGGCGACGAGCCCACCTACGTGATTCCCGACGTGTTCATCCACAAGATGGGCGACGATTATGTGGTTACGCTCAACCAGAGCGCGGTGCCACGGCTTCGGCTGGCGGGCTATTACCAGCGGGTGATGAACGACGGCGAGGTCGGCTCGAAGACGCGCGAATACCTGCAGGAGCGGCTGCGCTCGGCAAGATGGCTGGTCAAGTCGATTTACCAGCGCCAGCAGACCATCTATAAGGTCGCGCGCTCGATCGTGAAGTTTCAGCGCGCCTTCTTCGACCACGGCATCAGCCATCTGAAGCCCCTGGTTCTGAAGGACGTGGCCGAAGACATCGGGATGCATGAATCGACGATAAGTCGCGCCACCGCGAACAAGTACGCGCACACGCCGCAAGGCATTTTCGAACTCAAATTCTTCTTCACCTCGGGCGTCAAGGCGTCTACTGGCGAAGACGTAAGCGCCGAGACGGTCAAGGAAAGGATCCGCAGTCTGGTCGCGGCCGAGCAACCCGGCGATCCGCTCTCCGACCAGACGATCGCCGAAATACTCCGGCGCGAAAGCATCAATATCGCGCGCCGCACCGTTGCGAAGTACCGACAGGCGCTGGGAATTCTGCCGTCGGCAAGCCGCAAGCGGGTCGGTTAGCGCGTGTAGCCTGAGAGGTCACGCATTATGAGGACCACGCCGGGCAAGGGTAAGAGGAGCAGGGCTCTGGAACGCAAGGCCAAGCGCGCGGCGCGCCTGGCCGTACCGGAACTCAAAGTGGAGGTCACCTTCCGCCACGTCGAACCGACCGATGCGCTTCGCCAGTATGCCGAGCGCAAGTTCGGTCACGTGGCGAAGGCGCTCCGGCGTCCCAGCGAAGCGCATCTCATCCTGTCGGTCGACAAGTATCGGCACTCGGGAGAGGTCACGTTCAAGTCGGGTCGCCTGGCCGCGACCGCGGTCGAGGAAGACCGCGACCTCTACGCCGTGATCGACCTGCTCGCCGACAAGATCGGCGGTCAGCTCAAGAGGCACGTCGAAAAGATGACGGCCAAGAAGACCCGCGTGCCTTCCGCGCCGGAAATTCTGGGCGGAGGTGCGGCCGAAGAACCGGAGTCGGTCTAACAGGCTGCGATAAATCACAGCCTGCTTCCCTCTCTCTTGTCTCCCTGCGCGAAAGAGCGGGGGAAAAGATTGAGGAAGGACGCCGCGTTTTGCGCAGGGTGTTGAGACCATACTTCCATTCGGATTTTCCGCTTTTCTCAACACCCGCGAACGAGGTCCGGCGAGCGGAGGCTCATTGATTAGGCGCGGGCGGTCGCGGCTGTTTGCTTGCTTGGGAGGATCGTGCGACAGGGAATAAAGTGCGCCTGGGCACCCAGGTATGGGTTGACCAGCTCCCTGCGCTGGCGAAACATACATGGTTACGGCTAGTTCGGAACGATAACTGATGAAGATAACCGATTTCCTGACTCCCGAGATGGTGATGCCGCAACTTTCCGGGCAGGACAAGGCCCAGGTTTTGCAGGAACTTGCACTGGGTCTCGCGGCGCATCATCCCGAGATACGAGTCGAAGACCTGATTGCGGTGCTGACCGAACGCGAAAGGCTCGGTTCCACCGCGATCGGCGACGGTATCGCGATTCCCCACGGAAAACTTCCCGGCGTCCAGCGGATCGTCGGCGCGTTCGGCCGCCACGTCAAGGGAGTGGATTTCGAATCGCTCGACGGCAACCCGACACACCTGTTCTTCGTCCTCGTGGCGCCCGAGGACTCTACGAATCTTCACCTCAAGGCGCTTGCGCGCGTGTCGCGGCTGTTCAAAGATCCATCCTTTCGGCAGAGGCTGATCGAGGCGGCGGGCGCGGAAGAGATTTTCCGCCTGATCAAGGAAGAGGACGCCCGGTTCTGAGTGCCCGGCCGCGCCTGCGCGCGCTTGAGATACTGCCAGGTGCCGAACTATGGCGAACGGCGGCGAAAACAGGGGCACTGCGGCGGCGCCGCGCCTGATAATCGTGACCGGTGCGGCCGGCTCCGGACGAGCGTCCGCGATGCGGGTGCTCGAAGACCTCGGCTTCTACTGCGTGGATAATCTTCCGGTCGGACTTGCGCCGACCGTCGTAAAACTGGTCGGCGAGAGCCGCAAGGATTTCGCCGGGCTCGCCCTTGGGATCGATCCGCGCGAGAAACTTTTCTTTCCGCAGTGGCCGGCGATCTTCGCCGAACTCGAACGCGAGGGAATCCGTCCCGAGATTCTGTTTCTCGACGCCTCGGACGAGGTGCTCACGCGCCGCTACTCGGAAAGCCGCCGGCCGCATCCGATGGGCCATGGCGGAATCAGCGTCGCCGAAAGCATCCGCGAGGAGCGTCAGGCGCTGGCCGAGATGCGCGAGCGCGCCAGCCGCATCATCGACACCACCGCGACCACAATCCACGAACTGCGCGAAATCGTCACTGCCTGGGTGAAGGGCGCGGCAACCGGCGAGCGGATGGCGCTCGCGATCGTCTCGTTCGGCTACAAGTACGGAATCCCAGTCGGGCTCGACCTGATGCTCGACGTGCGGTTCATCCCGAATCCGTTCTTCGTGCCCGAATTGAGGCCGCTGACGGGACTCGACCGCCGCGTTCACCAGTACGTGATGAATCAGCCCGACTCGCAGCGTTTCATCGACGAAGTGGGACGGCTGCTCGAGATGCTGATTCCACTCTATCGGCGCGAGGGCAAGAGCTATCTGACGATCGGGCTCGGATGCACCGGCGGACGGCATCGCTCGCCGGTTCTGGCGCGCGCCCTTCGCGAACGGCTCTCGGCAAGCGGCTTCGACGCCGAGGTGCGCGACCACGACATCGCGCGCTAGCGGAGGCGCCCGATTAATAATTTTTCCGCGGACGCCAGTGCCTGGGGCTCCTCGCTTCAGCGGCTCTCGCTCAGTTCATGATACTGCCGCAATCGACGTTGATCGTTTGCCCGGTCACGCCCGAGCTTGCCTCTGAAACCAGGAACAGCGCGACGCGGGCGACTTCGTCCTCGGTCGCCATCCGGCTGAGGGCCGCCTGCGATACGAATGCCTGCTTGACCTGCTCGTAGGGCTGGCCGAGGGACTCGGCGCGGGCGCGAATGACGCGCTCGATACGGTCGCCCTCGATTGCGCCGGGGCAGATGCAGTTGACGCGGATTCCGCGCGCGCCCCATTCGCCGGCCAGCGTTTGCGTAAGCCCGATCATTGCCCATTTGGACGCGGCGTAGGGCGATCTCAGCGGATAGCCGCGCCGTCCCGCGCCCGAGGAGATCATCAGGATGTTTCCCGAGCGCTGCCGGTCCATCGGTGGGATCGCCGCGCGCGAGGCGAGCCACGCGCCGGTCAGGTCGATATCGAGCACTTCCTGCCATTCGGCAAGCGACATGTCGGTGATTCGCTTGGTCGGCCCGGCGATTCCGGCGTTATTGACCAGGATGTCGATGCGTCCGAAGCGCTTAACCGTCTCCTCAACCATCCGCGCGCAGTCGGCCTCCTTGGATACGTCGGCCTGGAGCCAGATTGCCTCGGCGCCGGCCTTTTCCAGTTCGGCGCAGGTTTCGCGCATCGGCTCGACGCTGCGCGCTGCGATCGCGACGCGTGCGCCGGCCTCGGCGTAGCGAAGCGCTATCTTTTTCCCGATTCCATATCCGCCGCCGGTTACCAGGGCCACTTTCTTGGCGAGTTCGTTCATGGGAGAATCCTTGGCTAAGTGTCTAAAGCGATTTGGACCGAATTTAGTAGTCTTTCGCAGGTTCGACAAACGAAGCATTTCAGGGGGTCATGATCGCCGCCAGGCGCGCAGTATGGCCGCAGTCAAACCGATAATTTCCCCGCCCGCAGGGCCTCCGCGCAGGGGCATGCGATGGCAGGATATGGCGCGTATCGCCGCGTTCGTCGCTATCGGGCTGGTCTTCGGATGGCTTCTGTACAGCCATTCCGAATGGTTTCGCGATCCGGACCGGCTAAAGGCCGAGGTTCTTTCGTTCGGCGTATGGGGTCCTCTCGCCTTCGTGACGCTGTATGCGGTCGGGCCGTCGTTCCTGGTGCCGGGCGCAGTGATGACGATCGCGGGCGGGCTTGCGTTCGGCTCGCTATGGGGCGCGGTCTATTCGATGCTCGGGGCGGACATCGGAGCGATCGTTGCGTTCGGTGCGGGACGGCTTTTGGGCAAAGGTTTCGTTGAGCGGCTGCTCGGGGAACGATTCGAGAAGCTGCTTGCGAGGATCGCGCGCAACGGTTTTCACATCATCCTGTATCTTCGGATCGTGCCGGTAATCCCGTATAACGCGCTGAACCTGTTGGCGGGCGCGTCGCCTATCGAGTTCCGCGATTATGTCATCGCCTCGATGCTCGGGATGATACCGGGGACGATCCTGTTCGCGTTTCTGGGCGACGCGCTATGGCATCCGCTGTCGGCACGCTTCTTCATCGCGCTTACGCTGATCCTTGCGAGCCTCGGATGCGGCGAAATTTATCGGCGCCGCTCGACCGTCCGAATCGAAATCGACTGACCCGCACGCGCCGGACCGCGTCCTCGGCACAAAAAAAGACGGGGGCGCTCCTTTTCCACGAACGCCCCCGCCTGATGTCCGCCTCCGCGCGATTGCGAAAGCGGCTCAGGTTCCAGACTGCCAGCTCTCCAGGTACTTCTTCTGCTCGGAGCTGAGCGTGTCGATCTTGATTCCCATCGCGGCCAGCTTGAGACTGGCTACTTCGTCCTCGATCTTCTGAGGAACGGTGTGGACCTTGACCGGCAGCGAGGTTTCCTGCGAGGCCCATCGCGCGGCGAGGGCCTGAGTGGCAAAGCTCATGTCCATCACCTGCGCGGGATGGCCGCCAGCGCAGGCCAGGTTCACCAGCCGTCCCTGGCCGAGCAGATAGACGCGGCGTCCGTTGGCCAGATGGAAGCATTCGATCTCGCCGAGCCCCTTTTCGACCTTCTTCGCCATCTTGTGCAGCGCCGGCAGCTCGATTTCGACGTCGAAATGGCCGGAATTGCAGATAATCGCTCCGTCCTTCATCAGCCGGACATGCTCGCCGCGGATGACGGACCTGTCTCCGGTCACCGTGACGAAGATATCGCCGACCCGCGCCGCGTCCGCCATGCGCATCACCTGATGGCCGTCCATCGCGGCCTCCAGCGCGCGAATCGGATCGACCTCCGTGACGATCACGCGCGCGCCGAGTCCGTGTGCCCGCGCGGCCACGCCCTTTCCGCACCATCCGTAGCCCGAAACCACGACCGTCGAGCCGGCCATCAGGACGCCGGTCGCCCGGATGATGGCCTCGACCGTCGATTGCCCGGTGCCGTAACGATTGTCGAACAGCGATTTGGTCTTCGCGTCGTTGACCGCCACGACGGGAATCTTGAGCGCGTGGTCCTTCTCCATCGCGCGCAGCCGGATCACGCCGGTGGTGGTTTCCTCCATGCTCGCGCGCACTTGCTCGGCATGGTCGCGGTAGTCGGTATGGAGCAGGCTGACCAGATCGGCGCCGTCGTCCATCGTGATGCTCGGGCGGCGATCGAGCACGGCGCGCAGATGGCTGTAATAGGTGTCACGATCCTCGCCGTGGATCGCGAAAGCGGGGATTCCGTATTCCTCGACGAGCGCCGCGGCAACGTCGTCCTGGGTCGAAAGCGGATTGGACGCGCAGCAGAAGACTTCGGCGCCGCCTGCCTTGAGCGTGCGCAGCAGGTTCGCGGTCTCGGTGGTGATGTGCAGGCACGCCCCGAGGCGCTGTCCCTTGAGCGGAAGATCCCTGGCGAAACGCTCGCGGATACGCCTTAGTACGGGCATCTGCTCGTCGGCCCATTCGATACGCTTGCGTCCGTCCTGGGCGAGCTTGATGCTGGCAACGTCGTGGTCGCGGCTTACGCGCCGGGGCTTGGGCATGGCTTTGCGCTTGCTGGCAATCCTTTTCACGGTTTGCTTCTACTCCGAAGAGGAAATGTTGGGCCGAGCCCGCGCTCAGCCGGTGATTCGGAAGGCGCTGCGCAGCGACTCGGCCATGTTGGTTTCCTCCCACGGGAAGAGGCCGTCCTGCGGCTCGCGCCCGAAATGTCCATAAGCGGCGGTGGCCTTGTAGATAGGCCGCTTGAGCCGCAGCGTCTTGATTATTCCGGCCGGGCGGAAATCGAAAAGCTCGCGCACCGTCGATTCGAGTTTCTTCTCGGGCACTAGGCTGGTGTCGAACGTATCGACGAGGATTGAGACCGGTTCCGCCACGCCGATCGCATAGGCGACCTGGATTTCGCATTTTCTGGCGAGTCCCGCGGCGACGATATTCTTCGCGACGTGGCGCGCCATGTAGCATCCCGAGCGGTCCACCTTGCTCGGGTCCTTGCCCGAGAAAGCGCCGCCGCCATGCCTGCCGTAGCCGCCGTAGGTGTCAACGATAATTTTGCGCCCGGTCAGCCCGCAGTCGCCGTGCGGCCCGCCGATCACGAAACTGCCGGTCGGATTGACGTGGTAAACGGTCGAGCGGGTGAGAAGCTCGGCCGGGATGGTCTTCTTGATCAGCTCCTCGATCATCACTTCGCGGATGGTCGAGTGGCTGACGCCGGGCTTGTGCTGGGTCGAGATTACGACCGCGGTGACCTCGACCGGTTTCCCGTCGGCGTAGCGTACGGTCACCTGGCTTTTGCCGTCGGGGCGGAGAAACTCTAGCTTCTGTTCCTTGCGAAGCGCGGTCAGGTTGCGCATCAGGCGATGTGCGAGCGCGATCGGCACCGGCATCAGCTCGGGTGTCTCGTCACACGCGAAACCGAACATCAGGCCCTGGTCGCCCGCGCCCTGCTCCTTGAAAAGACCTTCACCCTCCGAAACGCCCTGCGAGATATCGGGCGACTGGGGCTCGACCGCGACCAGCACCGCGCAGGTTTTGGCGTCGAAGCCGATCTCCATGCTGTCGTATCCGATCTCCAGCGAAGTATCGCGTGCGATCTGGATGAAGTCGGGGCGGGCTCGGCTGGTGATTTCGCCGGCGACCACGATAAGTCCGGTCTTGGCCAGCGTCTCGACCGCAACCCGCGAGTCGGGGTCCTCGGCAAGCAGGGTGTCGAGGACCGCGTCCGAGATCTGGTCGCACATTTTGTCGGGATGACCCTCGGAGACGGACTCCGAGGTAAACAGAAAATCCTTAAGGGGCATTCGCTATGACTCCCATCTGGTTGCGGGCTAGACGCATGGCGCGGTCCTTACCGGCGGTCTTGTGAAACCGCGCGCAGGCGGGGGATAACACGGTGAGTTCCGATTCTAAAAATTGCCGTCGCCGTAGGCCGCCGGACTCCGCGCCAGACGGCAGGACTACGGTTTCTCAGGTTTCCGTTGGTATAACTGACCCGTCGGTCGGGGTCAAGATTGCACCGCTCTGGTGCCCGCTTCAACCCTGTCGTCGCCGACGCACTTGCGAACGGCCACTCGGCGATCTGCGGCTCTGATCGCTACTCTTCGCCGAACTTGTTGGCGAACAGCGCCTGTATCGCCTTGAGCGCCTCGTCGGCGTCGGGACCTTCTGCCCTCAATTTGAGCTTGGTCCCGCTTGCCGCGCCGAGCATCATCAAGCCAGTCACGCTCCGAGCGTTAACCGTCTCCTTGGCGCGAGTGACGGTTACCGTGGAAGCGAACCGTGCCGCCGTCTGAGCGAGGGTCGACGCGGCTCTCAAGTGAAGTCCAAGCTTGTTCTTTACCTCGACTGTCCACTCAACCACCTTCACAACTATCACGATAAGGCTAAGTGACGGCGAGGTAAACCGCCCCGGATGAAAGTTCCGGATGCCTGGCAGGCTTAGGGCTTTTCGCGCGCCGTCGCCTGCTCATTCCGAGCTGCGTTGGGCCGTGCGGCCCTCGGCTTCCTCACCGGCGCCGGCAAGCTCGACGGTGAAAAGCTGGCGCAAGCGTTCTTCGATCGCGCGATCGCGCGTGGTGCCCACGCGGGCGCGCCATGCGCGTAGCGGGATCACCGCCTTGGCCATGTCGCGATGCCCGCCGGCACTGCCGATGTCGCCGAACATGTGACGCACCGTCTCTCCGGCGCTGGCGCGGGTGGTTGCATGGTTGCGAAGCGCAATTACAAGGTTGCTGCCCAGCTTGCCTGCGATTGCGACCCACTCGACGCCCTCGAACTGCAGGCAGAAGTCCGCCATCTGCACGATAAGGTCGTCGCGCGCCACCTTGCCCAGGTTCAGGACCACAAGCCCGTTTTTCACCTCCAGCCGCGACATCGCGCGCGACAGCACCTTGGAGAAGCTAAGCGGAAGCTCGGGGCGGTCGATATGGCGCAGGAGGTTCACGTTGGCAAGCGGATAAAGATGCGTGAAGGCGAGCAGATCGTCGTCGGTAACCCGCCGCTTGAGCATCACCGTATCGCTGCGTACGCCGTAAAGAAGCGCGGTCGCCAGCCGTTCGCTTATCCGCTCCTCGGCACAAATCAGGTACTCGGTCATAATCGTCGCGGTCGAGCCGTAGCGGGTGCGGATATCCTGGAAGGCGGCGTTGTTGGGCGCGTAGCCCGGATGATGGTCGATCACTATATCGGCGCGGGGCAGTTTGTCGCCGAAGTACGGCGGCTGCACGTCCACCATCGCGACCTTGTCGAAATTCTGAAGTGCTTCGGTGCTGGCCGGGGCAATCTCGATCTCCAGCAGATGCACCATCGTGCGGTTTTCCGGCCTGGTGACCGGGGTAAAACTGAAAATCGGCGTGGTAAGCTTGTTGCGGCCCAGAAGCGTGCGCAAGGCCATCGCGCTCGCCATCGCGTCCGGGTCGGGATCGTCCTGGAGCACAATCGCAACGCGGTCGCCCTCGCCGACCAGCGCGCGAAGCTCCTTTATCTTCTGGTTGGTATACTCCTTGTCCATACAACGGCGAGCGCAGCGTGCGGGTGCGCTCGTTACCCGGAGAGCTTTACGTCCCGTGACGCCTGGCGCAATACCCGGCATAAAAAAACGTCCGGGACGGATAAGAGTTGGGCCGCCGAAACTCGCAGAAAAGCTGATTCGCGGCTTTCCAACTATCACAGCGGCTCATTTTCCTTCAATCTTATAGATAAGCATTCAAATGAGTCAGGATCAGTCGTTCACCACTACAACTCACTGCGTTATCTGCCGTCGGCCCTCGGCCGAATGGCTGCTTCGGATGACGATCGAAGATTCGGGCGGGTTCAAGCAACAAGCCTTTATATGCCCGAATTGCGGGGTTAAGCTTCGACTTGCCTCCGGAAAGACGCGCCACCTGCAAATCGACCCCTGGGTCCACGAAGCGGTGGCCAGGGTTCTGCGTGGAAAGGAA
>JAKAVC010000003.1 GCA_021817345.1 Deltaproteobacteria bacterium | reverse complement strand
CTCCCTGCTGCGGTTCGAGACCGCGTACAGGAGAACGAAAAGCGCGAATAGGAGCGTGATGAAGTCGGCGTATGAGACGAGCCATCGCTCGGTGGATTCGTGGCCGCCGCCCGGCTCGCCTTCCTCATGCTCTTCCATCGAATTGCACGCCTGCGTGGGTTGTGATTTCCCATCGTCCATCCTCCGCCAAGCGCCGCGCCGCCAGCCATGCCCTCTTCTTAAAGCGACACTTTAGATTTTCACAGCCGCGGTTCACGCGCTTCCGCCTCGACCGACGACGCGTCGAGGCCCGGCGGGGAGGCCGTGACGGGCCTGCGCCTGCGGCGCGAGAGCCCTGCCCTGGTGATGTGGTATTGGAGCGCGCGGGTGGTGATTCCGAGCTTGCGCGCGGCCGCCGCGCGATCTCCGCCGGCCGCCGCGATCGCCGCGATAATCATCTCGCGGCGCGCCCCCTCGCGCACCGTCCGCCATCCGCTGGTCTGCGACTGATCGGGACCGGGCCCGACCATCAGATGACGCCTGACGTCGAGCACGTCGATCACGCTGTTGCCGACCGAAAGGGGCGCGATCGCGAGCCGGCTGACAACACTTTCGAGTTCGAGCACATTGCCCGGAAAGGAATAATTCGCAAGCAGCTTGAGAGCGCCCGCGGTGAAGCGCCGACGCGGATTGGCGCGCCTCAAAAAGGTGCGCGCGAGCAAAGCCACGTCGCCCGAGCGCTGCCTGAGCGGCGGAATCTCGAGCGTAAACACGTTGATCCGCCAGAACAGATCCTTGCGGAACCTGCCCTGCTGCACCATCTCGGCCAGCGAGCGGTTGGTCGCCGCGAGAAGCCGCACGCCCGCACGAGGTTCCGGCTCGGCGCCGGGCTGGCGCGCGCCCGCCTGCAACACGTCGAGCAGGCGCGATTGTCCGAGCGCGCTCAGCTCGCCGAGCTCGTCGAGAAACAGCGTGCAGACCGGCGCCGCATGCCCCGTGCCTGCGCCCTGTCCGAGCGCGCGCGCCGCGAGCGTGTCCATATCGACATCCTCGAAACTCGAACAGTTCGCGGGAATCCACGCGCCGGCGCTTCGGCTCGCCGCGTGCATCAGCCGAGCCAGGCTTTGCTTGCCGACCCCGACCTCGCCGCTGAGCACCACCGGCACATGGCTTGCCGCCACCGCAACCGCGCTGCGAATCACGCCGAGCATCTCGCGATCCGTCGTAACCAGCGTGGGATTCAAGCCGAGCATCGATGAGATGATGAAGCAGGCGACCGCCTCGGGGTCGTCGCAGGCGAAGTCCGCCGACGGACGCGGCGAAAATCCGGCCTTGGCCGCGAGATCGACGCTGATAACGTCGGTTCCCGCGGGACGCGCGCCGAGAAAGTCGACATAGAGGCGAGCGTGATGCCTCTGCGCGTAGGAAACGGCCTCAAAGCCCGCGCGCTCGAGGAATTCCGCGACGCCTCGCGGCGCGCCCGGCCCCAGGCACACCCGCGCGCTCTGGACCGGGAGCGCGCGCACTTCCTGCATCGAGCTCGAAGACATGGTCACCGCAGCCCCGAGGGACGCGGTGGGCGTTCCGGATCGACCAGCTCGATTATCTTCGCGCCGATTTGATCCTGCACCACCACCACTTCCGCGCGCGCGAACAACGCGCCGTTTACATAGACTTCGACCGGATCGCCGGCGTGGCGGTCGAGCCGGATGCTGGTTCCCACGTCGACTTCGTCGAGGATCTCGCCGAGCGTCATCGCGGTGCGCCCGACCTCGACCTGAACCGTCATCGGAACCTGCCTGAGCAGGCCCAGGTCGCCGGCCTCGGGCGTCGAAGGGCCACGGGCGTCGGCGCCGGGCGCCGCCGCACCACCCTCGGCGGAAAGATCCTCAAGCGGGTTCTTCTCGATCGGGTTTGTTCTTTGCGGATCAGGTTGGCTTGGCATACTTCCACACCCTCTGTTCGACCACGAACCGGTACCATCCCCGGTCGCGGACCACGGCGCCGCTGAACAGCGGCGTATCGCTACATCTGAGTTCGACACGCGGCGAGTGGCCGTCCATCTTGCGCAGGAAGATGATGCTTCCCGGCGCCACGCGCCTCATCTCGGCCAGCGACATCATGGTGGCGCCCAGGACCGCGCGCAGCGCGAGTTCAGCCGCGCCAACCCCGCCGCGCATACGGATGCTCCGCGCGCCGGCGGTCCGCTGGCCCCCAGCGTCTTCGGCCTGCAAAGCGACCCGTGCGCGAAGCCGCGCCGCGACCCGCGGCGCGAGGGCAAACGCGAGGTTCCCGCGCACATCCTCGAATTCGCATTCGGCGGTCGCAATGATGACCTGTTGGCCGCCCGCGGGTATCTCGGCGCCTAGATCGGCCATGTCGTTGATCCGCGCAAGCCGCATCGCCTGCTTGACGCCGAGCATCGGCACGATTGCCCGATTGACGCCGTACAGCAGGACCGCGCCGCTGATCCCGGAGAAGACCTCGGATTCGAGCAGGCTCATCGCTTCGCTGACGCCGGCTTGCGCGTCGGGCGCGCGCCGGCCCATTGCGGCGCCGACCAGTGCGCGGGCAAGCGCCGGGTCGGCGCGCATCACGGCGGCAAAACCATTCTGGTCGCGAACCGCTGCGAAGTAGCGGCGCGGCTGGCCCGCGCTGAAGCTTGAAAAGTTGTCGACGCGAAGGCCGAGTCCGGCGATCCGCAACGGCTTTCCGGCCATGCGCGGGATTTCCTCGCGGATCTCGTCGAACAGACGCTTGGCGACGAGCTTCAATTGGTTAAGCTCTTCGCTCCTCAGTCCGTATGTCTCGGCGAGTAGGGTCAATCCCGGCTTCATCATTACGCCGCGCTCGATGAGCAAAAGCGATACCGCGGCACTGACTACGAAGATGCGCCATTGGGGCCAAGCATGGACGCAATTGCCTAACTGCCATAGTCGAATGTTCCACGAATGAACACTACTGTCGCGCCTACTGGGAAAATCTGGGACAGAAATGGCTAACCGAGCCGCGTATCGCTCGAAAAGGAAAATTCATTTCCTGCCGACCCTCCGGGATGTCGCGGCGCGGGCGGACGCACGCAGTCTAACGTTCAGAAGTCGGCAATGGCCGGGCAGGCGTATCAGGCCGGCAAGGTTCGAAATCCAAAAACGGCAAGGAGTGAACAATGGCATTAAGTATCATCACAAACACGTCGGCGATGCTCGCGTACGATGCGATGGCGGCGAATCAGGAGAATTTGAACACAACCATCGCACAGCTCTCCAGCGGCAAACGCCTGGTCAACGCGGCAATCGACCCCGCAGGACTGGCCCTTGCCACTGAGATGTCGGGTCTGCTCGGCGGACTGAATCAGAACATCAGCAATACCGCCAACGCCCAGGCTCTGTTGCAGACCGCCGACGGCGCGCTGTCGAATATCGCGAACACGCTCATCACGATGCAGCAACTCGCGACGCAAGCCGCCGACGGGTCTCTGAGCTCCTCGCAGCTCACGGCGATCAACAACGAGTATCAGGCCCTGTTTTCGCAGATTAACTCGATCGCGCAAGGTGCCCAGTTCAACAACATCCACCTGCTGACCGGCGGCAACCTGACCTTTCAGGTCGGCCCGCAGAATAACGCCAACAGCCAGCTTTCGGTCGCTCTTCCGAATGTTACGGCGGCCAGCCTGCTGGGAGTGACGCTGCCGGCGGCGAATTCATTGTTGAACTCAAGCGGCGCGAGCCAGAACGTTTCGATCACCGCGCCCACGGCCGACGCGGTATCACTCGGCACGACCGCCGGGTTGACGACCGGCGCCTCAAACCAGGTGCTCGCCAGCGCAACCAACGGCGAGATCAACACCTCCAACGCCCCTTCCTCGGTCACTATCCAGGTCACCTCGATCGACAACGGTTCGAAGACAACCGGCGGCGTGCTCGGCACCGACAGCATCACGTTCACGGTTTCCGATTCGAACGGAACCACCTCGGGCCCGATCACGCTGAGCGGCACCAACTACGCGATCGGCAACGTTGACGGCCTCGGCTTCGATCTGAACGTCGGCGCGGCCGGCAACACCTTCAACGTTGGCGACAAGATTACGCTGACGTTCGGCACGCCGGGCACCACCAGCGACGTTTCCACGACCAGCGACGCCCAGCATGCGATCCAGACGGTGACCAACGCCTTGGCAACAGTGGCCGGCTATCGGAGCCAGGTCGGCGCGAGCGAACAGCAGCTCGCAACCACCGCGGCCAACCTGCAGACGTACACCGAGAACCTGAGTTCGGCCCTGTCGAACATCCAGGACGCGAACATCGCGCAGACTTACGCGCAGTTCACCAAGGAGTCGGTTCTGCAGAACGCGGAAGTGCAGGTTCTCAGGCAGGCCAACGCGATGCCTCAGCAGTTGCTCACGCTCTTTCAATAACGGGGGCGTGAATCCCTCAAACCCCTCGCACGGCGGGGCGGCGCAAGCCGTCCCGCCAAATAAAAACGTGCATTCGGCGGGCATCACGAGGCAGTCATGGCAGGTTCCATATCGAATCTAAGCCTCTCCAATTTCACCGGGATCGACTTCAACCAGATAATGCAGTCGATCCTGCTGCAGGCGCAGGTCCCGGAGGCGCAATTGCAGCAGCAGGTCACGGCCGACCAGACCGCGATCTCGACGGTCGGCCAGATCGGCGGCGACCTTACGAGCCTGCAGACCGCGCTCGGCGCGCTCAACACGGACGCAACCAGCCTTCCGCTTTCGGTTCAAACCGGCGCGGGCGCTCCATTCACCGCGCAGGTGAGCGGGACTCCGCTGGCCGGCAATTACTCGGTGATGGTCAACCAGCTCGCCACGCCGCAGGTAACCGCTTCCCAGGGATACGCGAGCGATACGTCGGTGATGGGCACCGGCACGATCGGAATCACGATCGGCGGCGCCACCACGAATATCAGCATCACCAGCTCCAACGACACCCTTGACGGCGTCGCGCAGGCGATCAATTCGGCCGGGCTCGGAGTCACCGCGCAGGTCGTGAACACGGGACTCCCGGGCGCACCGTACCGGCTGGAAATCATCAGCAATTCCACTGGAGGCGCGCAGGCATTCACCATAAGCCCGAGCCTGAGCGGCGGCACCTCGCCGGTTTTTAACGCAACCAGCATCGGACCCGCGACCACCAGCATCACCGGCACCTCGACACCCACCTTCGGCGGCACCTACACGGGAAGTTTTTCGCAGGGCTACTATTTCACCGTCACTTCGGGCGGGACGGTGGGCTCGAGCGCGCTCACGATCGCCTGGAAGTCGGATTCGGGCGAGAGCGGAACGATTAACGTCCCGAGCACCTATACCGCCGGAACCGCGATAACCGTCGCCGACGGAATCACGCTATCGCTCGCCGCCGGAACCTAGATCGG
>JAKAVC010000017.1 GCA_021817345.1 Deltaproteobacteria bacterium | reverse complement strand
GGCGGCTCGGATGGAGCCGGCGATTCGAGCGCGGTCTTGAGACGCGCGATTATCTTATGGAACTCGGCCACGTTTGACCGTCCCATTGGCCGTATCGCGGCGCGAACGCGGCCGCGGCACGGGAAAGTCGCGCACTTTGGTCCAGTTGTTGAACGGCGGAGGCATTCTGCGCAAATAGCCGTCGCGTGCAAACGGACGCAGCAGCGCCAAACCAATCCGCGCCATCATGCGGATAAGCCGCGGATGACGTGCGAGGTGCGCAAACCTGACCACCCCGGCTCGCGCCCGCGCCGGTCCGCGCGGCCACGCAAGCGCCCGGCTCTCGTCCGCGGTTTCGGTTTCTTTCCACCGCAGATGAAGGAGAAGACGCGGAATATCGATCCTGACCGGGCAGATGTCGCGGCATGCGCCGCACAGCGTCGAGGCGAACGGCAGATGACCCGCGGCGCTTCCGAAGAGGCTCGGGCTTACGATCGAGCCGATCGGACCGGGATAGGTGGAGTTGTAAGCGTGCCCGCCGACGCGCCGGTAAACGGGGCATACGTTCAGGCACGCGCCGCATCGGATGCAGTAAAGCGCCTCGCGCATCACCGCGTCCGCGAGCATCGCGCTGCGCCCGCCGTCGAGTATCACGACGTGCACTTCGCGCGGGCCGTCGATTTCGCCCGCGCGGCGCGGTCCGTTGATGAAGTTGGTGTAGGTCGTGAGCTTTTGTCCGGTCGCGGTGCGGGCGAGAATTTCCAGGAAGTGGCTCAGGTCGGAGAGCTTCGGAATGACCTTCTCGATCCCGAGGACGGCCACGTAGGTGTCCGGCAGCGTGCACGACATCCGGCCGTTGCCCTCGTTTTCCACGACGACCAGCGTGCCGGTCTCCGCGATCGCGAAGTTGACGCCGGTAATCCCAAGATCGGCGCCAAGGAATGTCGAGCGCAGGCGCTTTCGAGCCTCGGCGGTCAGCGCCTCCGGCTCGGCCGTGTACGGCATATTGAGCTTTTCGGCGAACAGCGCGCCAACGTCTTCCTTGGAGAGATGGATGGCGGGCGTGATGATATGCGAGGGCGGCTCGCCGCGAAGCTGAACGATATATTCGCCGAGGTCGGTTTCGGTGACTTCGAGGCCGGCCGCGCCGAGCGCCTGGTTAAGCCCGATCTCCTCGGTGGTCATCGACTTGCCCTTGACGGCGCGCCTTAGGCCGTTTTTCTTCGCGAGCGAGACGATATAGTCGCGCGCCTGCTCGGCGGTGGCGGCGAAGATTACGTTGCATCCGTTCTCTTCGAGACGGCGCTTGAGTTCGATAAGCAGCTCGTCGAGCCGCGCGATGGATTGCTCTTTGATTCGCCGCGCGGCGTCGCGCTCGGACTCGAACGGGGGAAATTCGGCGCGAGTCTCGGCGACGTGGTCGAGATGGCGATCGCTTGCGTTCTGGAGCTTTCGATGAAGCTCGTGGTCCGCGACCGCCTTGCGGCTTGCTTCGAAGAAATCGGCTTTTGCTGACACGGCCACCTGGAAACGCTGTGTCAGTTGATACGCGCCACCTGGCGCGACAGGCGCACAACGGCCTCACGCGCGGTCTCGGCTGCGGTGTGGTCGGGAGCCTGCGAAAGAAAGCTCCGGTAGTCGTCGAGCGCGGCGCGGAAACATTCGAGCTTCTCGTACAGGTCGCCGCGTTCCATCAATTCGTCGAGCGAGCGCGGGTTGAGCAGCAGGATCCGATCGAGCACCGAAAGCGCGCGCATCGAGTCGGCCCCTGAGAGGTAGATGGTCTTCAGATTGCGCAGCATCCGGATGAGGATTTGGCGCCCGCCGACCGCTTTTAGAAACGAGGGGTGAATCTCCACCGGCTGCCCGTAAACCTGCGTCAGCATCGCCTTGATCTCGTCGAGCGACAGAATCGCGCCGCCATTGAAGGGATCGATAACCAGTTCGCCGCGCGAATCGACCGCCTTGACCAGGAAGTGGGCCGGAAACGAGATGCCGTACAGGTTAAGCCCAAGGCGGCGTCCGACCTCAAGGTAAATCAACGAAAGCGTTATCGGAATACCGAGGCGGCGGTCGAGCACGTCGTTGAGAAACGAGTTGCGCGGGTCGCCGTAGTTGTCGCGGTTGCCCTCGAACCCCTTCTGCTCGAACAGAAAATAGGAAAGAAGCTCGATCTGCTCTATACCGTCGTCGCCCGCCTTGACCACCGGCTCGGCCTCGCGCGCCAAAGCGGCGAGCTTGTCGAGATAACTTGCGACGTCGAGATCGGGATACTCCTCCTTGGCAATCAGCAGCGCGCCGCGCGCAAGGGGTACGGGTTCGCGTGAGGCAAGCTGGACGAATTCCCGGCGGATGTCGTTGATGTCGGCCATCGGGTACCCGGATCAAGGTTTCATTCAGTGCGTCGTTTTACAAGCGCAATTTCGCGCCGCCGCTGAAAAAGAGAGTTTCGCGACACGCCTGTTTCGCTCGCTTCACGAACTTGCGGCAAGCGCATTCGCAATCTCCACGCGCGCCGTATCGTCAGGCTCGCGCAGGGCCAATCGCTCCAGCGCGTCGCGTGCGACGCGCCCGCCGAGGCGTCCGAGGGCCCACGCCGCATGTCCGCGCACCATCGCGTCGGAATCGTTTTCCAGGGTGCGAACCAGAACCGGCACGGCCGCGCGATTTCCAGTGTTGCCGAGCACGACCGCGGCATTGCGAAGCAATCCGCGCCGCTTCGCCCGCTTTATCGCGCTCCTGGCAAATCGCCGCGAAAATGCCGCTTCGTCCAGTTCCATCAGCTCCGGCAGATACGGCAGAAGCTCGGATGCGCTCGGCTCGGCGAACGGGGCGTTCCACGGGCACACTTCCTGGCAGACATCGCAGCCAAAGACCCAGTTGCCGACGGCGGCCCTGAGTTCGGGCTCGATCGGACCGCGATTCTCGATCGTGAGATACGAGATGCATCGCCGCGAGTCCATCACGTAGCCCTCTGCCAGCGCCCCGGTCGGGCACAGAGCGAGACATCGCGTGCAGGTGCCGCAATGCTCGCGGTAGGGCGCGGATGCCGCCTCGAATTCGGCGTCGGTGAAAATCTCCGCAAGGAAGAAATACGAGCCGTGGTCGCGATTGAGCGTCGTGGTGTTCTTGCCGAACCATCCGAGCCGCGCCTCCTTCGCCCATTCGCGCTCGAAGACGGGCCCGGTGTCCACGTAAACGCGGGTTATCGCGCCTGGGAGAAGCGCGGTTATCGCGTCGGCGACGCGCAACGCATTCTTGAGCACAACGTCGTGATAATCCGGCCCGAGTGCGTAGGCCGCGATTCGGCCCCGAAGTTCGGCACGCCAGTCGAGAGTCGGCGGCGCTGGCGAATGATACGGGTAACCGAGGCTCACCACCGAGCGCAGGCGCGCATCGAGCCGGCGCGGGTCGAATCGGCGTTCCGGCTCGCGCGCGAGATACGCCATCGTGGCGTGGCGCCCCTCGTCGAGCCATCGCCGGTAGAACTCGACCCGCTCCTCAAGGCGGCGCAGGCGCGCAAAACCCACCAGCGCGAAACCCTGTGCGTGCGCGACCTCAACGACTCTCTGACTCGCGTCGGCCACGCTCAGCAGGATACCATCTTGGCGCGCGGCGACTATTGGTTTGAAAAGCCGACCTTGACTGTCCGCATTTGCGCCATTAGCTTTCTAACTGAGCGGTCAGTCGAATTGACGGCCGCGTCAGTGGAGGTCGTAAATGGCGGAAGAACTGCATCAGGAAACCACCGCTGAGAATCAGCCCAGCGCCGAGCTGCCCGACGTCAAGCTCACCCCGAAAGCGGTTGAGATGGTCGTCAGGATGCGGGACAAGGAGGGTCTGCCTGCGGACCAGGGTCTCAGGATCGGAGTCGTTGGCGGAGGATGCTCGGGCTTTCAGTACCAGCTCCAGTTCGATACCGAGAAGGAAGGCGATCGCGTAACCGTGATCGACGGCGTGCGCGTTCTGGTTGACGAATTCTCGCTGCCGTATATCGCGGGCACGACGCTCGATTACGTCGAAGGGCTGCACGGCGCGGGTTTCAAGTTCGACAATCCGCGCGCCAGCCGGACCTGTGGATGCGGTTCCTCGTTCAGCGCCTGACGCTTAATTAAAACAGGCGAAAAACGGGCCGTCCGCGCCAAACGCGGGCGGCTCTTTTATTTATCCCAGGGCGCGGCGGCCTTGAGGCGAGCCGCGCATACCAGTACCTAATACATCGGACCTTGCGCATCGGGACCTCGCCGGCGTCCCGCGGCGAAACGCGCACCGGGCTTGAGCGGAGTACTGACGTCCGCGCGCGTCCGGGCGGACCATGGAGATATCGTGAAAGACCTCGAAGGCAAGGCGGTAATCGTAACCGGCGCGACTCGCGGAATCGGCCGCGCGATCGCGCTGGAAGTCGCGCGCCGCGGCGCGAACGTCGCGTTCAATTATCTGAGGAGCGACCAGCAGGCCGCGGCGCTCAGCCGCGAACTCGAATCGCTTGGCGCAAAAGCGCTCTCGTTCAAGGCCGACGTGGGCGATCTCAAGGCGGTGCGCGAGATGGTCAACGCGACCAAGAAGGAATTCGGCCGCCTCGACGCAGTCGTGAACAATGCCGGCCTTACCCGCGACAAACTTATCGTGATGATGACCGAGGAGGAGTGGAACGAGGTCATCCGCACCAACCTGACCGGCGCGTTCAATTTCGCGCGCGCCGCCGCCTTCATCATGATGAAGGCGAAGGGCGGTTCGATCCTGAACGTCACTTCGGTGAGCGGCGTGGTCGGCATGGCGGGCCAGGTCAACTATTCGGCCTCGAAGGCGGGCCTGATCGGTCTCACCAAGGCGCTCGCCAAGGAACTCGGCCGGCTCAACGTGCGGGTCAACGCGCTTGCGCTCGGCTTTATCGAGACCGACATGACGGCCGCGCTTCCCGAGGAGAATCGCGCGCAGGTGCTGGGGATGATTCCGCTCGGACGGTTCGGAAAGCCCGAGGAAGTCGCGCCGATAGCGGCATTCATGCTTTCCGACGCGGCTTCGTACATGACCGGAGCGGTGGTGCAGGTGGACGGCGGAATCGCGATGTAGTCCGCGCGGCGCGCCGCATCAAATTGCGCCGGCTCAACACCCGGTTCGTGGCGGAATCAATGGCCCGGGGTTTTGCCCCATTGGGCCGCGCAGCTCAGGATATCGATCGTCTTTCCATGCGCGAGCGCCTGGTACTTGTCCCAGAATGAGCGATCGATAAGCCGCTCGACGCGCGACTCGCGCCCGCGCCATCTGAGATACCTCGAGGGTCCGCCGTTGTACGCCGCGTAGGTCGAACGCGCCAGCGCTCCCGGATCGTCCGCGCCGCGGCCGCGCGAAGTCGAAAAGTCGAGCATCAGATGGGCGAGAATCTCGGAGCCGGCGCCGGCGTTGTAAACCACGTCCCATTCGAGCATCCGGATATTGTAAAAGCCGCGCCATACGTGCCGGTTGACCTGCATCAGG
>JAKAVC010000148.1 GCA_021817345.1 Deltaproteobacteria bacterium | reverse complement strand
TGAAGGTGCCGAACTCCCCGCGCAGGACCGCGCAGAGCTCGCCGACGCTCGCGTATGCCTTGACCGCGTCGAAGATGAACGGCATCAGGTTGGCCTTGCCGCGGGCGGCCGTGCCGAGAGCCTTGAGCGCGGCGCTGACCCGCGCGCCGTCGCGCTCGCGGCGCACGCGGGCGAGTTTCTCGCGCTGGCGCGCGCATATTTCGGGATCGCTCTCGTACAACTGGAACTGCGCGCGCTCGGGCTCAGGACGGCTGAAACGGTTGACGCCGACCACGACCTGCTCGCCGCTCTCGACGCGGGTCTGCCAGCGGTAGGCCTCCTGGGCGATTTCGCGCTGGATAATTCCGCGCTCGATACACGCAACCATCCCGCCCGACGCTTCGATCCGCTCGATTATCGCGCGCACCTCGCGCTCGGTCCGGTCGGTAAGCGCCTCGATGAAATAGGAGCCGCCGAGCGGGTCGACCACCGCCGGGACGTTGGTTTCGTAGGCGAGGATCTGCTGGGTGCGAAGCGCAATCTCGGCGCTCTGCTCGGTCGGGATCGCGAACGGCTCGTCCCACGCCGCGGTGAAGACCGACTGGACGCCGCCCAGCACCGAGGAGAGCAACTCGTAGGCGACGCGGACGATATTGTTGTATGGCTGCTGCGCGGTAAGCGTGCTGCCGCCGCATACCACGCCGAACCGGAACATCTGCGCGCGCGGGTCGGTCGCGCCGAAGCGTTCCTTCATGATGCGCGCCCACAGCCGCCGTCCCGCCCGGTACTTCGCGACTTCCTCGAACAGGTCGCTGTGGGTGTAGAAATAGAAGCTCAGTTGGCGGCCGAATTCATTCACGTCGAGCCCGCGCTCGCGGCACGCCTCGACGTAAGTGATGCCGTCGGCGAGCGTGTAGGCCATCTCCTGCACGGCGGTCGCGCCCGCGTCGCGGAAATGGGCGCCCGCGATACTGATCGCGTTGAAACGCGGCGCATGCCTGACGCAGTACTCGATCGTATCGACGATAAGCCTGAGCGACGGCGCGGGCGGAAAGATCCACGTCCCGCGCGACACGTACTCCTTGAGTATGTCGTTCTGGATCGTGCCGGAGATCCGCTCCGGCGCGACACCCTGGCGCTCGGCCACCGCCAGGTACATCGCGAGCAGGATCGCGGCGGTCGAATTTATCGTGAACGAGGCGCTGACCTTGCCGAGCGGGATACCGTCGAAAAGCTCCTCCATGTCGGCCAGCGTGTCGATCGCCACGCCGACCCGTCCGACGTCGTCGGCCGCCGCCGGATCGTCCGAGTCAAGGCCGAGCTGGGTCGGCAGGTCGAGCGCGACGGAAATTCCGGTCTGTCCCTGTTCGAGCAGCCACTTGTAGCGCTGATTGGTTTCGCGCGCGGTGCCAAATCCGCTGTACTGGCGCATCGTCCACAGACGCCCGCGATACATCGTGGGCTGCACGCCGCGGGTAAACGGATACTCGCCCGGCAGCCCGAGCGTATCGCGCTCATCGGCGTCGCGCTCGGTGTAGAGAAGGTCGAGCTCCAGGCCCGCGGAAGTGCGCGCGGGCGGAACCGCGAGCTTTTCCACCTGTTCGCGCCATCGGCGCTCGGCGCCGCCGTCGCCGTGCGCGCGGGTTTCACCGTTGCGGTTGTCGGCCGTGGGGCCGCGCGATTGTCCGGGGGAATCCGCCGTCTTAGCCATGTTTCTCTCTCCGGTTCGCGCGCGCCGGGCGGCTATTTGGAGCGCCGCTGTTTCCATCGCGCAAGCGCTTCCTGATGCGCCTCCGACACCCAGGTGCGCGCGAACGAGTCGGCCTCGAATTCTATCGCTTCTCCGCCTTGCAGGCCCTCGCCGTCATCGACCTGGCGCTTGATGGCGTGCACGGCCGAGAGCGGATTGGCCGCAATACTTTCGGCAAGCTCAAGCGCGCTTTCGAGCACCTTTGCCGGCTCGACGACGCTATCGACCAGCCCGAGGCCGAGCGCTTGCTTTGCGGTGACCACTTCTCCGCTGAGCAGCAGGCGAAGCGCGACGCCGCGTCCGACCAGCCGCACCAGGCGCTGGCGTCCGCCCCAGGCGGGGGTTATTCCAATCGTCACCTGCTTGAAGGCGAAGCGCGCCTTCTTGCTCGCGATCCGGATATCGCACGCGAGCGCCACCTCGCATCCGCCGCCGAAACTGTCGCCGTTGAGCGCGCCGATAACCGGGATCGGCAGCCGGCTCATCCGGTTCATCAGCATCTGCATCCGGCGCGACATCGCGGCCGCGGCTGCGTGAGTCGTAATCTCTTCGAATTCCTTCAGATCGCCGCCTGAAACGAAGGTGCGATCGCCCGCGCCGGTCAGGACCGCGGCGCCCAGGTGCGCGGCCTGCTCCAGATGGCCGAGCACGCGCTCGATCTCGCCCATCGTCGCAAACCCGACCGCGTTATGCACCGTCGGACGGTCAAAGGTTATCAGCGCGACGCGCTCGCGCTCTTCGTAACGCAGATGCTCCAAGCCGTCAGGAATCTCAGCCAAAACCCCAGTCCCTTACAATTGAAATCCACGGACATTTGTTCACAGTCGGCAGTTTCGCGCAATCAGCGGGAGATCTCCAAGGCGCGAGCGTACCCTGACCGGCGGCGCTTGCACGGACTGTTTCCGTGCCGCTAGGCGGGTGGTCGCCGATGATTCTGACGGCTTGGGAGGGCTCCGACCCGTCGCACGTTTACGCGACGGGCCGGAGGACTGTTGTGCCGATGCCCGAGTGAGGCCTAGCGTCCGAGGCGCCTGAGCGCGTCCATCGAGCAGTAATCGCCGAAAAGCGAGGGGTCGAGGATGCGGGGCTTGTAGCCGCCGGCGATGACCGGGAACCAGCTGAAGTGCGACTGGCGCCCGCTCTGCAGGTCCTCGTTCTGGTCGCATGCGAGGTTCCAGAATCCCTTGTTGGGAAGCGTGTCGGGCCAGTCCATGCCCGGCTTGGGCTCCCACCAGCCCAGGCACAGTTCCTTGTAATGCCACGGCTTGCCCGCAAGATCGAAGGTCAGCATGCTCAGCGGAACCTGGGTGCGCGCGTCGTACCAGACGCGCTTCTTGCTGTAAGGGGCGCGGGGAAAATGCGTGGGACGGAGTTCGCAGCAGTAGGTTTCGGGGACCAACTCCAGGTGGGTGCGGAAATACTTTTTGCCCGTCTCGCCCCCAACCAAAGGGAAGCTCCAGTCCTTGGCGAGGCCCTCGCGCCCGCTGGCGGGAGTCGCCAGCAGCGGGCCCTTTCCAACCAGTTTGAAGTCGCCCCAGGTCAGAAGGGGATCTCCCACCATCCACAAATCGCTGGCGAAGGTGATGTCGCCCGGCAGGCTCGGCTCGAACCGCTGGTCGGTCGGGAAAGTTCGGGTTCGCTTCAATTCGGGCGTGTAACCGTAGAACAGGGGAAACTTGCGCTGGTCGTAAGGCCAGATCTGGAGGAAAGATGTGCCGACAAGGTCTTCCGGATACGTCACCAGGACCGGGAAATAACGGATTTGGTTCTTATGGTCGGGCTGATAGGGACGCGGCTCCATCTGGGTGCGCCCCACCGTCTGCCATTCCACGTACCATTCCTGATAATGGTATTCCACGTTGCCGGCGGCGTCGGTGTCCCACACCTTGACGCCGTATCCGCCGGCGTCGCGTTTGCCCCAGCTAAGAGTGTTGCCGACCAGCACCTCCTTGGCGTTCTCGGGCTCCGGGAACGGATTGCCGCCCTGCCACGGCTGTCCGTCCATGGTCCAAACGTTTCCGTCGGCGCCAAACTTGTACTTGCCCTTGTTGTGCAGGGTTGCCTCGAAAAACGCGGCATCGACCAGGCGCTCGATTCGGGTTTCGGTCGGCGCCAGATCACATACCCGTTTTTCATTCTTTATCTGATGGTACAGTCCCGGATTGATGATGTCCTTGACGATATCGACATTCTCGGCGTTCAGTTCCTGCCCCGCCTTGAGTTTGCCCTTGGTGTAGGCCTCGATCGACAGAAGCTCCGGCGGATAGGCCGCCTCACAACTGCCGGTGCCGGCGAGCACCGAGAACAGCGGCGCCAAAAGGCCCGCCGCCATAATGCCCCGCGCGCTCTGCTCCAGAAAATGCCGACGCGTCCATCCATCGGTGAATTTCAACAATCGCATAGTTCCTGCCCCAATTATTTCTGGACTGAATTTAACGTTTCTCACCCCGTTTTTTTTGAAGCCGCAGCGGCCGACGTACCTGATGCAAGACAAGAGGGTTCTTCGGCCGCGCCACTGATTGGCGGACCGCGCGCGAAGCTGCGGCATAAGGTAAGCCACATGGAGTCCCGGAAGCCCCTACTCCACCTACTGAGCCGCCAACCAATAGTCAACTCACGAGGTCAGCACCGACGTTTGTCTGAAGCAATCAGGAGGTAATCCTGTTGATGGGTGATCCAGGGCGGACTGGGAGCAACGCAGCGTCCGAAGGGTTTCCGGGAGATGGCCGGGCGGGCCATGCACCCCGACTGCGGGTAACGGACACGGCTGGTGGATGGCCGGAACTCTTTGCATATCCCGATATATCGTGCGTGTTGTCGAGCGCGCGCCGCCGACCGGCTTTCTTTCGGGCGCCGCGGTGTTGTCACTCGCGCGCGAGCAGGTCGCTAAGCGAACGGCCTTCGTGCAGGCGTTTGATCGCTTCCGCCAGCATCGGCGCAATGCCAACCGGATGAATCGCAAGAGGCGTCGCCCGCATCGCAAGACTGTCGGTCGTGAAAAGCGCCCTGATTCCCAGCGCCGTCAGGCGCTCCAGCGCCGGTCCGGTGAACAGCCCGTGCGTGCTGGCAACCAGCGCGTCGCCGGCGCATCCGGCGGCAACCAGCGCCTGATGCGCGGCCTCGATCGTTCCACCCGTGCTGATCATGTCGTCCACGATGACCGGCGAGCGGCCCTGCACGTCGCCCACGACGCCGCCCGCTTCGACTTGCTCGGCGCTGATTCGCGTCTTGTGCACGATTGCCATCGGCAGATCGAGAATCCGCGCGTAACGCCGGGCGAGTTTGACCGCCCCGAGATCAGGTGCGACAACGACCGCCTTCGGGGACAGGTGGGGACGAAGCGCTTCAGCCAGGAGCGGCACGGCGCTCAGATGCTCGAGCGGGATTGAAAAAACGGCCTCGAGCGCGGCCGTGTGAAGGTCAACCGCGACGACGCGCTCGATACCGCTCGCGGCAATCAGGTCGGCGACCAGTCGCGCGCCGACAGATTCACGGCCGCTTACCCGGCGCTCCTGACGTGCGTAGCCGAAGTAGGGAATAACGGCGGTGATTTTCGCCGCACCCGCCCGCCGGCATGCGTCGGCCATCAGCAGCAGGTCCATCAGATGCTCGTCGACGGGAGGACCGGTGGGCTGGATTAGATAAACGTCGCGGCCGCGAACGGTCGTCTTCAGCTCGACGCGCAACTCGGTATCAGGAAATCGGGTCAGAGCCCGCAGACCGAGCGGAATAGCGAGACGCTCGGCGATTGATTTGGCCAGGGACGGGTTCGATGAGCCAGCGAAGACAGAAAATTCCATCGTATTTGCAAGGGGTGACGCGGTCCGAGTCCGCGATACGCTCTCCTTAACCGGGCTTAAGCATCGAGCGTGCCAGAAGAACCGCTCTCGGCCGCGCACCTTTCCGCGAAAACGCTTTGACCTACTGGTTTCGCGCGGGAGAACGCTTTCCGCCGCGTGCCGGAAGGACCAGGCGGGCGTAGATTCTGCCGCGATGGAGCAGCACGAGATGGCGGTTGCCGTGCGAGGAAGTGAGCACCGGCGTCAGGTCGAGCGCGCGCGACTGGTTTTCGCGCCATACGCCCGCGGGAACGATGATGTATCCGGGCGGCGCGTCGGCCAGCGGGCCGCGCAACTCTGGCGCGTTGCGATCGAGATAGAAAAGCAGCGGCGCTATCTCTTCGCGGAAACCGTAGGTGTAAAGCGGCTCTTTCGGACCTACGGCGCGGTTGATATCGCGCGCCGCCAGGCGATAGGAATCGCCTCCGCAATCGCGCGCCTCGCGATACGGAATATAAAAAAAATTGAAGACGATCGCGGCCGCGGCGATTACGACGTAACCGCCGACGACCAATCGCCGCCCGTAGCGAATTGCAAGCCCTCGCGCGAACCACGCCAGCATCACGGCCGCCGCCGGCCATAGCGGCAACAGGTAGGAACGGCGCTTATAGGCGGCGATCTCGAAGAAGACCACGGTCACGAGCCAGAAGATCGCGCACAGGCGAGCCGCCTCGCGCGCCGTGTCGGGGCCTTCGTCCGGCGCCGGAACCATCGGCCTGCCGTAAAGCAGGGCAAGCACCGCGATCGGCACGAGCAGGCTGAACGGCGCTGAGTTCAGCAAAAGCGGCTTGACGTAATACCACGGCGCCATCGTGCCCAGCGTGCCGAAGAAGCGGCCAAAGTTCTCGCTGCCGATCTGGCGGTCAAGAAAACCGTAACGCCCCCCGACCCAGCACGCGAAATACCAGCTTCCCGAGAGCAGGATCGCGAACACCAGCGCCGGCGGATCGAGCCGTCTCAGCGCCTCGCCCAACCGGCTCTCCACGATCACGTAAATTCCCATCGCGCCGACCGGCAGGATTGCGCCGACGGGACCCTTGGCAAGCACGCCGCATCCTATTGCCAGCGCGGCGAGATACTGAAAGCCGCGCCGCCGATCCCATCGCATCTCGCGCGCCTCGGCCTCGGCCGGCTTCGGTCCGAGCCACCAGAACAGGCTGAAGAGCGCGAGCGCCTCGAAGAAGGCGAGCGTCATATCGACCCGCCCGTAGCGTCCCTCGGAGACGTACTGGTAGGAGCCCGCCAGCGTCAGGCCCGCGACCAGCGCGCCATCCAGCCCGAGGATTCCGTACGCGAAAAGCATCGTGAGGACCACCCCGGCGGTCGCGTACAGCACCGAGGGCAGCCGGAGGTTGAATGCGGTGACCTTGCTGAGACCGAGCAGATGATCGATTGCGGTCGCGGTCCAATGGAACAGCGGCGGCTTGTACATCGGGACGCGGCCGTTTTCGAGCGGAAAGAGCAGCTTGCCGTGCTCGACCATCTGCTGGACGAAGACGGCTTCGACCGCCTCGTTGCCGCTGCAGACGTCACGACTGCCGAGCCGGTAAAGCGTCAGGCACAGCATCACGGCGACGAGCGCGCCGAAGACGAGCCACGGGCGGCGCGCGAGGATGCTCTCGCGGCCCTCCGGCCCGGCGTTTTTTTTGAAAAATCCCGCCATCGCTCAAACACTACGAGAGATCGAGTCTGAAGATACTGAGCCTGGCTATGCGCGAGGCATCGTAGCCGCGCCATTTCGCGGACGCGACACTCCCGGGACTTACGCGCCGGAACTTCATCCTGAGGAAAAACCGCGCCGCCCGCTCTTCGCTGGTACAGGCGAACACGTACTTGAGCCTGCGCGCGCGCGCTTCCTTGATGACCTCGCTGACCAACTGCGCGGCGACGCCTTCGCCCTGAAAGCGCGTCAGCGTGTAGAGCGCGGTTATCTCGCCCGCGCGGTCGCGGCGGTACGGCTCGGTGAGCAGCGAGCATACGCCGGCCAGATGCTCGTCGCCGACCCGGTAGCCGAAACATGACGGCAGGATGGACGCGATTTGGTCGGAGTTGCGATGGAGCAGAAAGCCTTCGTCCTGGCCGCGCATGATGAGCGCCTCGACCTCTTCGAAGTCGTCGATCGAAATCGGCAGCGCCGAACCGTAGGGAGCGAGCGTGAACAGGGTGCCGGCCCCGAGGAAGCTGAAGAGCTCCTCGTAAACGTTGCGCGGTGAGACCAGATTGACCGAACCCACGCCGTCGCGAAGCGCGTCGGCCGCAAGCCGCAGCACCTTGCGCCTGAGACCCGGCTTGACCCGCTTGAGCGCGCGCCCGATACGCTTGGACTCGACGAACGACAGGCGCTCGCCGTTGTCGTCAACGAGCCCGCCCTCGCGGTCGAGCAGAAGCAGCTTGAAAACGCGGAGCCGGCTTGCCAGCTCCTGGGCGAAGACCAGCAAGTCCTCGGGATCGTCGGTGCTGGTCGAAGCGACGACGATCGAGCCAGCCTTGAGAGCCTTCCAGATTCGGGCGACCGCCGAGTCGGGCGGATACGGCCGCGTGCGCATCCCGACCGAGGGATCGAACACCGGCGGCGGTTCCGACGGCGCCATCCTGCCCATCCGACGCATCAGCCGCCCGAGCGCGCGCGCCGAGACGATCACGATGCATCGGGTCTGGTTGCGGCGCAGTTCGCGCAGCGTGCGCATCAGTGAGTCAAGCTCCGTGACGCGCTCGCCGCTTGGAGGAATCAGCGCGAAGAGCAGGCTTTTGCCGTAGAACTCTTCAAGGTAGAAAGTCTTTTCGGAAAACACGGGCGCGCCGCGCCGGCGCCGGGGCGCGGTTTCGTCCATCTCCATCGCGATCGTCTGCTCCGCGGTCACCGCTCGTGGGCCGCGCATTTCGACCGAATCGGCAAACGGACCGATATCTTCCAAGCCCAGCGCAGGCGAAGGGCGCGGACGGCATATCCAGGGAAGGCAGCGTTCAATTCGGGATTAAGGCCGCTTTTCCTCGGCCGCCAGCACCTCGGCCGGCTCGACCGTGAAGGCTATCGGCAGGGAAGGTTTGGAGGAAGCGATGTCCTGGAGCGTGGTGTCGGAAAAAACCTCGAGCAGCAGGCGCTGGCCTTTTTCCCACACCCGGTACATCCGGCAGCTCGGCTGAAGTGCGCACGAGCTGGAGCCGTCGGTGCATACGTTGAGCGTGATCGGGCCTTCGACCGCCTCGATAATGTCGCGAAACGTGATCGCCGGCGCGGGTCGCGCGAGCTGATAGCCCCCGCCCGGACCGCGGCGCGCGTTGACGAGTCCGCGACGCATCAGGTCGCGAATCACCTTCTCCAGGTAGTACTTCGGGATGTGCTCGTGATGGGCGATCTCGGTGCCGCGAGCGATGCCGCCGGGCCGATCCGCAAGGTAGATCATGGCCCTGAGCGCGTATTCGATCTTGCGCGGAATCTGCATCAGGCTCATGACCATCCTCCGTGAAACGGCGAACTCACTCGCTGGTCTTCGCTCCCTGGGCGCATCCTATCGGCCTGCCGCGGCAAGCGCACCCCGCTCTTCGAGCATGCGCTCGACGTACTTGGCCATCATGTCGCTTTCGATATTGACCTTGTCGCCCGGTCCCTTGGTTCCGAGCGTCGTGACCTTGAGTGTGTGCGGGATCAGCGCGCAGTTGAAGCGCCGTCCACGAATTCCGAACGTGGTCAGGCTGATACCGTCGATTGCGACCGAGCCCTTTTCGACCAGGTAGCGCGCCTCGTTCGCGGGAACCTCGAAGGTAAAGAGCTTCGAGTCGCCCTCGGGCTTGATCGAAACGATTTTGCCCACGCCGTCGACGTGTCCCGCGACCAGGTGGCCGTTAATCCGCTGTGCAAGCGTGAGGCAGCGCTCCAGGTTCACCCGGTCGCCGCGCCTGAGTTCGCCGAGCACTGTGCGGCGAAGCGTCTCCGCGCTGACGTCGAGTTTCAGGCGGCCGCCGGCCTTGCTCACGATCGTCAGGCACGCGCCGTTGACCGATATCGAATCGCCGATCTTCATTTTCGCGAGCGGAAGCGCGGTCTTGAGCTCGAGCACGGCTCCTTTTTCGGTATGCTTGACGCCGGTTACGACGCCAAGATCCTCGATAATCCCGGTGTACATCCGTTGCTTCCTGCAGAGACCCCGCGAAATACCAGATCGGCGAATAAAAACCCAGAAAAATCATATCTTTTAATCCACTGGCTCCGCAACACGGAAGCGCGGCGCCAACGCCTATATTGCGTCGGCGCGGGTGGTCAGCCGAGGCATACTCGACTAAGCTTTGGCCACATGGGCGAGCCGCACGATGGTAAAGTCCGCGCGCTGCTGTTCGACTTTGGCGGGACGCTCGCTTTTCTGGATTTCGCAATGCTCGCTGCCGAGCTTTCCCGGCCCGGGCGCCGTCTCGACGCTTTCCGGCTGGAGCAGGCCGAGTACGAAGGCCGTGCGGCGCTTGACCGGCGCCTTCTGGCCGACCCCACAAGCGACGTCAACCAGGCCTACGACGGCTTCATGAGGGCGTGGATGGGAGCCGTGGGGATTGCCGAGGAGGAGCTGCCGCAGGTTCGCCAGCGCCTTCGCGAATTGCACGAGCGGGAGACGCTGTGGCGGGTGGTCAGGCCGGGAACCTTCGAGGCGCTGGAGCGGATGAAGTCCGCGGGAATGAAGCTCGGGATCGTTTCCAACGCCGACGGCAGGGTCGAGGCGGACGCGCGGCGATTCGGCCTGGCGCGGTACTTCGACGTGATAATCGATTCGGACGTGGTCGGCGTCTCGAAGCCCGACCCGCGGATCTTCCAGATCGCGATGGAGCGACTCCAAGTCGCGCCGGAAGCGACGCTCTACGCCGGCGACATCTACTCGATCGACATGGTTGGCGCGCGGGCGGCCGGAATAACCGGCAAGCTGATCGATTGTCTCGGCCGCTACAACTGGGTCGAACACGCAAGGATTCGGCATATCGGCGAGCTTCATCGCCCTGGCGCGGACTGAAATCGCCGCGGCGCGGGTCTCCGGTCCTCTCGCGCGGCACCAAAGGGTCTCACGATGGGTGCGATCAGAGAGATTGCGGAAAAGCTGTTCAGCGGGGAACTGTCCGTGCGCGAGCATCATCCGCTCGCCTTCACCGGCGAATCCGAGGAGGTCGCCGACGGCGTGATGTTCTACCGATGGTTCGCCAACTTCACGGCGGTCAGAACCGGCGAGGGCGTGGTGCTGATCGACACGGGCGCCTATTTCAATCAGGCGGCGACGCTGGAACTGGTGCGCCGCTACTCGCGCGACAGGATCAACACTGCGATCTACACCCACGGGCACGTCGATCACGCGTGCGGGATGCCCGCGTTCGTGGCCGAAGCGCAGGCCAATCACACCGCGCGCCCGCGCGTGGTCGGGCATCGCGCGGTCGGCCCGCGCTTCGATCGCTACAAGCGCACGGCGGGCTACAACAGCGTCGTCAACACGCGCCAGTTCAATCGCCCCTCCATCTGGCCGACCGAGTACGTCTATCCCGATACCTACTTCGACCATCAGCTCAACGTGGTTGCCGGCGACAGCAGGTTCGAATGCCATCACGCGCGCGGCGAGACCGACGACCATTGCTGGGTCTATCTGCCGCGGCAGAACGTGCTGTGCACGGGCGACCTGATCATCTGGGCGGTGCCCAACGCGGGCAATCCGCAGAAGGCGCAGCGTTACGCGCGTGAATGGGCCGAGGCGCTTCGCGCGATGGCGAAGACGGGCGCGAGCGTGCTCCTGCCGGGCCACGGCTATCCGGTTTTTGGCGCAATCCAGGTCCGCCAGGTGCTGAACGATACCGCCGAATATCTCGAGACGCTGTACGCCCAGACGCTCGAAATGATGAACGCCGGGGCGTCACTCGACGAGGTAATCCACGCGGTGAAACCGCCGGACAAATTCGCCGCCAAGCCGTACCTCCAGCCCGTGTACGACGAGCCCGAGTTCATCGTGCGCAACATCTGGCGCCTGGAGGGCGGATGGTACGACGCCACGCCGTCGCATCTTAAGCCCGCGCCCGAAGCCGAGCAGGCGCGCGAGATAGCGGCGCTTGCCGGCGGAGCGAATCGGCTCGTCGCGCGCGCGCTGGAGAAGCTCGAAGCCGGGGACCTCGCGATGGCCTGCCATCTGGCGGATTGGGCCGCGATGGCCGCGCCGGAGGACAGGCAGGCGCACGAGGCCCGGGTCCGTATCTACCAGGCGCGCGCGGACCAGTCGCGCTCCACGATGAGTCACGGGATCTTTCGCGCGGCGGCGCTCGAATCGGCGAAAAAAGCCGGGATCGCACCGCCCGACGACAGCCGCAGCATGTAGGCTTCCCGCGCCCAAGGCTCACTCGCGCGGTCCAGGCGTCAGCGCCCCGGGATCAATCGTGCTCGTCGTCCGACTCGTCCTCGCCGCGCCGGCTCAGCTTGAAGATCTGGAATGACGACAGGATGAGACGCCATCCGGCGGGAAACTCGAGCGCGTCGCCCTCGATGTTTGGCTCGGCCGCGATGACAACCTTGTTTCCCTGATGCCACTGGACAAGCAGCATCTTGTGGCCGATTTGGCGGCCGGTGACGCGATCGATCGCGAAATCGCCGAAGAGCGTGGTGGTGCGGAGATCGGAGAAGGCCTCGCGGATCCGCGGCTGTTCGAGCGAGCCGACGGCTTCGATTGCGGCCCTCATGAGAAGCCCGGCGGCGTAGGCCTGCGCGGCGGGATAATCGCATCCGGCTTTTCGGGCCGCAGCGCGCATCCGTGAGGCGAACTCGCGCGGCGATGGGCCGAGCCGCGGTTCTATCTCGGCCTGCTCCTCCCATTGGCTCGGGCCGACGATTCCCTCGGCGTGCTCGCCGAGTTCCTCGCGAAAGCGCTCGACGCCCGCGGCAACGCAGGCGAGCACGGGGATGCTGAGCGCCGAGGACGCGACCGCCCGCATCACGGCGAGGTCGTGCGCATAATCGCCCGCGCTCACCAGCGCGTTGACGCGGTTGCGCACGAGCGCCGGAAAAAGCGTTGCGGGAGTCGTCTCGGGATCGAACCTGCCGCGGTATTTCACCCGGATTTTCACACCGTGGCGTTTGGCGAAGCGCTCGGCGCAGGCGCGCTCGACTCCGCCGGCGACCGATTCGGCAAACGGGGACGGGGTGCTCACAATCGCAAGCCGCTTGCGCCACAGCTTGAGTCCCGCGAGCAGCCTGACGAAGCCGGCCAGGTAATCGCTTGCCGGGCTCAACACCCCGACCAGCATCCGGTAGCGCTTTTCGTAAAGGTCGTCGGCCGCGCCGCCATGATTGAGCATCACCATTCCGGCTTCTTCGGCGATCGGCGCGGCCACACGCGCAAGCCTGCTCGAATATGGGCCGAGGATGAGATCGGCACGTTCGCCGAAGCATAGCGCGCGGTAGATGGAGCGGCATTGCTCGGCGTCGCTCGCATCGTCGCGGCAATCCAGCGCGAGTTGATGGCGCGTGCCGCCGAGGGTCACGCCGCCTTCGCGGTTGACATCGGAGACGAGCAGTCGGAGCGCAGCCTCAGCCTGCCGGCCCATCGCCTCGAATTCGCCGCTAAGCGAGAGCGAGAGGCCAATTCTGAGACTGGGAGCCATCGGATGTCGCGGGCGCGCCTGCCCGAGCGAGAGCCGGCCTACGCCCGCACCTCGGCGATTCCGCCCCGGATGACGGCCTGACCTTCAGGGTTGACGGTCTCGTAGGCGTAAATCTTGCGGCCGTTCCTTTCTCCGTCGGGCCACACCCTGGTCGTGATCGTCTGGCCCGGAAAGACCGGCCGCGTGAAACGCACGCGCAGGCGCTTGAGCTTGAGCGGGTCGCCGCCGCAAAGCCGGTCGATCATCATCTTCGACGTGAACGCCATCGTACACAGCCCGTGGACGATTATTCCCGGCAGGCCCGCCATCTTCGCGAAGCTCTCGTCAACGTGAATCGGGTTGATATCGCCGGAAGCGTCGCGGTAGCGATAGGTCTGGTCCTTGTCGATCGTCTGCGCGACCGTGAACAGCGGTTCGCCGCGCTCGGGTTCGGGCTCGCGCTTCTCAATCGCCCCGCGCCGTCCGCCGCCGCGGATGAAGACGTTGAAGAGCGTGCGCTGAACGTGCTCGCCGCGCTGATTGTGCGCGTTCAGTTCCAGCACCATCGTTTCGCCGGTCGCCTTGGTCTCGATCGAGCCGACCCGCGCCACGGAAGTGATCCGGTCGCCGGGCCGGATTGCGCCGAGGAACTCCATGTCCTGTTCGCCGTGGAGCAGACGCATCAGATCGACGCTCAGTTCCGAATCGCCCATCGCGGCCATCACCGACGGCCACGTCACGACCACCGCGTACATCGGGGGAGCAACGATTCCGCCTGGCCGGTTCGGGTCGAAGAACGCCGGATTGTCGTCGTTGTAGGCGCGCGCGTAGTTCTGCATCGCCTCCAGCGTGGCGTCGGTTACGATCGGTGGATACTGCTTGCCGATACAGGCCTTGTTGAGCGGCATTCCGTTCTCCGTTGCGGTTGTCGGTGAAAACCCGGCTTGCGGACGGGTGCGGAGTTTCTCAGCGCATCTCGCGCCCGGTAATGAAAACCGCCTTCAAATCTAGCGCCGGACCGAGCACGATTAAATCGGCGCGCGCGCCGCGCTCGATTTTGCCGCGGTCGCCAAGCGACAGTATCGCGGCAGGATTGCCCGCGGCCATCCTCGCCGCCTCGCCGGCCGTGACGCCGGCTGTTTCCACCATCACGCGCACCCCGCCGAGCATCGAGATGACGCTTCCCGCAAGCGTGCCGTCGTCGAGACGGGCCACGCCGCCGTCGACCTTGATACGCGCGCCGCCGAGGCTTGTCGAAGCGCCGCGCGCGCCCGCCAGCCCGATCTTGTCGGTTGTAAGAATCATCCCGGCGGCGCCGCGAAGCCGATAAACCAGCCGCAGCATCGCGGGATGGACGTGCACGGCATCGGGAATCACCGCGGGCGTTGCGGCCGACGCGAGAAGTGCGGCGGCGGCAACGCCGGGGTCGCGATGGCGCATCGGGCGCATCGCGTTGAACAGATGGGTAAACATCCGCGCTCCGGCCGCGACACCGGCCTCCGCCTGCTCGAGCGTCGCGTCGGTGTGTCCTATCGAGACGGCTACGCCTCGCGCGCAAAGACGCTGGATTGCGTCGAGCGCCGAAGGCAATTCGGGCGCAAGCGTGAGGAGCCGCAGCCGGTTGAGTGCAAGGACGCGCTCCAGCGCCTCGCCGGCCGGCTCCAGAGTGAGCTTCGGATGCGCTCCGAGGCGATGCGGCGAGATGAAGGGTCCCTCCAGATGCATCCCGAGGATCGACGCGCCGGATTGCGGGCCGGCGTCCTCGCTCTGCTCGGCCACGGCCTCGTCAACGATGCGATTGACCCGCTCGATGCTGTCGAGCGGCGAGGTTATCGCGGTCGCAAGCCATCCGGTCGTGCCTTCGGCGGCGAGATTCTTCGAGATGCGAAGAAGGCCGTCCGCCGACGCGGTCATTATGTCGACGCCGTGCGAACCGTTTACCTGAAGGTCGATAAGTCCGGGCAGAATGTAGTCGTCGCCGGCGCGCTCGGACGGCTCGATCGCGACGATACGTTGCTCGAAACTTACGAAGCCCCGCAGCAAACAGCCGTCAGGGCGCGCTATTCTTCCGCCGAGCCTTGCCATCGGCCTCGGCGGGCTCAGTTCGCCTGATAGCGCTCGGCGAGCAGGCGCGAGAAGCGCGGCAGGTAGATGAGGTCGAAGGTTTCTTCCTTGCCGGGGAACATCGCGACTGCGGCGGCCTTCAGCGCGAGCACGTGATCCCATGCCTCGTCGAGGGTCAGGGAATCGTCCTGGGCGAGCGTCGCAAAGGTCAGGTCAACCAGAAAACGAAGCCGCCTGATCATCCGGGTTTCCTGCTTTATCTTTTCCGCACGTTCCTGCTCATCCATGGCGGCAATACCCCTGGAACCGATCGTTTCTGCCGAGACGGCTGGACCAAGTATAGCGTACCGGCGCGGCGCCAGTGTACCCGGTTCCCGCGTGCGCATGGCCCGTCTTGTATCCGGCGCAACGGGATGCAAACCTCAACGCACTGTGGCGCAGACGCGTTTACGTAGCAGCTTCATCTATCTGGCGAACGCGGTTAATGACCTGCGGGGTAACTGGGCGACCATGGCGCTTATACTCGCGCCGTTGGTGCTCGCGACCTCGCTATGCATGCTGCCAGACCTACTCAACCTGCAGGCGCGGATCGCGCAAGCCTTCGCGCCGGGCGCCCATAGCGTCGAGTACCGGATGCACAACGTCGGGTTAAGGCAGGTTCAGGTGCCGTACCATCCCGGCGGCGTGACCCGGATGCCCGCTCCTTATCCAGCGTGGATGACGGGGATTTTGCATATCCTGTTTGGTCTCCTGATCCAGGTCGGGAACCTGGTGGTGCTGTGCGAGCTGGCCCGGATCGAGGCGCGGGTCAGAGCGCCGAATCCCGTGGGCGAATTCGTCGAGGTTTATCGGCGCACGATTGCACTGCTGCCCGCCTTTTTCCTGGTCGTGATTCTGCAGACGCTGGTCATGGTGGTGGCCTTTGCTCTGCTGGTGATTCCCGCGGCGATCGCGTTCGTCTGGATCTGTTTCGCGCAAAACGCGCTGGTGTTCGACGGGCAGCATAGTTGGCATGCGCTGCTTTACAGTCGCGACCTGATGCGCGGGCGCTTCTTCAGGGTGGCGACCCGACTCGTGGTCTTCCTGGCGGTGTTGTCAGGCTACAACTCCTGGATCTATGGAGCCTTTCTGGGGATAAGCCTGTTGGTCGGTCCCGTCGCGACCTACACGGGCCTGGTGTGGGTGACCCTGTTTGCCGTGGACGTGGTGTGGGTGGCCGTGAATTACGCGGCGCTCGCCTTTTTTGACGCCGCGGGAGTAAGGCTGTATCGCGATCTGGTCACGATGGTGCGCGAGAGCGCGGTTGCGGCGAGTGAGGCCGCCGCTCTTCAGAACACCGGGCCGCTCAGCGGCGTGAGGGTCTGATTGGCGCTCAGCATTCGGCCGCAAGCCGTGCAACCGCACTGCTTGCGACGTGAATCGCCGCGAGGCTTATAGCGGGCGTCGTGCGTAGCTCGGCCATCAGGTGGTCGATGTCGCTCAGGCGCCGCGGATGGTCGCGTCTTAGCGCCCCAAGTCCTTCGTCGACGCTTCGCCCCGAGGAAAGAACCGACCGGCAGAGCGCGATGCGCGAGGCTTGCAGTTCCGCGAACAGTTCGCGCGCGCATCTGCGCGTCCATTTGTCCTCGCCCGCGCCGAGCGCGGAAAGCGCGCCTTCCAGCGTGGAGAAATCGATCTCGCGCGCAAGCCCGAAATAGGCCGCCTGGACTTTCGACACGTCGAAGACGTCGCGCACGCTCACGTCCAGCACTTGCAGCAGATGGCGCGAGAAGGCAAGCCGCGCCAGTTCCAGCGCGAGTTCCTCTTCGTTCGCCGTGGCGCGCGAATCGCGGTAGGCGCGCTCGAAGCGCTCGCGTTCGCTTGCCGATAGCGCGGTTTCGAAGTCGCGGGAAAGCGCGGCGAACGCCGGCTTGAAGCGCGCGACGGTCTCGCCGATCGAGCAGGTGGGATCGCAATAGTCGAGCACCCATGCGGTGGCTTCCGCAACGGCGCGCTCCAGCGCGAGAAACACCGCGGTTTCGGCTTGCGCACTGAGTTCCATCGTCCGTGAAAACAGGCGCTCGGCGCGTTCGTGCAGCCCCACGATATCCGCCCCGATAACCCACGCGCGGACCGCGCCGTCCGCCTCGATACCGTGATCGCGCGCGGTCTCGAAGACAAACACCGAGCCCATCCGGTCCACCAGTTCGTTGACCATCCGGGTCGCGACCAGTTCGCGGCGCAGGCGATGGTGCGCGATATCGCCGGCAAAGCGCTCGGCGATCGACGGCGGGAAATAGGGCTTGAGAAAACGCTCGACCAGGTACGGTTCGTCAACGAACGCAGATTGTTCCAGGCGCAGGACCAAATCGATCTTGGTGTAGGCGGTTATCACCGAAAGCTCGGGACGGGTGAGCCCCGCATAGCGCGAGCGCCGTTCGCGAAGCGCCTCGCGGGTGGGCAGCGCTTCCTCATGGCGGCGCAAAAGTCCGCGTTCCTCGATCGCCTGCACATGGTCGCGGAACGAACCGACCTGGATACGGCTTCGATTCTGTTCGAGGCTCAGCAGCAGCGCCTGATCGCGATTGTCGCGCAGCACGCGCTCGGCGACTTCATCCTGGCATTGGGCAAGGACACGGTTGCGCTCGGCGAAATCGAGCGCGCCGCGCCTGACGGCGGGCTCGAGCAGAATTTTCAGATTGACCTCATGGTCCGAGGTGTCGACGCCGGCGGAATTGTCGATCGCATCCGTGTTGATACGCCCGCCCGCCAGCGCGTATTCGATTCGCGCCTTCTGCGTGAAGCCGAGATTTCCGCCTTCGACCACGATTTTCGCGCGCAACTCGGACGCCGTGATACGGCAACTGTCATTGGCGTGATCGCCGACGTCGGCGTCGGTCTCCGTGCTCGCGCGAACGTAGGTGCCGATACCGCCGTTGTAAATCATGTCGACCGGCGCGCGCAGGATTGCGCGGATCAGGCTCTCGCCGTCGAGCGCCTCGGCTTCGCATCCGAGCGCCTTTCGAATCTCGGCGCTGAGCGCGATACGCTTCTCGCCGCGCTTGAACACGCCGCCGCCCGCGCTCAGCGTCGCGGGGTTGTAGTCCGCCCAGCTCGAACGCGCCGTCGCGTAAAGCCGCTTTCGCTCTTCGAAGCTCTTTTCCGGGTCCGGGTCGGGATCGAGAAAGATGTGGCGATGGTCGAAGGCGGCGATGAGCTTGAGATTGTTGGAGTAAAGCAGGCCGTTTCCGAACACGTCGCCCGACATGTCGCCGATTCCGACGATCGTGATCGGCTGGCCGCGCATCGGGTCGCGCCCCATCTCGCGCAGATGGCGCTTTGCCGATTCCCACGCGCCGCGCGCCGTGATCCCCATGCGTTTGTGGTCGTAGCCGTGCTTGCCGCCCGAGGCGAAGGCGTCCTTTAACCAGAAGCCGCGCTCGATCGCGATCGCGTTGGCGATATCCGAATAGCTCGCGGTGCCCTTGTCCGCGGCGACCACCAGGTAAGCGCCGTCGTCGTCGAGCACCTTGATACCGGCGGGATGTACCGTGCCCTGGTCGATGACGTTGTCCGTAAGATCGAGCATCGCGGCGATCAGCGTCTTGTACGCCTCGACCGGCTCGAGCGGGTCGGTGTGCGGCTTGACGATAAATCCGCCCTTGGCGCCGGTCGGCACGATCACCGCGTTCTTCACGGTCTGGGTTTTCATCAGGCCGAGAATCTCGGTGCGGTAATCGTCGGGGCGATCGCTGAAGCGGATTCCGCCGCGCGCGACTTTGCCCGCGCGCAGATGGCATCCCTCCGTCCGCGGGCTGTTGACGTGGATTTCGTAAAGCGGCGCGACGTCGGGAAGGCCGAGGATGCGCGCGCTCTCGAACTTGAGCGCGATATAAGGATGCGGCTTCGGAACGGGCAGAAAGTAGTTGGTGCGCGTCGTCGCTTCGACCATCGAGAGCACCGAGCGCGCGAACCGGTCGTCGGCGATATTGTCCACCGCGCCGAGGCGATCGAGATAAAGCGCCTTGAGCGCCGCGGCCCGTTCGGCCGCCTGCGCCTCGGACGGATCGAGCCGCGCCTTGAACAGATCGACGAGCAGGCGCGCAAGCTCGGGATGCTGCAGATAAACGCGCATCGCTGCGGGCCGCGCGGGCGCAAGCCGCATCTGGAACGCCGCGGCAAGATAAGCGCGCACCAGCGCGACCTCGCGCCAGCCGAGTCCCGCGCTCAGCGTGAGCGCGTTCAGCGCGTCGTCCTCGGCCTCGCCGCCGCGCACCCGGGCGATCGCTTCGGCAACCATCGCGGCACCCGGCATCGTCTCAAGCGGGCCGGCGCCGGCCCCGCGCACCCGAAACGCCTGCACGAAGGCGCGGACGGCTTCGCCGTCGGCGCGGGGCGAGAGCTGATGGGCGTCTTCGGTGAGGACCCGGACGCCGAAGTTTTGCAGCGTTGGCATCAGTTCCGACAGTATCGGCGGCTCGCCGAGTGCGAGGATTCGCAGCTCGCTCGAACCGTCGTCCGCGGGCGCGCCCGGATTAAGCTCGACCATGAACCGGCCGCCCGAGCGTATCAGCGTCTCGATAGCGTCGATATCGCGCGCCGCGCGCTCGACCGCGACCGAGGCTCGATACTCTGGCGAGAGCGCGTCTTCCCATCGCGCGTACCGTTCGGCTCCGGCCGCGACTCCGAGCGTCCTCGTAAGATGGTCGCGGAGGCGGTCTCTCCAGGTGCGGGCCATCTCGGCAACTTCGCGTTCCAGTTCGCCGAGCATCGCGGGCGCCGGCGGTTCGGCAATGAAACAGAAATGCAGCCGCGCCGTGTAAGCTTCGCCGAGGGCGAGGTGGTAATAGACCAGCTTTCCGCGCAGGCGCTCGGCGAGTCTCTTCTGGATACGCATGCGCACGTCGGCGGAAAACGCCTCGCGCGGCATCACGACCAGCACGATCACGTGCCCGCGGTTGGGATCGGAAAGGATGCTCAGGCGCACCTCGGAGCCGGTCCTGAGTTCGAGAAGCACGCGGACCTGGCTCCTGATCTCCTCGACCGACGCGCGGAAAAGCTCCTCTTTGGGAAAGCTGTTGAAGGCCGCGACAATTTCCTTGAAGTCGTGCGAGCCGGCCACCGCGCCTTCGGCCTCGAGCAGCTCGCGAAGCTTGGCGCGGAGCACGGGAATATGCTGCGCCTCTTCGGCGTAGGCCTTCGAGGTGTACAGGCCGACGAAACGATCGAACGTCATGCCGGCGCCGTTCGGGTCCGCGCGCCGTATCATCACGTTGTCCATCGGTGAACGGCGATGGACGAGCGATTCGATTCTGGTTTTGCCGGTGAACAGCGGCGGTCCGTCGAACAGGAGCCGGAGCTCGCCGGGGGTAAACTCGTCAATAGGGCTCGGCGGCGCGAAGCGCGAGCCCGCGTACTCGGCCAGGATTCCAAGCCCGCTTCCCGCCTCAGGGCGAAGCGCATGGGAGCCGTCGGCGGCCGTGTCGCGGTAACGCCGGTAGCCGAGGAAGACGAATCCGCCCTGCACGAGCCATCGAAGGTATTCGCGCACCTCGACAAACTGGCGCAGCGCGGCGGTTTCCTCGCAGATTTCCAACGCTCGCGCCATCATCGCCTCGAAGTCGTCGCTCGCGCGGCGCACCTCGCGAAGGCATTCGCGCACCTCGCGCGCCATCTGCGCGGCCTGCTCGGGAGAAAATGGGCTCTCGAGTTCCGCATGCACCAGCGACTCGGGATGCTCGGTGGCGGCCGCATTTTCAAAAGACTCAAGCGCGCCGTCGGCGTTTCGCGCCACGCGGAATATCGGATGGAGCATCATCCGCACCGGCGCGTCGATGGCTCGAAAGTATTCGAGAAGGCTGTCGACGATAAAGGGACAGTCACGCGTCGTGGTTTCGACGACGGTGATTGCCGGGCGATGGGCGTCGGGCGTCACTCGCACCGCAACCGGCTCGGTCACGCGCGAGAAGAAGTCGAAGGCCGAAAGAAGCATCGCGAGCCGGTCCTCGGCGCGAAGCCGCCCTGCGAGATCGGCGGGTTCCCGCGCGAAAAAACGGTCCGCGAAGATTTTGAGCCGGCGCGCCTGCTCGCCGGAAGTGTTGCGTTCGATAAGCTCGCTTAGTTCAGGTGCGATTGACATGTTATGCCCGGTACGCGATGTTTTCGTCGAATTATACATCATAGATTCCGCCAGACCGATCGAAGCGGCGCACCGCGATGGAGCCGCGCAAGGCGGCCGAATAGACTGCATCACGATATGCCGCAGGAACGCCACGCGGCGCGCGGACTCCAAGGCATGACGCTTGAAGTCGAAGTTACGGCGATGACCTTCGGACCGTACGCGCTGGCGCGCGCGTCCGACGGCAGGACCGTGATGGTTCCGAATGCGGCGCCAGGCGACCGGCTCGAAGTCAGCCTGACGGCGCGCCGGCGCGACTACGATCTCGCCCGTATCGAGCGAATCCTGAGCGCGGGCCCCGAGCGGCGTGAGCCGCCGTGCGCGTTTCTGCCACGATGCGGCGGGTGCGACTGGCAACAGCTCGACTACGCGGCGCAGTTGCGCTCGAAAGCCGGCATGATTGCCTCCACGCTTGGACGCGCGCTGGGTATCGAACTCTCGACCGACGGGTTGATCGTTCCCGCGCCGCGTGAATTCGCTTACCGTTCGCGCATCAGGCTCAAGGCCGATACTGAAGGACGGCTGGGATTCTTCGAACGAGGCAGCAACCGGCTGGTTCCAATCGATCGCTGTATAGTTGCGGCTCGGGAGCTCGTTCTTCCCCACGAGATCGGCGCCGCGATTCGCCATGCGCTCGACGAAATGGAACTGGTCAGTGCGGACGGCGGCGAGGTCGTGGTGGCGTATCTGCGGCGCCCGCTCAAGCACGCCGAGACGGAGCGGATGCGGGCGGCGATGGAGAAAAATCCCGCCATCCGGGGAGTCATCGTGCATGAGCCCTCGCGAAGATATCTGCTCGGCGACGCGGAGATTCGGCTCGAGATCGAGCCGGGGCTGGAACTTCGCGCCGACGCCGACCTGTTCAGCCAGGTGAATCAGGAGCAGAATTGCGCGATGGTCGCGGCGGTGATGGAGATGGCCGGCGCGCGCGAGGGCGTCGAGATTCTCGACCTGTTTTGTGGCGCGGGAAATCTGAGCCTGCCCGCCGCGCGGCGCGGCGCGAAGGTCAGCGGAATCGATTCGGATGCGCTCGCGGTCGCGGCCGCGGAGCGAAACGCCAGGCGTCTCGGACTGGTCAGCGCCAAATTCATCGCGATGGATGCGGCAGAGGGGTTGCACTTTCTCGCGCGCGCGCGATATCGACCGGAGGTCGTGATTCTCGATCCGCCACGCACCGGGGCGGCCGAGTTGATGGAGCCGCTGACACGTCTGGGCCCGCGTCATATGATTTACGTTTCGTGCGACATAACCACGTTGGCGCGCGATCTGCATGTGCTGGTTTCAGGGCGCTATCGCGTCCGCACGGTGCGAGCCTTCGACTTCTTTCCGAACACGCATCATGTGGAGACGGTGGTCCACGCTCTATTGACTTAGATTGTGGGCCGTTCTTAATGTAGGTGTGTTCGATCTCCGCACGTGCCCGCCAGAGGTTGGATCGAAGCGATGCCCAAGCAAGAAAAGGAAAAGCTGGCCCGGCCGAAGATTACGATAATCCCAGGCCGAGGGGTGGCGCAGACCATCAATTATCTCCTCGAGGACCGGGACGAGCTTGAGTGGATCATCGCGGTTGGTCGCACCAAAAACGGTGAATTGTTTTTCTATGACACCGGCGGCGACATCGTTGAGGATCTCGGCACGCTGGAATACCTGAAGGCGCGTATCGTGCGCGCCCACTTCGGGGACGAATACGATTGATTCGTGTCCCGACGCTCTAATAAAGCTCAGCAACGCCCGATCTTTCAGTCGTCTTCGAATTCCTGCTGGGGCGGGGATGCGTAAACGACGCCATCTTCGATTTTCAGAGGCACTCGGTACAGGAATTTTCCGCACGCGCTCGGCGGTCCCGCGATACATTCGCCCGACGCCGGCTCATAGTAGGCGTTGTGCGTCTGGCACATCAGGTAACGTCCCTGCTCGGCGAAAAACTGGTTGTCAACCCAATCCATCGGCATCGGCACATGCCGGCATCGGTTCACGTAGGCGTGCAACTCGCCGCCGAAATTGATGACAAAGCATTCCTCTTCCGCGCCGCGAATCGCGAGCAGGAACTTCATCGATTGCCCCGGCTTAAGATCGGAAGCCCGGCAGACCCGGTAGCGGAGCTTTTTCGACGAGTGTTCGCCCGAGCGTCTCACCGCGGGGGGACGACCGTGTTTCGAAGGCATCCGATCTTTTCAATTTCGACTTCGACCGTGTCTCCGACCTGCATCGGGCCGACGCCCGAAGGAGTGCCGGTTGAGATCACGTCACCCGCAAGCAATGTCATGATGCGGGAAATGAAGCTGACCAGGTAGTCACAGCCGAAAATCAGGTTCGAGGTGCGGCTCTTCTGCCGCGTTTCGCCGTTGAGCCGGGTTTCGATTTGCAGATCCGACGGATCGAGGTCGGTTTCGATAACCGGTCCGAGCGGCGCGAACGTGTCGAAGCCCTTGGCGCGGGTGAACTGCACGTCGAGGCGCTGGAGGTCTCGCGCGGTGACGTCGTTCATGCAAGTGTAGCCGAGCACGTAGCGGCGCGCGTCCTTTTCCTCGACGTTCTTTGCCGTGCGCGCGATGACGATCGCCAGTTCGCCTTCGTAGTCGAGACGACGGGTCTGCGGCGGATAGACAATTCCATCCTGCGGGCCGATCACCGCGGTCGACGGCTTGATGAAAAGCATCGGCTCGGCCGGTAATTCGCGTCCCATCTCCTTCGCATGGTCGCGATAGTTGACCCCGACCGCGACAATCTTGCCGGGAGTGGCCGGCGCGAGAAGGCGAACCGCTGAGAGCGCGATTGGCCGTGCTCCGGCTGCCGGTTTCAACGCGTCGAGCGGTCCATCGAGTTCGGTGATGCGGTCACCCTCAAGGGCGCCGATGCGATCGCGGTCCTCATAACGGAAGCGAACTATCTTCATTATATTGATCCGGTATTGTTCGAGCTGATGCCCGAGCTGGCAACCGCCGCGAATTTACACCGCCTATCGAACCGAGCTTGCCGCAGTCTGCCAAAGCTCCTAGCATCTGTAAATTACGGGCGCGCAACCGCGCAATCGCGAGTAAGCGCGCTTTTTAACAGGCCGCGCCGGCTGATGGACAAACCGAAGATAAGAGCGGTCGAAGCCTTTCCCGTCGAGCAGAACGAGCAGGCTTACATATGCCTGCGCGATCCGTCGGGGCTCGCGCCCGATCCGATCATGCTCGGGATGGGCGCGTACTTCATCGTGACGCTCTTTGACGGCGACCACGACCTGCGCGATATACGGGCCGCTTTCATGCGCCGCTTCGGTCAGATTCTTCCGGTCGAGAACCTGACGGAACTGATCGCGACGCTTGACCAGGCCTATTTTCTCGATTCGCCCCGGTTCCGCGAGCATCTACGCCAGGTGCGCGAGGAATTCCACGCCAGCCCGGTCCGTCCCGCCGCGCTTGCCGGGCTATGCTATCCGAGCGAGCCGTCCGCGCTCAGGCGCGAAATCGAGGGCTACTTCGCCGCGCCCGAAGGGCCGGGCACGGCAGCGGCGAAAGCCCGCGACCATTCGCTCAAAGGACTTATCGCGCCGCATATCGATCCGCGCCGCGGCGCCGGCGCCTACGCACACGCCTACGGCGAGCTGAAAGCGCATCGCCCGCCCGCTCTCGTCGTCATCCTCGGGACCTCGCACTACGGCGCCGGTCCGGAACTGTTCAGCGCAACGCGCAAGGATTACGCGACGCCGCTCGGCGTTGTGCCGACCGACGGCGGATTCGTCGAGCGGCTTTCGCGCCGATACCGGGGCGGCGATCTTTTCGCCGACGAACTGCTCCATCGCAACGAGCATTCGATCGAATTCCAGGCGCTGTTCCTCAGATGGGCTCTCGGCCGACACGAATTCAACGTCGCGCCGATACTGGTCAGCTCATTCCATGAGATGGTGGCGAAGGGCGTGGTGCCCGTCGAGGACAAGCGCGTGGGCTCCTTTATCGAGGCGCTCAGGACTGAAATCGACGCCGAAAAGCGCGACGTGCTGATCGTCGCGGGCGTTGACTTCGCCCACGTCGGACGCAAATTCGGCGACGAGTTCGCGGTCGACGAATCAATCGCCGAGCGCGTTCGGCGCGAGGATGAGGGGCTTATCGAGTTCATCACCCGCGGCGATCCTGAAGGCTTTTTCGCCGATATCGTGAAGGATCGCGACGCGCGCCGAATCTGTGGTCTTGCCCCGATGTACACGCAGCTCCAACTCCTCAAGGGAAGGCCCGGCCGCCTGCTCAAGTACGGAATCGCGATGGAGCCGGACACGGGCTCGGCGGTTTCGTTTGCGAGTCTCGCGATAGATTAGCTGCGCATCGTCGCGCTCGGTCTGCGCGACCGGATGGACGTGTGGCGAATACCAGGGGGGCCGGAGCTGTTCTTGAACCGGCGCTTGCGTGGCAGGCTTGGGGTAAATCACGGCCTGCTGGCCGTTCTCCCGGCGCCCGCTTTTATGCGAATGGCTCCGCGGACCGAGGTTGCGGCGCGCTCCTGGCCGTGAGATTGGGAGACCGGAAGCGGCTGATGCTAACGGGGGGCGTCGCTGTCAGGCGTGGGTTGCTGCTGGTGACATTTTGCGATTTCCTCGCGCGCCGCGTCCGGATTCACCAGCGTGAAATGCGCGCGCCCGACAATATTGCCTGGAACGATCTCCTCGCGCACGAAATACTGCTCGCCCGGTTTCGCGTCGAACTTGAGCTTGCAGGTCGCCTCGGTCGAGGCGCTGCAGGTCACCGGGCCGCTGTTCGTGTAGTACGAATAATAGCCGCCCGGCTTGAGCGACACGCTCTGCCGCGCGCAGGTCACGCGCGGGACCACCAACGAGCCGTAATAATGATAGGGCCGGTAGATGTGGATCATGCTGACCGAGGGCGGCACCGGTTCGGGCTGGTAGGCGCGTCCCTGCACGGCGCATCCGCCGAGAACCAACGCGAGCAACGCGGCGGCGGCCGCAACAGTTTTCGGTTTCATGATGGTTTCCGCCCATCGGGCGCGTGATCCGAAACGCGCGCCCGTACCGATCAATGATCGCACCAGAGCCGTCTCGTATGAAGAGATCCTAAGCGTTGGCTGATAGCCCGCAGGGGGGGGTGATGAGCGTTTGACTGAAATCTCTCGCGCTGCCAAGTTGCGTGCAGGTCGGCCGTTGTTGTAATTTTCGTCGCGAAGCGGGAATTGTTAAGAGGAGTTGCGGGAGGTCTCGCCATCTTGAATTGCTGCCTAGCTGCGTCCCGCGGGCCCCGGGCCTGAGTCGGGACTGCCTTCTTGCGTCGTGATATCCTGAACTAAAGGCAGGAAAATGCCGTTCCCCGATAAGCCCCGCGTCCGATATCGCAAGAACACGCTTCGGCAGGTGGTATGCCAAGTGCGGTTCCCGACCATTTTGCGCATTGGGACCGAGGCACCGGCCGACTTCCAAGAACGCATCCGCGAGCGTTTCCCGCTATACTCGGAAGTCAAGCAGGCCCTGACCGAGATAGAACTGCCCGAGCCCCTCGCGAGGATCGTCCGGGACCAGATGAACCTTTCTACCGGCCCGGTAACGCATCAATTTCGTTCCGCAGACGAAAAACGCGTAGTGGGGCTCTCAACCGGATTTCTTTCCCTGACGGACCGAGCTTACACGCGATGGGAGGAGTTCTGGGAGCATCTCGAGGCTCCATTGTCGGCGCTCGAAGATATCTACCGTCCAGCCTTTTACGAGCGGATCGGTTTGCGATACCAAAATGTGATCCGTCGATCGGCACTGGGCTTGGGCGATCGAGGATGGGGAGAGTTGCTGGAGCCGCACATCGCTGGTGAGCTGGCTCGACCGGAAATCGCCGCGGAGGTTGAGCAGGCGGCGCGGCAACTGATTGTCAACTTAGGCGCGGATCAAGGAAAAGTGCAGGTTCAGCACGGATTGCTGCTGGATGCCGAAGGCGGCGGCACTCCTGAGGCCTGCTTCGGGATTGATGCGGACTTCTACCGCGGGGAACGTTCAGAGGTGCGTGATGGAAGAGAAGTACTCGAAAGGTTTAACAAACGCGCTAGATCTCTGTTTCGCTGGTGCATCACCGACGTACTCCACGAAGCCATGGAACCAGAGCCCCTTTAAGATCAACGTCGCTGGCTGGACTGATCCGGGGACCTCCAATACCGACTTCTACTGGGACTCCCATGTCGGCGAAGCGCAATACTGTCATCTCATACGTTTCCGTCCGCAGCAGACCGACCCGAATCCCGAACTGTTTGGAAACCTGTGCACGCGGATACTTTGCCATGTAATTCTGAGCTATCTTCCCGACGAAGCCCTTCGGGAGGTGTGCGAATCGATGGGCGAGGCCTACATATACTATCAGCCGATCGCTGGAAAAGCTGCAGTCGCAGCGGTCCCGGCAACCAGACAAGCGGAACGGGGGGAAACTTCTCTGAGAAGGGGAATCTCGTTCGACGAAGAATAGGCTATTGTGCCGCCCGTATACCTTCCGGTTAGCTCAGGGCCTCTCCGCCAGGGCGAGTTCATTTCGGGTCTAATCGAGCCCCGCACGCGTCCGGAGGGTCTGGTTTCCACCGGACCCGGAACGAACCTAACGACCGACCTTAAAGAGCATCCGTTCGCGGTTATACTGACCCAGGACTGCGAACTGGAGGGCGACCACCGAGCGAGGAACTCGGACCCAATCGATGAGAAAAAGCTGATCGACGTGGTGCTGCTGTGCGACGTCTTCTCGATCGAGGACGTCAGGAAAATCGCGAGGCGTATTGGGTTTGATTCAAAGGCATTCAAGCGGATTCAGCAGAATCGCGATGAGCGCTTTCACTACCTTCAGGCCGTAGCGAGCAACGAGGATGCGATGGGCAACGCCTTCGGTGCACAGGGTGTCGACTTCAAACGCGTGTTCGCCCTGACGCCCGAGCTCGTATATGGGCAGATCGGGCACAATGCCAAGCGGCGGTTCAAACTGGACAGTCCCTACTTGGAGAACCTGATAGTTAGATTCTATGCGTACCAGTCGCGAATCGCTCTTCCCGTCCCACACGCTTTTTAGCCAAGCCGCACGCACCCCAATCGAGTTCTTCTCGCCTGACCCCTCCCTTGAGTTCGGGGGCGGTCTCTAGCAGGATGCGGAAAAATGATCGTTTCTCATTCGATTATCAAGTATAGTAGCCGATGATCGCGGTTTGGGGAGGATGAGGGGATGCGCGGGACGGATCGCCAGCAGTCTTCGATGTTCAGCTGCATTTCGGCGGAGCAACGGGTACCCAAGGATCATCCGCTGCGGCCGATTCGAGCGATGACCGACGCGGCGCTGCGCGAGTTG
>JAKAVC010000107.1 GCA_021817345.1 Deltaproteobacteria bacterium | reverse complement strand
CGATCTCGGCGAACCGGCGGAACGCGAGGAAGAAGATGAGCCTGCAGGCGATTCAATCGGCGCGGCTCGATGAGCGACTAAGGCGCGAGCTTGGCCCGGCAGTGCTCGCCGCGCTCGACGATCCCGACGTGATCGAGATCATCCTCAACCCCGACGGCCGGCTCTGGGTCGAGTCGCACGGTCACGGAATGCGCCCGACCCAAATCACCATGTCGGCCGTTCAGGCCGAACGGCTGATCGGCACGGTCGCATTCGCGTTGCACACCGTCGCCAATGACGCGCACCCCGTAATCGAGTGCGAGCTGCCGCTCGACGGCAGCCGCTTTACCGGCTGGCTCCCGCCGGTGGTAAGCGCCCCGGCTTTCGTCATCCGCAAGCACGCCCGGCTCATCCACACGCTGGAGGATTATCTTCGCGATCGAATCATAACGGGCTCGCAGGCAGACGCATTCCGCGACGCTATCGCGGCCCGCGAGAACATCGTGCTGGCGGGCGGCACCGGCTCGGGCAAGACCACCCTCGCCAACGCACTCATCCACGAGATGGTCCGAACGACCGGCGACAACGAGCGCTTCATCATCATCGAGGACACCCGCGAGCTTCAATGCGACGCGCCCAACGTGATGCAGCTTCATACGTCGGCCGCCGCCGATTTGATTTTCCTCACGCGCACCACGATGCGCGCGCGGCCCGACCGGATCATCATCGGCGAAGTCCGCGGCGCCGAGGCGCTCGGCATGCTCAAGGCCTGGAATACCGGCCATCCAGGAGGAGTCACCACCGTGCACGCCAACAGCGCGGCGGCGGCGCTGATCAGGCTTTCAAGCCTCGTCCAGGAGGCCAACGTCCCGCCCCAGCCCGAGCTTATCGCCGAGACGATCCATCTGCTCGCTTTCATCACTCGCACGCCAGACGGCCGGCGCGTCACCGAGGTGGTTCGCGTGCAAAGCTACAATCCCGAGTACGGATTCAAACTCACGCCAATGGGAGCAGAAAGATGAATCCCGAATATCAAATTCTCTATTTCCTCAGCGTCCTCGCCGCGTCGACGACCTTCGCCAGGGTCAACGCGCAGTCCGAGACAACGCTGTTCGACTGGGTCGCACTGGGCAGCCTCGTCCTGCTTATGGCTCAGGCACTTACACTCGCACTGAACGTCAAACCAGCACTTTGACCAAGCGTTTCACAGGAGGTGTCCAAAATGCCGCACTCAAAGATTTTGAAAAGATGCGCCAAGTGGATCAGGTGGATCGCATACGCTTACGGCGTCGTCACCATAGTGTGGCCGGCGCAGGCGCTCGCCACCACCGGCATCGGCGTTCTGCCTTGGGACCAGCCGCTCAACACGATTCAGATGGATCTGCAGGGCACCGTCGCCCACGCCGCGACGACCATCGCGGTCATCGCCGCGGGTCTCACCTGGACCTTCAGCGAGCACGGCACCGGCGCGCGCAAAATGTCGGCGGTCGCGCTTGGCGGCGCCGGAGCGCTGGGCGCAACACAGCTCATGATGGCGCTCTTCCCCTTCGCCCCGGCGATTCTCTGATGGAACTGCAACGCACGCCCATCCATCAATCGCTGGTACGGCCGATCCTGCTGGCCGGAGCCGAGCGGCGGCTGGCGATCCTCAACTGGCTCTTCATGGCCGCCCTCATCTTCGGCGTGGGGCTTCATCTCTACACGCTGGCGCTGGCGACCCTGCTCGGCACGGTCGGCCACTGGGGACTCAGGCAGGCGGCGAAGTTCGACCCGCAACTCAGCGAAGTCTATGTCCGCCACCTCCACTACCAGCGCTTCTACCCGCCGCGTGCCGACGTGACCGCGCCGGTCGCGCCGATCCATCCGGCGGTGCCGCAAATTCGAAGGTACTGAGCCATGCTTTTTCGGGAATTCAAGAACTTGCGTCGCAGGCGCGAGCGACTGCTCGGCTTCTCCGATCTTCTCAACTACGCCGCGCTGGTTGATCTCGGCGTTATCCTGCTCAAGGACGGCTCGTTACTCGCCGGGTGGCATTACGGCGGTCCCGACCTCAACTCGGCCGGCGCGGAGGAACTGACCGCGCTCTCGCATCAGGTGAATTCGGCGCTAGCCACGCTTGGCGAGGGCTGGGCGATCAACGTCGATCTAATTCGCCACCCAAGCGCGGGGTACCCGGAGCCTGGCACCTTTCCCGATCCGGTCACCGTCATCATCGACGAGGAGCGGCGGCGCCATCACACCGCTGAAGGGAGGCATTTCGAAAGCGCGTTCGCGCTTACGCTCACCTGGACGCCCCCGACCGAGATGCAGTCGCGTGCGGCCGGGCTACTCTTCGAGAGCACGGCACGGAGCGTTAACTGGGAGCAGACGCTCGAGTTTTTCAACCGGAGCCTCGCCGAATACGAGGACGCGCTCACCGCGCGGCTTGCGCTCTCGCGCATGGACGACGCGACGCTGCTCGCGCATCTGAGCGCGTGTATCACCGGACGCCGCGAGCCGATCCGGCCGCCCGAGGACGGGAGCTATCTCGACGTGCTGCTCGGCTGCCACGAGTTCCACGCCGGCTTCCGTCCCATGCTTGACGATCTTCATATTCGACCTATCTCAATCGCCGGCTTTCCGCTCGCCTCATGGCCGGAGGTCACCGCTTTCCTCGACGAACTCGCGATTCCATATCGTTGGTCCACCCGCTTCATCTTTCTCGATCCCTCCGAGGCCGAGCGCGCGCTGAAAATCCAGCGCCGCAACTGGTTCCAGAAGCGCCACGGCCTCGGCGGCATGATCAAGCAGGTCTTCAGCAACGGCGCCGCGCAAAGCTTCGAAAACCGCGACGCGGTCGCGATGGCGCACGACGCCGACGAGGCACTGGCCGAGGCCAGCTCATGCCGGGTGCGTTTTGGTTACTACACCGGGACGATCATCGTTACCGACGAAGACGCCGCCGTCGCGGACGCCAGCGCGCGCGAGATTGCGAAGCAACTTCAACATCACGGCTTCCCGGCACTCATCGAGCACGTCAACGCCAATGAAGCCTGGCTCGGCTCGCTCCCCGGCCACGGCTACCGCAACGTCAGACGCCCGCTCATCCATACCCGCAATCTTGCCGACCTGATTCCGGCCACCAGTGTTTGGGCGGGCGAAGAGACCAACCCTTGCCCGTTCTATCCAAAGGACAGCCCGCCGCTGATTTATGCGGCGACCACCGGCAGCACGCCGTTTCGCCTAAATCTCCACGTAGGCGATGTCGGTCACACGCTGATCTTTGGTCCCACCGGCTCCGGCAAATCGACCCTGCTCGGTCTTCTGATCGCGCAGTTCTTCCGTTACCGCGACGCCCAGGTCTTCTGCTTCGACAAGGGACTCTCGGCCTTTGTCCTCACCGCCGCTGCCGGCGGCAGGCACTACGACTTGGGCGAGAGCGAAATCGCCTTCTGTCCGCTCGCCCGCGTCGCTGAGGAGTCGGAGCGGATCTGGGCGGTCGAATGGCTGGAGATGCTGCTCGCCCTGCAGGGCGCCGCGATCCTTCCGCAGCATCGCAAAGCCCTCTGGCGGGCGCTTGAGCTGCTGGGCGAAAGCCAGCCCGATGCGCGCACCATCACCGACCTCATCCGTCTCATTCAGGACCAGACGCTGCGCGACGGGCTCAACTTCTACTCGGTCCATGGCCCGATGGGCCGCTTTCTCGATGCCGATTGCGACGGAATCGCGGAGTCCCGCTTCATCACCTTCGAGATCGAAGCGCTGATGGCGATGGGCGAGAAGGTGTTGCTTCCGGTCCTCACCTATCTGTTCCATCGCATCGACCAGCGGTTGGACGGACGGCCGACCCTCCTGGTGCTGGACGAAGCGTGGGTAATGCTCGCCAACGGAACCTTCGGCGCCAAGGTCGAGGAGTGGCTGCGCACCCTGCGCAAAAAGAACGCCGCGGTCGTGCTCGCCACCCAGAGTCTCACCGAGGTCGCCAACTCTCCCGTCCGCGACGTGATCCTGGAATCCTGCCCGACCAAGATTCTGCTGCCCAACCCGGAAGCGCAAAACCCGGCGACCAGCGAACTCTACCGGAAATTCGGCCTCACCGATCGCCAGATCGAAATCATCGCCACCGCGGTTCCCAAGCGCCAGTACTACTATCTCTCGCCAGCGGGCCGCCGGCTCTTCGAGCTCGGACTTGGACCGGCGACGCTCGCCTTCATCGGTGTCGGCTCCAAGGCGGACATCCTCGAAGCCCGGAAACTGATCGCTTCGCACGGGCGATCGTGGTCCGTCGAATGGCTCCGCGCCCGTGGTCACATCGAATGGGTGGACCATCTCGCGAAATCGTACCTTCCGATAGAACCGTCGCTTCGCGAGGTGACGACTCGCAACGGCCACCTGAACGGCGGCTACTTCAATCAGGCAAATGGCGCCGGCATCAAACCCAATGAAGGAGCAAACAAACATGGAACGATCACGTGAGTTTGTTTTGCGGCTGCTGTGCGGACTGCTCCTGTTGCTGTCTCTGCAATCCATCGCAGCGCGCAGCGCTCACGCGCAGTTCGGCGGCACGCAGACGGTCTTCGACCCTGCCATGTTCGCGCGCCAGTTTCAGCAACTGCAGCAGGAGACCCAGACCCTCGCTGCGGAAGCGCAGCAACTCCAGTACATGATCAAGAACACCACCGGCGGCTCCGCGGGCGTATGGCAATCGGACCAATCGATGCTCGACGAACTGGGCGGGCTCATTCAGCAGCAGGGCGGTCTTTCCTACTCGCTCGGCAACCTGCAAGCGCAATTCCAGCAACAGTTTCCCGGCTACGCCGTCCCGCAGAATCCGGACCAGCGGGAAGCGCAGAACATCGCAACGACGTTGAACACACTCGACGGAACGCTGGCGGACGCTCAGGGGCAGGCGCAGAATTTTGCCAACGAGCAGGCCCAATTCGCGGAATTGGAAGGCATGAACCGGACCGCAACTGGACGTTTGCAGGCGATCCAGGTCGGCAACGAAATCGCGTTGCAGCAGGCGCAGCAAATCCAGATGCTGCGGCAGTTGGTTGTCGCCATGATCAACGCTCAGAACGTTGCCGCCGCCAATCGGATCAACGGTCAGGCGGCCGAAGACGCCTCGGTCCAGCGCTGGCTTAGCGCCGGCCCAACCGTTCCGTTTTCCTCGACCATGCCCGACAATGGGCTTACCAATTTCGGCTCGCCGGCAAGCGGAGGACCGCAATGAAGAAGCTCATCGTCTGCGTCGTGATCGCCGTCCTGGTCGGGATCGGATGCAATCGTCACTCGGACACGAACGGCCACGACCCGCTCATCGTGCTCGCCTCGCCCCAGGCCGCGACCAACTACGACTACCCGTTCTGGAACGACCAGTTCCAGCGCAAGACCGACGCATGGAAACAGGCGCTGACCTTCTGCAACCAGCCCGACCACAAGTTTCTAATCAACTGCCAGCCCGTGCTAGCCGTCGCCGCCCCGCGAATCCCTTTCTCAACCACAATGCCGAACAACGGCCTGACCAACTTCGGCGGCATGCGACCGGAGGCAGGCCCGCAGCCTACGAA
>JAKAVC010000154.1 GCA_021817345.1 Deltaproteobacteria bacterium | reverse complement strand
GTGTCGCATAATATCGCTTTTCGTTCCGAACTGTTGTAAATACTGTCCAGAGCAGGCGGACATCTTTCGGACGCCTGCATTTAAGCCGCTGCTTCGCACGATCAAAAGGGCCGGTTTTGTGGCGTGGCGCGGGCGGCGATCGGCTTTGGCGGGTTGACTAACTGATGCACGGGGGAGTTCCAAGTGAGCCTGGTGCGTGCTGTTTCGACTGGCAGGAGCAGGAGACCGCCTTATTTCCATCTATTGTGGGACGAGGACCTTGAAGCCCACCGTCATATTTTTGAAAGCGTGCGGGACCGGATGCGGGAGGTCATGGCCCACTGGTATCGGCTTTACGCTTTGCACTTCGGCGACGAGCGCATCCGCTCGGAGTTGGAGTTTTCAAAGCTGCTCGCCGGTCCGGTTTCCCAGTTGATGGCGGATCTGAGCGAGGGGAATCTCGATCTGTACGCGGCGCATTGCCTCCGGTTCGGGGAGGCGCTGGCGCAGCAAGGAATCTCGCTGCGAGGGCTGATTGCCAATGTCGCGCTCTTCGAGGACGCAGCGCTGGAGGTCTTTCCCGCCGATTCCCAACTTACGATGGACGCCTATCGGGTCTTCGACCGCGTCTGCCATATCGGGATCATCCTGCTGATAGAGGCTTACGGGCGTTCGCGATGGGCGGCGGCGGGCACCCGAATCAGCGAACTCGAACGCGAGGCCGCGCAGCTTCCGCCGAGCCAGCGAACGCTTTTTTTCGGCATCGTCGGGCGCAGTCCCGCGATGCGCCGGATGTACGAGCGTATCGAGGCGGCGTCGCGCACGCGGGGCACTATTCTGGTCGTGGGCGAAAGCGGTTCCGGCAAGGAGCTGGTGGCGCGCGCGATTCACGAGTGCGCCGACGGTCCGGCTTTGCCGTTCGTCGCGCTCAACTGCGCGGCGCTGCCCAGGGATCTGATCGAGAGCGAGCTGTTCGGTTACAAGCGCGGCGCGTTCAGCGGGGCGAGCAACGATTATCTCGGCCTTTTCCGCGCGGCTGACGGCGGAACCCTGTTCCTCGACGAGGTTACCGAGATGAGCGCCGAGACCCAGACCAAGCTGCTGCGCGCAATCCAGGAGCGCAGCGTTCGCCCGGTCGGCGCGACCCGGGAGATTCCGGTCAACGTCAGGCTTATCGCATCGACCAACCGCGACCCCGAGCAGGCGGTCGAAGCGGGGCAGCTTCGCCGCGACCTTTACTACCGGCTGCAGGCGGGCGTCATAAACGTTCCCCCGCTGCGCGACCGGCTCGAGGACGTGCCGCTGCTGGCCGACCATTTCATCGCGATTTTCAATCAGCGATTGAGGCGTCCGACGCCGGTTATCGGCGTTGATCCGGCGGCGCTTAACGCGATGATGCATTACACGTGGCCGGGCAACGTGCGCGAGCTGTCCAATGCGATCGAAGGCGCTTTCACTTTCGGCCATTCCCCGCACATCGAACTCGGCGACCTGCCGCGCGCGATAGCCGGAAAATTCCTGCCCGAGCCGGAGGATGATCCACAGCGCCCGGACATCTACACCTTCGAGCAGGTGGAGCGTGATCTGATAAAGCGCGCGCTCGACGCGACTGAGGGCAACAAGGTGCGCGCGGCAAAGCTTCTCAAGATCTCGCGCAAGAAGCTTTACGCGAAGATCTCCAAGTATGCTCTGGAATAGAAGCGCGCCCGCACGCGTTAACGATACGGATAAAAGGCAAAGAACAGGAGCGAAAGCGCCGCGAGCATCCACAACCCCGGCCGCACTTCACGCGCGCGGCCCGCGAGCGTTTTGAAAAACGGATAGAGCACCAGTCCGGCGGTGATTCCCACCCCGATATTGTAGGTAAAGCTCATCAGCGCGATTACCGCGAAGGCCGGAACCGATTCGGTCGGATCGGTGAAATCAATCTTTGCGATCGGCGCCATCATCAGCGATCCGACCACGATAAGCGCGGGACCGTAGGCTGCCGCCGGGATCGCCGTCACAACGGGTGCGAAGAACAGCGAGAGCCCGAACAGCGCCGCGACCACTATCGCGGTGAAACCCGTCCGGCCGCCCACGCCGACCCCTGCCGCCGATTCCACGAACGCTCCGGCCGTCGTCGTGCCCATCAGCGCGGCGAACACGGTCGAAAGGGCGTCGGCGATCATCGGACGCTCGATTTCCGGCAGATTCCCGCGCTCGTCGAGCATCTGCGCCTGTGCCGACACGCCGACCAGCGTGCCCATCGTGTCGATCAGCGCCATCACGAAGATCGCAAGCGTCACGCCGGCGAAGCCCGGCCTGAGCGCGCCCGCGACATCCAGACGCATCACGATCGGCGACGGATCGGGCGGGAGGCTTATCCATCGATGCGGCGCTCGGGCCACGCCCGAGGCGAAAGCGGCCGCCGCGGCGCCGAGAATGCCGAGCAGGATCGCTCCCGGCACCCGCCACAGCATCAGCGCCGAGATCAGCAGGAAGCTCAGGATTGCGATAAGCGCGGGCGCCGAAGCGAGGTTTCCCATATGCACCGGCGCGCCCGCAACTCCGAGCACGACGAGTCCCGCTTCGTTGAGGCCGATAAAAGTGAGGAACAGCCCGATCCCTGCGGCGAAGCTGTGGGCGAGCCCGGTCGGCAGCGCTTCGACCATCCAGCTCCGTACCCGCGCGATCGTCAGCGTCGTGAACGCCACTCCCGCAATGAACACCGCGCCGAGCGCCGCCTGCCACGGATAGCCCATCACCCGAACGACCGTGTAGGCGACGAACGCGTTCTCGCCCATGTACGGCGCGATCGCGAACGGACGGTTTGCCACCAGCCCCATCAGCACGCAGCCGAAAATCGCGGTTGCTATCGTCGCGACCATCGAGGGCCCTTCGGGTATTCCCGCGGCCTTCAGAATCGCGGGGTTGACCGCAATTATGTAGGCCATCGTGACGAACGTGGTCAGCCCGGCCACGAATTCGCGCCCGAGCGTTGTCCCGTAACGGTCGAAATCGAAGAACCAGGCAATCCGGTCGCCCATTCGCGCTTCCTTTCACCGCCGCTGATTCGGGCTCAGGCCGCGTGAGATATCATGCGCGGGCGCGCGGCGCTATCGGCGCGCGACTCCACCGGGAGTCGCGCTATACGCTATAAGCGAAACTGCCGCGGTTGATTACCTCGCGCGGGTGCGATCGCGTGACGGCCCCGGCGAACAGGAGGCACGATGAGTCCAGGCAGGAAGAAGGCGGGCAAGCCGGCTAATCAAAAGACCGGTCCGATTACGCTTGCGGTCGATATCGGCGGCACCGGCATCAAGGCCCAGAAGCTCGACCATCTGGGAAAACCGGTCAGCGACCGCACCCGGCTCCTCACGCCCGCCAAGGCGACGCCGAAGAAGGTGCTCGCGATTATCGGCAAGCTCGCCGCGATGCAGGGCGAGTTCGATCGCGTCTCGGTTGGATTTCCCGGCGTCGTCAAGGACGGCGTGGTGTACACGGCGGCGAATCTTGGCAACGGATGGCGTAATTTTCCCCTTCAGGCCGAACTTGAAAAACACCTCAAACGTCCGGTCAGGGTCGCCAACGACGCCGACGTGCAGGGACTCGGCTCGGTGAGCGGGCACGGCGTCGAATTGGTGATCACGCTCGGCACCGGCTTCGGCTCGGTGATTTTCGTCGACGGCCGCCGCATCCATCTCGAACTCGGCCATCATCCGTTTCACAAGGGCAAGACCTACGAGGACGAGCTTGGGGTTCGCGCGCTCAAGAAGAAGGGCAAAAAGAAGTGGAACAAGCTTCTGGGCGAGGCGCTCGAGGATCTCCAGCGCACGTTCAATTTCGACTCGATGTATATCGGCGGCGGAAATGCCAAAGCAATCACGCTCAAGCTTCCCTCCAACGTGAAGATCGTGAGCAACGAGCAGGGACTGCTGGGCGGGATCAAGCTCTGGCAGGACTCCGCGCGCTGAATGTGAGACACATCGGGCGACAAAATTTTGCCGCTTGGAGGCGAGACCGCTGCCACATGGGCGACGCTGCCGATCTGATTCGACAGGCAAATCAAGCGATTGCCTGATTAGGAATAATTCGGCCCGCCACGAAATCATCTCTCGACCCCACGGTACGCAGCTTGCATTGAGAGCCACCGGGGAGGTGGTGGTCGTGGAAACGGTGGAAGGGGGTAGCGAGTGGGGATCGCAGTCGGCGGCCATCGAGCACGGCTCTGCGCAGGGGAGCGGATGGGTTTCGGTGGAGCGGCTTCTGGCCGGCGCCCGGCGATGGGAGGGGGCGGTGTGGAAGTCCGGCGCGCTCGACCGGACGATGGCGCGGGTGCGCCGGCTGGAGCCGCGGCGGGCGGCGCTGGTCCGGGGAGCGTCGGGAACCGGCAAGTCTGTAATCGTCAGGATGCTGCACGAGGTTTCGCCGGGACGCGCGAAGCCATGCGTCGAGGTTGATTGCTCGGCTCTCGATCGGACCGGCGGCGATCTTCTTTTCGACGGCTCCGGCGGAAAAGACGCTCCGGGCGCTTACTTTGCCATAGCGGCGGGCGGGTCGCTGGTGCTCGATCATATCGCTGAACTGCCTGTTGATATGCAGCGTCGGCTCGCCCGATTGCTCCAGCGCATGGAGGCTCGGGAAACCGGCGCGACGCCCCGCATAATCGCGGTCAGCAATCGCGACCCGGGCGCGATGGCGGGACGCGGGCAATTCAGTTCGGAGCTGTACGCGATTCTCGCGCGCAACGAAATCGTCGTTGCGCCGCTCAGCGCCCGGCGCGAGGATATCGCGCCGCTTGCCGCTCACTTCGTCTCGCAATTCGGCCTGCGCTACGGGCGCGCCATCCGGATGCTTTCGGAGCGCGCGACAGACGCGATGCACGACTATGAATGGCCGGGCAATGTGCGCGAGCTTGCCAACGCGATCGAAAGCGCGGTGCTGCTCGCACGCGAAGATCGGATCGATCTCGAGGACCTCGACCTCGAATTGGCCGAGACGCCCGCATCAAAGACGCGCCGAAGCGGCCGTGGATCGAACCGGCCCGTTTTCGCGCGCGTCGGCTGTCCAGTGCGCATGTAACTCGTCGCGTACCTCCTCGCGAAATCGTCCATGGCGGCGTGCTGGCCCTCGCGCTCGCGAGCCTATCTTTTGATATAACTGCAAAGCGTCCCTGACAGGCTCGCAAGCGGAGGGGTGGCCGAGCGGTTGAAGGCACCGGTCTTGAAAACCGGCAGCGGCGCAAGTCGCTCGTGGGTTCGAATCCCACCCCCTCCGCCAACCATCGCGCCTACGAAGAGCCCGAAATTTCCGGTCCCCTAACTGGCAAACAAAATCCCTCTCAGGTTTTCAAGCAGCGGCGCAATTGACCAGCCAGGCGGGTAATGCTCTTATTCTGTGTCTCTCGTGAGCGAAAGCGCCGAGCCTGGCTGAGGTGAGCCCGTCCTATGACTGAAGCCGATGCCAATACATCTTTCATTAACCCGCTCGAATACGACGGCCACATGATGGTGTCGGTCAACTGGTAGAAAAGCATTTAGCATCAGGACCCGGCGCTGAGCGGTTATACGGTTAGTTGCCTACGCCGCTTGCGCGCGCGAGTTGCTATTGTCGATATCCCGCCAGCCGACC
>JAKAVC010000062.1 GCA_021817345.1 Deltaproteobacteria bacterium | reverse complement strand
AATATAGGAGCAGAAACCGAAGGACCTAAACCTGGCGACGACCGGCAAAAATGATTGTCGCGATCGAAAGAAATGATTGACGCGCAGCAAGCCGCCGATATTCCTTGATTTTGTTGGGCTTGCTTCAGGAGGGTCGATGATAGTATGGGTTGCAAACTTAATCCGTAATAAACAAGCGGTTGGCCCGTACGTGCGGCAGGCGCCGGGAAACTGCGGCCGCGCCGTCGAGACCTGAGGGGCCGGGCCACGCCCTCAAAAGCTCTCGGGCCACTTCACCGCTCCGTGAAGAACGCGAAGAATGATGACAGTGTCTCCTTGATGGATGTAGGGAACCACGTACGGCAGGCCGCCGACGACCAGTTCGCGCGTTCCCTCCACGCGCCCCGGTCGTCCCATGCCGGGATGCTCGGCAAGCATTTCGACGCGCCGTATAATTTCAAGCACGGCGTCGATCGCCGCTTCGGGGTTGTCCCGGCTGATATATCGCTCGACCGATTCGAGATCTTGGCTAGCGGCGCGCGTCCACTTTAGCCCCACGCTTGCTCTCCCATCTCCTCACCACCGTCTCGTGTTCCGCGAGCTCGCCGGCCTCCGCCTCCGTGAGGCCGCGCTTCACGGCACCAACGAACCATTCCTCGTAGTCGAGATAACGCTCGACGGCCTGGTTGATAACCCATGCTCGCGAGCGGCTCATCGCGCGCGCGATTCCATCGACGCGCTTGAGCGTGCGCGGGTCCATGCGGATTGTGGTCGTCTTCTCAGCGGCCATAATCACAGAGAATACAATTGATTACTGGCCCGCACAATCCGGCGAGATTCCCTGCCAAACGATATGCCCTAACGTTCGCCCATTGCCAGCCTGCCGGTGCCGTTGTCACGGGAGCGCCTGACGAGCCGCGATTGGGACGAACGTTCACAGGCAATGTGAGCTCCGCCGCTCAGAATTTTCCGAAACGCGCGATAGGCCGCCGCGATGCGTCCGTCTTCCGCGTCAACTCTCACGTCTTCGGCCACACGCTGCGCATAGAAATACAAAATGTCAGACGGAACCTTCAGAATCTCGGCCAACTGCTCGATAACGGCGTCCTCGGGCGGCCGGCGGCGGTCGAATTCCAGATCGTTCACAAACGGTGGCAGCACCTTGCGGCCGTCGCCCCGCCGAAGCCGCTCGGCCACCTCCTTCTGGGTCAAACCGGCCGACTTGCGTGCCTTGCGGATGAATTGTCCGAACGTTTTCATTTTCGAAATCTCTCAACGTTCCCGTTGAAAAGCTTTGGATTCGAGTGCCACCGTATTCATGATTTCTGGCCCTCTTTCCCCGACCGGACCGGGTCCGGTTTTTCGGGATTGTCGGGGTCTTTTCCGGCCATTTTGGGACCCCTCTCATCTTCGGGAAAATTGCCAAAACTCTTTGATTTTGCTGCCGAATCAAGCACTTTCTCGGTAGCAGGCTGCGAGTCCCGTCGGCGGTTCAATTCCCCCCGCCTCCACCAGCGATCCGCTCTTTATGGACGAATGGCTCACGGCGTATCCGCCGACCGACTGCGGTGGCTGCTCGCGGCCAGCCGGCGGGGTCGCGGTCCGCTTTCCCGACGTCTTCTTCGACAATGGGATTTATCAGCCACAACTATCGGAACGCGGAATCTTCCGTAGCTCAAGCGGACATGGACATTCGTTTGCGCCGCATGCGGAGGCACTGGAGTGACTTCGCCCGGTTCTCGCGCAATCGCCGCCCAACCGCCGTCCAGCCCTCATACGCCGCGCATTATTTCGCGAATCCATCAAGGAAGCAGGAGATGCGCTGGTGTCCGCCGGTCATTGCAAAATATTTCCGAAGGGCCAGAAGCGGAAGCCGAAATGTCTGGTTCGATGCGAAAAGGCGTCATACTGAACGACGCCCCGCTTATCAAAGGCAACCTGAAAGGTATCCACTATCACCCCAGCGTTTCTGAGTTCCATGCTGTGCGGGGCGTACGACGCAGGGGGAAAGAAATTGAGAGGCCAGCCGAAATCGACGCCGAAATTGCGGTCGTCGTAATAGAAGTAGCTGGCAACGATACCGCCGTCAGTTCCCTGCAGTTCGCTAGGTGCGCCCAGCTCTTTAATTACCGCACGCCACTTCGTCGTGCCGGGATGGATAAAAGCGACGTTTTGCGGCGTGAGCTTGCGGTTGAGCGTCACTCGCGTCCACCCCACGGGGCCGCAACCGGATACGCTTGTTAACAGGCCGGCGGCCACAATCGCGCTTGCCAGGCAGAAGGTGCTTTGCCTCACTGTCAACTCACCCGCCAAACGGCCAGTATTGAAACTTCAGGTTGTGAGTCCTGTTGCCATACAGCACCTGCTTAACGACCCCTTCGCGGTCAAAAAAAACGTACAGGTCGTCGCTGGCAATATTGACCCGGGTGAAGACCAGAACCGTCGCATGCTTTAGGGCATACCGGTAATAGTGGAAGACCTCCTGGTGATCGATTTGCTGAATACTATCCGGCGCTCCGAGCAACGCCACTACCTGAGCCTCGGTGGTCTGCCCCTTCTTGATCTCCGAGACGTCGCTGTGGGGAAGCGGTGTGCCCAAATCGCCGCGCGTGAAAGCGCACCCGCTTGCTCCGATCATCATTAGACAGATGCAGAAGAAGACGAACGCTTGGGGACGAGCTTGCGACGCTCGCGCCAGAATTGTCACGCCATTTGTCTTATTCAACATGTACCTTGCGGATTTCGACGTTTGATTCGCCCCGAAGCTTCATCGGGTTCGGCCGATACGAGCGGCAATAATAATCCCGCCGCTCGTTTTCGCCCAACACCAAACATTTTAACGAGCGCGCTGCCGTCCAACGGCGCTTTGAATGTCCGATGCGGCGCAGGCGCCTTGTCTGCGCGATATATCCGTGGAACGCCTCGCAATCAAGGTTCCGCGCGGCGCTTGCGGCTAACTCTGAATCTTCAAAAAAATATCGCGGGAGCTCTCGGAGTTGAGTTGGCTTACGGAAGTTACGTGATCGCTCAGCTTTGCCAGCGTTGAAAGCTCGCTCGATCCCACGTCAACCAGTACCGCGAAGATCGAGAAATCCAGATCTTCCTTGCGCTCCTTGAGATGCGCGAGCCATCCGGGGCTGACCTGGCATTCCCCGTCCGTGATCATCACGATATCGCCGCGCTTGAGCTTCTTTTCCTCCAGCAGCTCCAGCGCCGCGTCGAGCGGCCGCTCGAAATCCGTGCCGCCGCCGGGAAAATACTCCGCCATATCGAGCACCTTGGCGAGTTCGGGTTGGTAGCGGCGCTCGCGGTTGAGATCGAGCACCTTGAGCGTGTCGCCCGACGAGAACATCACGGCGCGAAACAACCGGCGATGACGTCGCGCAATATCCATCAGGGTGAGCGCGACCGCCTTCGACCAGAGTTCCTTCTCGCCCGCCATCGAGGAGCTGACGTCCACGCATACGACCATCGGGCCCTTGCCCTTCTGCTCGTCCTGGCGAAGCCGGTACTGAAGCACGGTGCCTTCGAGCAGGCGGCGGCGGAAGTCACGGCTGAGCGCCCGATGATGCATCGCGACCAGTTCCGCCGGGATAAGGCGGCCGAGTTCCGAGCCGCGCTCGATGTCGTAGGCCTCGGCGACGCCTCGTTCGAGAGTTTTTCTTTTGAGCGCACGCGCGTCCTGCTTGAACCGGCCGACCATCCGGGCCAGCTCTCCCAGCTTCCGATTTCCCGCGAGCCGCCGCCCCAGCTCGAGCCGCTCCCCGGCGGGGAGCCTTCCGCCCTGTCCGAACTCGCGGCTGAACGCATGGCTGTCTTCGGCGGCGCGATCGACTTGTTCGGCGAGTTCACCCGCCTTAAGTTGCATCCGCTTGAGTTCGGTCAGATCGCCGTGCTTGATCTCGTTTTCGACCTGGCGGATTTTCTGATTGAGCCTCGCTTCGGAAACCTTGGCGGCGCGCTCGGCGGCTTCCGCCAGTTCGCGCATCCGCTCCTTCGTCGCCTCGTCCGGTTCCGACTCCTCGCTCGACGGCTCGCCCTCCCGCAGCTGCGATCGTTCCGACGTGTTCATCTCTTCGAGCTTGCTGAGCGCGTCGGCGCGTTCCTTCAGGTCGTCCTCCTGATGCGCAAGGTCCCAGAGGTCGAGCATCTCGCCGCGATTGACAAGCCGTTCCGAACGCACCAGTTCCAGCACCTGGCTGGCGAGCACGATCGCGGCTATCGCGGCCTTGCCCTCATCGAGCAGCGTGCGATTTTTCAGGCTTTCGAAGGTCGGCGAGGGGAGCAGTTGCTCAAGGATGGTACGATTCAGAATAGTGGAGCGGCGCACCGCGTCGGGCTTGAGCCAAATAACGTTGTATTTGAACAGGGCGAAGAACAGGTCCTGCAGCAGGCCCTCGAAATGAGGAATTAGTGCGCTGCCCGCCTCCGCCAGTTCGGCCAGCGAAGGCGCGCCGGTTCGAATCTCGTCCCATGCGCGGCGGTCGTAACTGTCGCTCTCGATCCAGGAGATGTTCTCAGGAACCTGGAGAATGTAGAGGCGGCGCGGCCTTGCGTTCTTTTTTCTGCGTGCCATCCATGCTCCCAATAATTGAGCTTATCGGACGGCACAATTCGCGGCTATCCCGCACGAACCGTCGGGACTTGAACCTAAAGCCGGCGGCGCGACAAGATTAGGTTGGGTCACGCGGCGTTTGGCCGCATTTGCGCATCCGGGGGGCGAAGACACCCGGTGATGCGGGCTCTCGATGGTAACGCAAGCCGAACAGGGAATTCTTGCCGGGCGCCGGCACACGGTCCTGATAGCGATGGTGGCCGAGTTTATCGCCAGCGCGGAGCCGGTCGGCTCGCATCAGGTGGCTTCGCGCAGGAACCTGGGAATCAAGGCTGCGATGGTGCGCAATATGCTCGCGGAACTTGAAGAGGCGGGCTATCTCCAGCAACCGCACACGTCAGCAGGGCGAATCCCGACCGACAAGGCTTTCCGCTATTACGTGGACCATCTTGCCGCCAGCGCCCGAATCGGTTTCGAGGATCGGACTCAAATCGAGCTTCATTATTCCGAGCGGGTGCGCAACCTCGATGCGATGATGCGCGACACGCCGAGGCTCCTCGCGCTCCTGACGGGACAGGCCGCGATCGTGATGGCGCCGCGGCTTGAGTCGGTCGAACTCGAAAGGGTGAACTTTGTCCGGCTCCGTCCGCGCGAAATCCTGGCCGTATTCGTGCCGAGGACGGGCGTCGTACGCAATCAGCTTGTCAGAACCGAGCGCGACTATGGCCAGGAAGAGTTGGACCGGATGGCGCGTTACCTGAACGAAGCGCTTCGCGGAAGCACGCTGGATGAGGCTCGCCGCTGGATCGAAGACGAATTGCGGATGGAGCGCGCGCGCTACGACCGCTTCGTCAGGGAGGCGCTGATGCTCGGCGAGGGCGCATTGGGCCGAGACGCGCCGGCGGAGATGTACGTCGAGGGCAGCGCGCAGGCGCTCGAACAGCCCGAGTTCTCCGATCCGGAGAAGGTGCGCGAGCTGATGCGCGCACTCGACGACAAGACCGCGCTGCTCGACCTGCTCGAACGGGCGGTGCGCGAGCAGGAGCTGACGGTCTCGATCGGCTCGGAGAACTACGACCCGCATCTGGCCGATTTCGCAGTCGTCGCGGCTCCATATGCCGGAGGCTCGAAACCGCTCGGAGGACTTGCGGTGGTCGGGCCGGTTCGGATGGACTACGAGCGGGTTATCCCGCTGGTCGAATACACAGCCAGGACCCTGTCGCGGATTTTCGAGCATTGACCGCCCTTGCGCGTGCCTTTGCGGACCATCCTAGGACGTTTTGGCGTCCGCCCTCACAGATTGAGCCTGCTTCGAGGCCGGCGCGCTTCGAAGCCATCATCGGCGCCTCCCCCCAGGGGCGGCTTCAGAACCCTCGCCGCGGAACCGGAGAATTTCCGCGCCCTCGAGGTGGCGGCGGACGAAATCATGATTAATTTGATGGCAAGTGCGGTCCAAAATGAGCAGGAGAGACAGGAACGAATCCAAGAAGGAGCGTGAGCGAGCGGAGATGGGGGTGAAGGAACAAGCGGGTGCGGTGGAACCGGAAGAGACTGCGGCCCGCGAGTCGGCGGCTGACGCTCCGCCGGCCGAAACGACGGACGAAGCCGAAACTCTGAAAGCTGAGGTCGAGGCACTGAAAGCGTCGATTGCTGCGAAGGACAAGGAAATAGCGGAGCTGAAGGACAAGTATCTTCGCACGCTTGCTGATTCGGAGAACGCCCGCAAACGTATCCGCCAGCAGAGCGAAGAGTCGGTCCGCCTCCAGCGCGAGAACCTTCTGCGCGACCTGCTTCCAATAGTGGACAACCTCGAACGCGCGGTCGGCGCGGCACGAGGCGGCGGCAACGGGAAGTCGATTGTCGAGGGCGTGGAGATGGTTCTCGCCTCCATGATGGATTTCTTGAAGGCGCAGGGCGTGACTCCCGAGGAATCGGTCGGTCGCCCTTTCGACCCGGCGCGCCATGAGGCTATCGACCACGTCCCAACCGATACCCATCCGCCAAACACCGTTGTTAAGGAGTCGCATCGCGGCTACCGGCTCGGCGAGCGGGTGCTGCGTCCGGCGCGGGTGGTGGTCGCCAAGGGAGTCGAAAACTCCGCGCGTGGCGGCGGGGAGGACGAATCTCAAGATTGAAAAAAGCTCGATTGTGGTTACCCATAAAACAGGGGTCTGACGGAAAATGGCAAAAGTAATAGGAATAGATCTTGGCACGACCAATAGCTGCGTCGCGGTGATGGAAGGCGGCGACCCGGTCGTTATTGCCAATGCTGAAGGTAGCCGCACCACCCCATCGGTGGTTGCGTTTACCGAATCGGGCGAGCGTCTGGTGGGGCAGATTGCGCGCCGGCAGTCGATTACCAATCCCCAGAACACGGTTTTCGCGGTCAAGCGCCTGATGGGCCGGCGTTACGATGATCCGGAGGTCCAGAAAGCGCTCAAAGTCCTGCCCTATCACGTGGTGAAGGCCGAGGACGGCGCCGCATGGGTCGAAATCCGCGGCAAGAAGTACAGCCCGCCCGAGATTTCCGCGTTCATCCTGCAGAAGATGAAGCAGACCGCCGAGGACTACCTTGGCGAGAAGGTCACCGAGGCGGTGATCACGGTTCCCGCCTACTTCAACGACAGTCAGCGCCAGGCGACCAAGGATGCCGGCCGAATCGCCGGCCTCAACGTCCTGCGCATCATCAATGAGCCGACGGCCGCGTCGCTCGCTTACGGTCTCGACAAGAAAAAAGACGAGAAGATCGCGGTCTTTGATCTCGGTGGGGGCACCTTCGATATCTCGATTCTCGAACTCGGCGAGGGCGTCTTCGAGGTCAAGGCGACCAACGGCGACACTTTCCTCGGCGGCGAGGACTTCGACCAGCGCATAATAGACTACCTGGCCGACGAATTCCGCAAGGACCAAGGTATCGACCTGCGCAAGGATCGGATGGCGTTGCAGCGGCTCAAGGAAGCCGCAGAGAAAGCCAAGTGCGAGCTTTCAACCGTGATGGAGACCGATATCAACCTGCCCTTTATCACGGCCGACGCGTCCGGTCCGAAGCATCTGAACATGAAGCTGACGCGCGCCAAGCTCGAAGCGCTGTGCGCGGACCTGCTCGATCGGCTCGAGGAGCCATGCAGGGTCGCGCTTAAGGACGCGGGGCTGCGCGCTTCGGACATCAACGAAGTCGTCCTGGTCGGCGGCATGACCCGGATGCCCGCAGTGCAGGAACGGGTGAAGCGCCTGTTCGGCAAGGAAGGGCACAAGGGCGTCAATCCCGACGAAGTCGTCGCCGTCGGTGCGGCGATCCAGGGCGCGGTGCTCAAGGGCGAGGTCAAGGACGTCCTGCTTCTCGACGTGACGCCGCTCTCGCTTGGGATCGAGACGCTCGGCGGCGTGTTCACCAAGCTTATCGAGAAGAACACGACTATACCGACGCGCAAGAGCCAAATCTTCTCGACCGCCCAGGACAATCAGACCGCGGTCACGATCCGGGTCTTCCAGGGCGAGCGCGAGATGGCGGCGGACAACAAGCTGCTCGGCCAGTTCGACCTGATCGGCATCCCGCCTGCTCCGCGCGGATTGCCGCAAATCGAGGTAACGTTCGATATCGATGCCAACGGCATCGTCAACGTCTCGGCCAAGGACCATGCGACGAACAAGGAGCAGTCGATCCGTATCACCGCATCTTCGGGGCTGACCGAAGAGGAGATAAAGCGGATGGTGCGCGAGGCGGAGCAGCATGCGGCGGACGACAAGACCCGCCGCCAGCTTGCCGAAGCGCATAACCGGCTCGACAACCTGGTCTATACGACCGAGAAGACGCTCAAGGAGTACGGGGCGCAACTCGACGAGGCCTCGCGCAAGACCGTCGAAGAGGCGCTTCAGGCCGCAAAGACCAAGCTTGAATCGAAAGACCTCGACGAGATCAAGCACGCCACCGAAGCTCTCGAAACCGCCTCCCACAAGCTCGCCGAAGCGATGTACAGCAAGACTCGCCAAGCGGGTGCTGGTGCTGGCGCGGGCGCCGAACCGCCCCATGACGGCGGCGGCGCCGAGGGCGCGGCGGGCGAAGCCGGCAAGGAAGCGGGCGCCAAAGAAGACGTCGTTGACGCCGACTTCAAGGAAGTAAAGTAAGGAAGATCCAGTGCTGAGAGAGGGCATCGATTCCCCGTCGCGAGGCGCATGAGCGCGCGACTGATGGAATCGGTGCCCGCGCTGGATTAGAATTCGCTGCGCGATGCCGGCAGAGAGAAGACGCGATTACTACGAGGTGCTTGGCCTCAGCCGCGGAGCGGCCGACGATGAGATAAAGAAGGCTTATCGTCGGCTTGCCGTGCAATTCCATCCAGACCGCAACCATGGCGATAAGCAGGCCGAAGAAAATTTCAAGGAAATCAACGAGGCCTACCAGGTCCTTTCCGATCCCGAGAAGCGCGCCCAGTACGACCGTTATGGGCATGCGGCTTTCCAGGGACCGGGCGCAGGTCCGGGCGGCGGCTTCGGCGGATTCGATTTCAGTCAGGGCTTCGAGGAAGTTTTCTCTGACATCTTCGGCGATTTCTTCGGCACCGGCCGCGGACGGTCGCGCTCACGGACCAGGCGTGGAGATGACCTGCGCTACGATCTCGAGATCGATTTCGAGGAAGCGGCGCGCGGCACGGAGAAGACCGTCAAGTTCGAGCGCCTCGCGCAGTGCGAGGCATGTAACGGCACTCGCGCCCGCGGCGGCAGCGCGAGCGTCAAAACCTGTCCCAACTGCCGCGGAACCGGCCAGGTCCGCACGCAACAGGGCTTCTTTTCGATCGCGACCACCTGCGCGCAATGCCGCGGCGAGGGCTCGATAATCGTCGACCCGTGCCCGCGATGCCAGGGCCAGGGACGCATCAGGCGCCAGGAAACGCTCTCTGTCAGAATTCCGCCGGGCGTGGACAACGGCTCGCGTCTTAAGCTGCGCGGCGAGGGCGAAGCCGGCTACGCGGGCGGTCCCCCGGGTGACTTTTACGTGGTCATCCACGTCCGCGAGCATCCGCTATTCGTCCGCCAGGACAACGACATCATTATCGAAGTTCCGATCAGTTTCCCGCAGGCCGCGCTCGGCGGAGAGATCGAAGTGCCGACTCTTGAGGGCAAAGTGAAGCTGAAGATCCCGGCGGGAACCCAGTCGGGCAAGATCCTGCGGCTCAAGGGCAAGGGAATTGTTGACCTGCACGGATACGGCCGCGGCGACGAACTGGTCAAGATTGTCGTCGAAACGCCCAAGCGGCTAACCGCGCGCCAGCGCGAGATCCTCGAGGAGTTCGCGAAAATCTCTGGCGAGGACGTAAACCATCCTCTCTCCAAGGGCTTCGTCGACAAGCTGAAGGAAATGTTCGGCTAGCGAGCACGTAACGCTCGCGCCTCTCTGGCTCGTCTTGTGGCGCCCGTTGGGCGAACCGGCTTCACGGCCGCTCCTTTAGACACTCACGGCTTTCTCATCTCGCGCGCCGCACGAACAGAACCATTGAGGTCGATCCAATTCAATAAACGACTCTGAGCGCGATTGTTTTCGGGCGAGACATCCGGTCAACCGGCGGCGCGGCGCCACGCGCTTCCCTCGTGGCCGAAGCGGAAGACCTCCGGATGAACGACTTCCGTCAGGATCTCGAGCGATTCGACCAGCCGCGGCCCCGAGCGGTTGAAATACTGGTTGCCGTCCGCCACGAACACCCGGCCTTCGCGAACCGCTTTCATCCCAGCCCACGCGGGCTTGCTCTGAAGGCGCGCAAACTCCTTCATCGTGCGCTCGATCGGAAAGCCGCACGGCGCGAGAAGCGCGATATCCGGCTCGCGGCGGGCAAGATCGTCGAACTCGACGTAGGGCGAATGCTCCCCGCTTTTGCCGAAGAGGTTTACGCCGCCGGCCATCGCGACCATCTCGGGAATCCAGTTTCCCGCGCCCATCAGCGGCTCGATCCACTCGATACATGCGACGGAGGGACGCTCTGAAAGCGCCGATGCGCGTTTTTCTATAGCGGCGCACCGCAGCTTCAGCCTGTCCGCCAGTTCGACTCCGCGCTCCGGCGCACCGAGCGCGGTCGCAACCGTCTCTATATCCTTCCACACGTCTTCGAGCCGGCGCGGCGCGAGCGAAACGATGGTGGGACGCGCGCCGATCCATTGAGAGACCGCTTCCTCGACCTCGCTCATGCTGACCGCGCAGACGTCGCACTGCGACTGCGTGACAATCACGTCGGGACGAAGTTCGGCCAGTTTCGCGGCGTCAACCCGATAGACCGACAGCGCGCGGCCGACCATCTCCCTCACCCGCGCGTCGATCTCCGCGCTCGTACCCGCGACGTCGAAGGCCGGCGCGGTTAGCGCGGGGAGTCTCGTAACCGACGGCGGATAGTCGCATTCGTGAGAGCGGCCAACGAGCCGATCTTCGAATCCGAGCGCGCAGACGATTTCGGTCGCGCTCGGCAGCAGAGTCACTATGCGTTGTGAAGGCAAGATACGGCCTCACCTCGGCGGTGGACAATCACTACGATCAAGTTAGACGAATGCGCGGCGACGCGCGAGACGTTTGGCGCAAGGCTTCCCTGCGTCTGGAACTTTGGCAAGAACCATCGCCCTCGAACGAGCGAGCCGCGCACAGCCGAGGCGCGAAATTCCGGCAACGAACGGCGCAGCGCTCGCGGGTGACGTCTCTGCCCGGCTAAACGTGATTTCTGAGCATCAGTTCCTTCGGATGCGGTTCGAGATAAAGCTGTCCTTTCAGGTAGGCGATATCGAACTTGCGCACGTAGTGGCGAAAGAGCGTGAGCGGCACGACCAGCGGGACCAGGCCCGCGCGATAATCCTCGAGCAGAGCGAGCAGTTCGCCGCGTGAGGCGGCGTCCAGATGCCCGCGCAGATAGCCCGCCATGTGATGCATCACGTTGACGTGGCGCGCGCGCGTCGCGACTCTCTTAAGCGCTTGCATGAATTCGCGTTCGTAGGTCTCGCGCACCTCGGCGCGCGGGGTTTTCTTCGCGCCCGCGACGTACCTGCCAAGTTCCGCGTATGCTTTCGGCCAATGCGCCATCAGGATGAGCTTGTGGGCGGTGTGAAACGCGACCAGGTCTCCGACCGTCCATCGCGAGTCGAACAGTTCCCGCATCCGATGGTACGCGAAGACACGCTCGATGAAATTTTCGCGCAGAATCGGATCCCTGAGGCGTCCTTCCTCCTCGACCGGAAGATTCGGATAGCGCCGCATCAGCGCCGCCGCGTATATCCCGACGCCGTCTCGCGCGGGCATCCCGCTTTTTGCGTAAACTCTAACCCGTTCCATCCCGCAGCTTGGCGAATCCTTCTTGAGCACGTATCCGCTGAGGCGCTCGGCGTCGAGCGCGTGGACGCGGCGCTCCGCGAACGCGCGCATTTTCTCCGTGATGTCCCTGCCGCTCTTATTGCCGACCATCCTGACGCCGCCGCCTTCGCGCACAAGGCGGACCGATTCGCGCGGAACGCCCAGCCCAAGCTCGACTTCGGGGCAGACCGGCACGAACTCGACGAACCGGTCGAGCGTTTCCGTGAGGAAATCGTCGCGCTTATGGCCGCCGTCGAAGCGCACTTCGCTGCCGAGCAGGCACGCTGACACGCCGACTCGAATCGCTGTCGTTTCCGGCCTGTCGTCGCTCATCGGCTCCATCGCTCGATGTAGCTTCGGCTGTCGAATTTGCGGCGCGTGCTGCCGTGGGACATGTAACGGATTTTACCGAATACCGGGCGCTCCGGCCCCCATGCGCGATCGTGCTTGCCGCAAATCGCCCACGCAATTCCCGCATAGCCGTTGGGATCGCGCCCGTCCAGCTCGTAGCGATCGTTCAGGCGCACCGCGACGTCGAAGGCCTCGCGCGCCGACGCCGTCCATTCCAGGATCTTCTTCGCCCAGTACATGCGCACGTAGTTGTGCATCCATCCCGATTCGACCATCTGGCTCTGAGCCGCGTTCCATAACTCGTCGTGGGTTTCGGCCTGTTCGAGACGCCGCTCCGTGTAGCGGTATTTGCGCGGGTCGCGCGCATGCTCGGCAAGAGTGCGTTTGGCCCACGGCTCGGCGCAGTCGAGCGAGCGATAGCGCGGGTTGAAACGGACGAAATTGACCGCCAGCTCGCGCCGCACGATGAGCTGTTCGAGAAAGGCGTTGCGCGAGGAGAGGGACGCGTCCGCGTCGCGCACGGCGAGAGCAATCGTATGCGGTCCGAGATGGCCGAAATGGAGATACGGCGAAAGGCGGCTGGTGCCGTCCGTCTCCGGATGGTTTCGCGCCCGGTCGTAAGCGCCAAGCCGCTCCCGGACGAAGCTCCGTAGCGCACGAAGGCCCTCGGACGTGCCGCCGCGAAAATCAGGCGCCGGCGCAACCGAGCGATCGAGCGCAAGGGTTTCGAGCAGCGAGATTTCGGGAACGGTTTTCTCAAGCCCGCGCGGCTCGCTGAATGGAACGCGGAGGTGACGGTTTCCGACCGGCTTCAGAAACTCGGCGAGCTTCTCGCGGATACGCGGGCGAATGGTCCGCGCGGCGTAATGCTCCTTGCCAAGCAAGGCGGAGGGAACGATTACGTCGGCGTCCACGCTCCAGGGCGCAACGGCAGGGCCGTTCGGGCGCGGGCGTTTGCCGCGGCGCATCGGATTCTCGTCCTCGACAATCAGCGCGGGCCGCAGCTCCGCGCAGAAGCGCGCGAACTCGCGCCCGGACGAGGCGCCGGCGCAGATTCTCATCACGAAGCCGATACGCCGGCGGGAGAGCCGCTCGGCCGTGTCGCAAAGTCCTTCGAGCATGAAGCGGTACGTGCGAAGCGAGGCGTGCGGATGACGGGCGAGAAGCCCAAAGAAAACCACAACCGGTTTCTCAAGCAGGTTTGCCGCCTCGATTGCGGCTTCCAGCGCGGGGTTGTCGAATGCGCGCTGGGCGCGGCGCATCCGATAGATGACGGCTTTTCCGCCGGGGTCGGGCGCGCCGCAACCGGCCGTTTCGATTCGCGCTTGCGAGACGAGCTTTTCGAACGCGTCCATGAGCGCGCAACCGCGCAAGACCCTGAGTCGTTGTGCGGCTCCCTCAGGCCGCGGCGTGCGGATAATCGGGCGTGAGCGCCGGAAGCGCGATTCCGAGTTGTCCCGCGCGCCGCTCGAGCATCGTCAGGAACAGGTCGGCGAGTTCCTGGTTGTCGCGCGACTTGAGCCCGTAGCGCAGGCAATCGTAGGTGAAACCCGTGCCTGGCGGGCCGAAGAAGTTGACCGCGCGCGGCAGCCATCGCCTGAGCGCGTCGGTCACCCTGTCGGCGCCCAGACGCTCGACCGCGCGGCCGAGCAGCATGGAGGCGAATTCGTCGTGTTCGGCCTCCTCTTCGAGGATTATCTGCGCCGCGCGGGCGTGCGGCGCGTAACTGGAATCCCTGTAATTGATCCCGATCATCAAGAGACCGGTCGCGTCAAGCGCAAGACTCGCCATCAGCAGATCGGTTTCGCCTTCGGCGCGTTCGGCAAAATAACGCGGCGCTTCGAACGAGGGACTTTTCAGCATCCGCACCATCGCGCGGTCCGCAGCGCCTTCGGCGACGCCTATCTCTTCCAGCACCTTGTAGACGAGGCGCGCATGACGCCGCTCCTCGGCGAGATTCTTCCTGATCACGGGATGAAGCGACGAATCGGCGACCGTGCCGAGCGCTCGCTGGTAGCCGAGCGCGGTGAGCTTCTCGGCGATAGCGTGCGCCGAGAGCAGGCGCACGAGCACCTTCTGGTAATGCGGTTCGACGCGGCCCGAGCGAAGTTCGGACGGACCAATCTCGCGCACGCCGTAAAGGCGCTTCGGCATCGCGCGACCCCGTGCCGACGCTAGGCGGCGCGCGAGGGCAGAACCACGGTGGCGGAGCCGGGCGTGGTTTTTTCGCCCTTGGCATTTTCGAGCCAGATCTCGCAATCCACCAGGTGCCTGCCGTTTTCGACGCGTTTCCTGACGACCCGGCCCTTGCAGACAATTTTCACGCCCGGCACGTCCATCCCGCGATACTGGACCGAGAGCTTACTGAGCCATCCGTGCTCGCCCGCGAAATCGGTCATCAGTTGGGCGAGGAACCCGTTCTTGAGCGCGCCGTGCAGGATAACGCCGGGCAGCTTGTTCGCAATCGCGAAGTCCTTGTCGTAGTGAATCTGGTAAAAATCGCCCGAAGCGCCGGCGTACTTGACCAGTTGCTGAGTGGTCGGGTCCTTCTCAAGCGGGCCGATCTCGAAGCCCGGCTCCACGTCCTCGAAATAGATTTGCTTCGCCATCGCAGCCTCACTCCCTTGCTCAATAACGGATCGCGGTCGAACGCTGGGTCGCGCAGAGTTCGCCGAACTGGTTGGTGTAGGAAGTCTCGATCACGATAAACACCATCGGGCCGAGCCGTCCCTCGGATTCGCGCAGGTCAACCAGCTTCGACTGCACGGTAATCCGATCGCCAGGCCGGATCGGCTCGAAGTATTCCCAGTCGGAACCGCCGTCGAGACCGCGGAACTGCGCGGGCATGTTGAGCTTGACGTTCGGGATGGGCGAGCCCATCGAGCGGCAGAACGTGGGCGGGGCAATCATCCCGCCAAAGCGCGTCTTGCGCGCCCGTTGCTCGTCGTTGAAGAGCGGATTCGGATCGCCGATCGCCTCCGCGAAGCGCCGGATAGCCCCGCGCTCCACCTCATAGGTGCGAGCCTCGCCGACCGTACCGATCTGTTTTTTGGCTTCCTCGTCGACAATTTTATTCGCCATCGCCGCGGCCCCCTAGTCTTTTCGGGCATTGGTTTTTTCCCATTTAATATCACAGGCGCACCGCTTCGAAGTAATGGCGCCGCGAGGTTGGTTCGCACGGCGCAAGCCCGCTAAGATCGCCACGTTAATTCATCAGCTGGGAGGGGTCGCGATGGCAAAGCTTACGAGCGAAGAGATCGCCGAAAAGCTGAAGGCGCTTCCCGGGTGGGAGATGCGCGACAACGCGATCGCCAAGCGCTTTCGCTTCAGGGAATTCATGGACGGCATCAGGTTCGTGGATCGGATAGCGGAAATCGCCGAGGCCGCCGACCACCATCCCGACATCCTGATCAACTACACGCGAATCACCTTCATTTGCTCCACCCATAGCGAAGGCGGCGTGACCGAGAAGGACTTCAGGCTCGCCCGCCAGATAGAGGACGCGGCGCGCGACGCCGGGACAAGTTGACGATCCGGCGCGCACAGCCCGCGGAGGCTTAGCTTTTTCGCGGAACGAAGTGCTGGACGCCGCCCCCCGCGCGATCGATTTCGCGAACCAGGTCGGCGAGATCTTCAGGATTGCTGACGAAGTCTATTTCCGAGGTGTCGACCACCAGAAGCGGCGCCTCGTCGTAGTAGAAAAAGAAGTCGCGATACGCGGCCGATACCCGTTCAAGGTACTGGTGGCTGATATAGCGCTCGAAGTCGCGCTTTCGTCTGCGCAGGCGCTCCGCGAGTACGTCGATTCGCGCGAGCAGGTAAACGACGAGGTCCGGCTTCGGCATCGTGGTGTCGAGCAGCCGGTAAACCTGCTCGTAGAGCACGAGTTCGTCGGGCGCAAGGTTCAAGTTGGCGAAGATCCGGTCCTTGGCGATCAGGTAATCGGCGACCGTCGTCTGCGCGAAAAGATCCTGCTGGGAAAGTTCGCGCTGCTGCTTGTAGCGGGTGAGCAGGAAATAGAGCTGCGCGGGAAAGGCGTATTTTTCGGGCTCTTCGTAAAAGCGCGCAAGGAAGGGATTGCTCTCTGCGTCCTCGAGGACCAGCCGCGCGCCGAGTTCGCGGGCGAGCAGTTGCGCAAGCGAGGTCTTGCCGACACCGATCGGCCCCTCCAGTGCGATGTAGCCGCGCCGCCGCATCAGGCCTCCGTTCCCGCTTGCCCCATCGCCCTGACCCTGCTCCGTACTGGCGAAGCCGGTCCGGGATTCGGGCCGGCAGGATGCCGCATCGGTCAGCGCCGGCGCATCTTTGCTTCCTGGCGCTTGGCCTCTTGGTGCAGTTTGGTCACCTCCGCCTTCGGCGCGCCCGCGCGGTCCATCAATTCGGCCGCGGTTTCGTAATCGGGCGGCTTGTGCTGCAGATAGACCTGGGCGAGTTCCATGTTGGCCACCTTGTTGTTGGCGTCGAGCGAGAGCACGTCCTGCAGAACCGGCGAGGTCATATCGGGAGCGCCGGCCTTGTTGGCGGCGTCGGCGATCGCGTGGAGAACCTTGTCGGCGTCGGGCGCGAGCTTCTGCTGCTTGTCGGCCTCGGCCATCAGGATGTAGCCGCGAATCGCCTGCTCGTAGACTTTTACCGCGTCAACGTATTTCTGCTGCTGCGCAAGCTTGTCGCCCTGCGCGACTATAATCGGGATCGCATCGGCGACGTCCTGGGTGACGTGTGCGCGGGTTGCCGGCGTCCGAGTCGCGAGCAGCGCGGCGCGAAGGTCCTTCATCCCCTGCTCGACGTCGCCGGATTTTACCTCGTCGAGCGCCTTGTCTCCCTGCTCCTCCTGTTCCTTCAGATAGCGATAGTAGCGGGCCTTCTGAAGCAGCTTGGGATCGGTCGGGTCAAGGGCGGACGCGATCTGGTACTCGCGGGCGGCCTCGTCGTCCTTGTGCAGGAATTGCTCGTCGATATTGGCGAGCGCCTTGTGCGCGTCGAGCAGGTTCGGGTCGAGCTTTATCGCCTGAAGCAGTTGCTCGCGCGCAGCCTGGTAATCCTTCTTCTCGAAAAGATCCTCGGCCTTGTAGAGATGCTTCTTGGCCTTGGACATGCATCCCGCGGCCGCAACCGAGACTATCAGCAGCAGGGCGACAATCGGCGCACGCGAAGTTATCCGTCGCATCAGGCTCCCACCTTCTCCGAGACTTGCTGAAAGACCTTGTTGAAAAGCGGACACCCCCCGGAATCCCGCTGAGTCTTTAAACAAGTAGCCCGAATTGTCAAGGAAGCTTTCGCAGCGCCCGTCGCACCGCGATACGCCAGAAACTTCGGCGCGAACCCCGCTAGTCGGCTGACATCGGAAGCTGGAAGCGGACCCGTTCCTTGGCGACGCTCAGCATCTCGACTTCCGCTCCGCGGCTTGCGAACGCGCCGATTATCTCCTCGACCAGCCATTCGGGAGACGACGCGCTGGCGGTCAGTCCGAGCGAACGCACCCCATCGAGCATCGCGGGCTTCACGTCGGCCAGCGAATCGACCAGGAATGCGCGCGCACCGCGCGTGCGCGCAACTTCGACTAGCCGGTTTGCGTTGGAACTCTGCCGCGAGCCGACCACCAGGATGGCGTCGCTGACCTTGGCCAGCTCCTTGACCGCGTTCTGGCGGTTCTGGGTCGCGTAGCAGATGTCCTCGGTCTTGGGAGTGATGAGCGAGGGAAAGCGGCGCTTGAGCGTCTCAAGGATACCGCGCGTGTCGTCGATGCTGAGCGTGGTCTGGGTGACAGCGGCGACTCGCTCGCCGTCGGGCACTTCGAGTTGTTCGGCTTCCTCGACGCTCTGGACCAGCACCACCTTGCCCGGCGCTACCCCGAGCGTGCCTTTCACTTCCTCGTGACCGGCATGGCCCACAAGGATGACGGTACAGCCTTCATTGGCGTAGCGCTCGACCTCCAGATGCACCTTGGTGACCAGCGGGCAGGTCGCGTCGATAACCCGCAGACCGCGCCCGCGGGCACGCTCCCATTCGCTGGGCGCGACCCCGTGGGCCGAGAATATAACGCGCTGGCCCTCGGGCACCTCATCGAGATTTTCGACGAACACCGCGCCTTCGCGCTCGAGCGCCTCGAGCACGAAGCGGTTGTGGACTATCTGATGGCGCACGTAGAGCGGACGGCCATAGGCGCGAAGCGCGCCGCGCACAGCCTCGACCGCGCGGTCAACGCCCGCGCAAAAGCCTCGTGGTTCGGCAAGAACGATCTTTTCAACCGATGTTTCGTCAATTCCGCCCATCTTAATTGTGATTACCCGAGCCTGTCCGAGAGGTCAATGACCGCGGGTCGTCTATAAAACGGCCGTCCCGCTCGTCCGCAGGCGTACGTCGGCCGAAGACCGCCGTTCAGCGGGTCAAAAACACTCGTTTATTCGTGCGGCGGATGGGAAGTCTGGCATCCCACCCAGACCTCACCACCGTGGAAATATTCCTTCTTCCAGATGGGAACGATTTCCTTCAGCCGGTCGATGGCGAACCGGCACGCCTCGAAGGCTTCAGCCCGATGCGCCGCGGAAACCGCGATCGCAACGGAGACCTCGCCGAGAGGCACCGTGCCGATTCGATGGGTTATCGCGATCCGCGTGATGTTCCATCGCCGACCCGCTTCTTCGGCCAATTTCCGCATCTCCGACAGCGCCATCGGCTCGTATGCCTCGTATTCGAGGCGGATTACGCGCCGCCCGGCGTTCTCATTTCGAGTCGTCCCGGCGAAGGTGCATATAGCGCCCGCCGCCGGGCTTGCGACCTCGCGTTCCAACTCGCCGAGGTCGATCGGTTCGCGCACTATCCTGACGGGGCCCATCCACGCCGCGTCGTCCGGCGCGCCTCCGCTCACCGGCGGGATGAACGCCACCTCGTCGCCGTCCTTGAGCCGGCAATCTCCCCGCACATATTCCTGGTTGACCGCGAATCCGACCGAATCGCGATATGAGCGTAGCGCCGGAAACTCCTCCTTGAGGCTTTCCCACACTTGCGCGACCGTTAAACCCTCGGGATACTGGCGCGCCAGTTCCGACGCTCCCGCGCGCTCTCTCAATGTCGCGAAAAATCTTATCCTAAGCCGGTTCATTGGCCGAGCAGATACGCAATATGCCCCAGTTCGGGCACGATCAGCTTCTCCATCGCGAGCCTGCATCCCGCCGTCGAGCCGGGAAGCGCCGCGATAAACCTGCCCTTGCATACTCCCGCGAGCGCCCGGCTCAGCATCGCAGCCGCCCCAATCTCCTGGTACGACAGCGCCCGGAAAATCTCGCCGAAGCCCTCGATCTCCTTCTCCAACAAGGGCCTGAGCGCCTCGATCGTCGAGTCGCGGGCGGCGATACCCGTCCCGCCGTTGACGATTACCGCGTCAAGCTCCTCCAGACGGCCGAGCACCGCGGCGGCGATACGCTCAGCCACGTCGGGCACGATTTCGTAATACATAACCGTATGCCCCGCGGTCTCGAGCCGTTCGCGAATCAACCGCCCGCTGGAATCGGTCTCGGGCGTGCGGCTGTCGCTTGCGGTGATCACTCCAACCTTGAGGTTGGATTTGGAAAGGCGCTTATGCTCGTGGACCGCCACGGCGGATGACCCGATGCAAGTCTATATCATGCGGCCCCGGCATGGACACGCCCGCAAATAACCCATCGCGGTCAAGCGACAGCGTTCCCGCCGAGCGGAACCATTATCGCGCGCCGCGGGTTCCATCACCGGCATGAGCAGCCTGTCCAACCGGATAACCTCGATAATTCGCCCGAAGCTTCTCGCGGGGCTGATCGCGCTCGCCGCGATAATAATAGTTGCGCGAAAGCTCGGCCTGACGCATCCCACCGAAACGCTCGACCGAATCCGCGGCCTCGGTCCTCTTGGCCCGCTGGTTTTCATCGCGATCTATGTCGCCGCGGCGGTCGCCTTGGTTCCCGGCTCGATCCTGACGTTGGCGGCCGGAGCGCTTTTCGGCGTGCTCTGGGGCACGATCTACGTATCGATCGCCGCGACCGTGGCCGCCACAATCGCCTTCCTGATCGGCCGCTACTTCGCGCGCGATTGGGTCGCGGCGCGCCTTGAGCGCTACCCGAAGTTCAGCGCGGTGGACAGGGCGGTCGCGCGCGGGGGATGGAAAATCGTGGGGCTGACGCGGCTTTCGCCCGTATTTCCGTACGTTTTCCTCAACTACGCGTTCGGACTTACCGCCGTGCGGCTGAGCGACTACATCTGGGCGTCGTGGCTTGGGATGCTGCCCGGGACCGCGATGTACGTCTATATCGGCTCGTTCGGCGGAGAGCTCGCTCGCGCTTCGGCCGGCACCCACGGCCGTTCGACGCTCGAATGGGCGCTTTACGTCCTCGGATTGGCCGCAACGATCGCGGTCGCCGTCTATGCGTCGCGGCTCGCCTCGCGCGAGCTTCGCGAACAAACCTGAGGAAGAGAATAAACCGATGGCGCATCACGAACTGGATGTGGGTCCGCTCGACGGTCACAACGATCGCCTGCGAGCCAGCGTACGGCCGTCCGGATGGACCAATCCCAGGCCCGCGCCGCGCTATAACCTGGTGGTGATCGGCGCCGGCACGGCAGGACTCGTAGCGGCGGCGGGCGCGGCCGGACTTGGCGCGCGCGTCGCACTCGTCGAGCGGGACCTGATGGGCGGCGACTGTCTGAACTTCGGATGCGTCCCGTCGAAGGCGCTGATCGCCGCCTCGCGCGCTGCCGCCGCAGTTCGCGACGCGGGCCGCTTCGGAATCCGGATGCCCGAGGGTGCGAGCGTCGATTTCGCGGCCGTGATGGAGCGGATGCGGGCGATTCGCGCCGCGCTTTCCGCCAACGACTCGGCAGAGAGATTCCGCGGTCTCGGCGTGGACGTGTTCTTCGGCAACGCACGATTCGCGGGGGACGACGTGCTCGAGGTCGGCGACGTGCGGCTTCGCTTCAGCCGCGCGGTTATCGCAACCGGAGCGCGCGCGGGCGTGCCGGAAATCCCCGGCCTCGCCGAGGCGGGCTTTCTGACCAACGAAACCGTCTTTTCACTGTCCGCGCTCCCGAGACGGCTCGCCGTGATTGGCGCGGGGCCAATCGGATGCGAACTCGGGCAGGCGTTTCGCCGCTTCGGCAGCGAAGTGACAATCCTGGAAGCCGCTGACAGGATACTCGTGCGCGACGATCGCGACGCCGCTTCACGGCTGGAGCAGGCGCTCGCGCGCGACGGCGTGCAATTGCTCAAAGGATGCCGTATCGCGCGCGTCGAGCGGCGCGGCGCGGAAAAAATAATCGCGCTCGAATGCCGCGGCGAGAACCGCGAACTCGCGATTGACGAGATCCTCATTGGCGCGGGACGGATCCCGATGGTCACCGGGCTCGGGCTGGAAAAAGCGGGCGTCGATTACGACCCGCGCGCGGGCGTCAAGGTCAACGATTATCTGCAGACCAGCAACCCGCATATTTATGCGGCTGGAGACGCGGCCTCGCCTTACAAGTTCACGCATGCCGCAGACGCGACAGCTCGGATCGTGATCCGGAATGCGCTGTTCTTCGGCCGCGCGCGGCTTAGCGCGCTGACCGTTCCGTGGTGCACGTACACCGACCCTGAGATCGCGCATACCGGTCTCTCGGAAAGCGAGACGGCCGAGCGCGGAATCGCGATTGCGACGTTTGTGCAGGAACTCGCGCAGGTCGATCGCGCGCTCCTGGACGGCGAGGCGGGCGGTTTCGTCAAGGTTCACGTGCGCAAGGGAACCGACAGGATAATCGGCGCGACGATAGTCGCAAGCCACGCCGGCGACATGATCTCGGAGTTAACGCTCGCGATCGCGAACGGGATCGGGCTTTCGAAAATCGCCGACACGATCCATCCGTATCCGACGCAGGCCGAAGCGATCCGAAAACTCGGCGACACCTACAACCGCATGCGCCTAAGCCCGAGGGTGAAAGGTATATTCGATCGTCTCCTCGCCTGGCGCCGGTGAGGCAGCTCCAGCGCGGGTGACCCCGCCGCGACGCACGTGACGCGCCCTCGGCGTCACGAGTCTTTACCTCCCGGCACGGCCTCAAAATCGGTCAAGTCCGGACCAGATTAGGCATGAGGACCTTGCACCTCGTCATCACGTGTAACGCGGGCGCGCATTGACCGCGCGCGGCTCCCGGGAACGCGCGGGCGCAAAGCGCTGGGAAAAGTCAGTCGGCGAGAGCCTGCTTCTTCATCGCGATTTTGAGTTCATCGCGGCTGATTTGCAGAGTGGTCAGGAGCGGCATCACCACCCGCTCAAGGAACGCCCGCGGGCTTATTCCCGCGCCTGAGCTTGCGAGCCGCCGCCGATAGTCGCGGATCAGTCCGTCACCAGGCATTTTGAAGTTGGCAAGCACGCAGGCCAGATCGGAGATTGTGCCCTCCCGATCCTCCGAAAGCTCAATCTCGATTATCGTCCGATAGAAGCCGGCGTGCGCGGCCTCGTCGCGCCCAACGTGAAAGAAGATCGATTCCAGCACCCGGTCGCCGGCGTTGCGGGCGAGTTCCCTCTGCGCCCGATAGGCGGTGTAAGTCGCGCCCTCCTGAAGAGCGCCGTAACACGCCATCTTGCGCGGAGTCTCAAAGGGAAGCTTCCAGACGTTGGCGAAAACCTCCGACTCCATCGCAGCGAACTCCGCCTCCGAGCGCAGGCCGGAACGGGTCAGGTATTCGCGGAAAACCAAGCCGTGCCTGGATTCCTCGAGCGCCCAACAGGTCTGGAACCACGCCATCCCGAATATCGAACGGACCATCTCAAGTCCGTTGGAACTGTAATCCGGAACGTACAGTTCCTCGGAACAGAACAGCTCGACGCGTTGCGCCTCGGTTTCGGTCGACTTCGAGGCGTCCAGCGCATCCCAGGGAATATCGTTGAAAATGCTCCAGCGCCGCTTGTTTTCGGCCGTCTCAAGGAATTCCAGGTAAGCACGATACACGCGCTCCCGGTTGGATGAAATCACGCTTCACCAAAACCCTTCCGCTCAAATGCAGTCCGCTTCGCATCGGCTGACTCGCACTTCCGAACGGCTTTCGCCTGTCGTTCGTCGCACGGTTTTATCCCAAGTACACAGTTACGGTGGTCCAAAGCATATGCGCGCGCAAGGCCCCTCGCCCGCACGGGAGCCTCGGCTTCCATTGGGAGCATATAGCGCCGTAAGCGTATCGAAACGGCGCGCGTGCGACGGCTTGGGCTGTCTTCGACAGCGGTTTCGGACGCGCGATTACCGGCCGAAGGTCGCGTCCACGAGCGCGGTATCGAGATACTCAGTCACTTGCTGAACTTTCCCATTGACTATTCGGAATACGCGGCAATAGGTATTATTGTAGGGCTTGTCGCTTTTGGTCCTCGCCTTTCCATGCGCCTCCATCACTACGTAATCGTCCTCGGCGACGAAATTGTAGGGGCTCAGGGCGATACCGCCTTCGAGAGCAACCGCGAGCGGCTCGAACAGTCTCTTTATCAATTCCGCTTTGCCGTTGAAGGTGCCCGAAAAGCTGGTCGTGCCGATAAGCGTGTAATGCACGCACGGTGAGCGCAGCCTCGCGCGCCCCGTGCCGGCGCGGCTTGCTTCTAATTCATGGCGTCGGCGAGAAGATCTAGTGTAGCGTCTCCTAAATAAGTGCAGCACTCGCCCTGCCGTTGAACTGACGATTGGTGCACAAGATTCCGCGCTTTTCAGGCACACTTCGGCTTGTTCCTCTATAGATATTTGCGAGACGGGACACTAGCGCCGTCGCCGCGAACGCATTCATATTCGAGAGCCACAGTTGCGGCGCCTTCCGGAAGTCACCGTGCTTCCGGTCCGCGTTCTGTCGCGGGGGAGGCCGCAACGCGGCCCCGCCGTGGCGAACGGCGAACCATCGTGCTCTCCCCGTTTCGACGCGAAAACTTCTTTTTTTGACGCGGACGCCGCCACTCGGATACATTCGCGCAAAACCACACGCAACGACGTGAAAAACGATGGGCGCATCGGAGAACAAGGAACTTGTCCGCGGAATGTTCACGAATCTCGCCGAAGGGCCGCAGGGATTTCTGAGCCGCATAGCCGACGACGTGGAGAACGCGCTTCGTTTCCATAAGCTCTGGCGCGGCGCCGCGCCTTCAGCTCACAAAGGCTCGGCAAGGCCCCCCTGGAGCAGTTCGCCAGCGCGCGCGGCGCCGGACACTTCGCGCGCGAAGATTCCCGCCGCGCCGATTCCGAGCATCATCCGGAACAGGATGCTGGTCGCGCTGATCGCAAACGACAGGGCGAGCAGCGCCGAGCGCGGCGCGAAGGCCGCGAATCCGAGGGCGAGAACCGCCTGTTCCGAGCCGAGTCCAGCCGGGGTTATCGGCAGGCTGGTAAGAAACAAAATCGCCGGCGTCGCCGCCATCACATAAGCCAGTGGAACCGTAATCCGGAAGCTCTTCATCTCGAGAAACAGAACGAAGCCTTGCACGATGAAAATCGGCGCCCGGATCAGCATCAGCATCAGGTAATGATGAAGCCGGGCGTCGCGAAAGCTACTCATCGAGGGCCGGTCGTAAAGCCATTGCCCAAGCCGCGAGCGCGGCCTGCCGCGCAGCCAGAAAAGCGTGAAGAGCCAAAGCACCCCGAGCACGAGAGCCGGGTAATACCATGGCAGACTCAGCGGAAATCCCCGCACCAGGAGCGTCGCCGCCAGAGCCATCCAGGCCAGCACCTGGAAATCGATGAACATCTGGAACAGCATCGTGCACATCCCCGCCATCCAGGACACGCCCTTGCGCCGATGAATGAAAAACACCATCGCGCCGCCCGCGACCACAGCGTTGACGATTTGAAGGAAGTACTGCGCGGCGTTGGGCAGCAGCAGCTCGCGGAATGTGGTGCGGCCGTGGAAATAGCCGAACAGCTTCGCGAACAGGAAGGTTTCGCTCAGGTACCAGCAGCCGAACGCCGCGACGGACACGGGGATGAAGAGCCGAAGGTTGGCGTGATAAAGGCTCGCCATCAGCGACGCAATGGAAGTTCGGCGCGCGACGAAGACGATGATCGCGAACGCGGTCGCGTAAGCAAGAAGGTTTTTGAGCGCGGTATGCGATCCGCCACCTGACTGGCCGCAATATTGCTCCAAGCGCCCGCGCGGGTCCGGCGGCGATTGCAACGGGCTAGGCGGCTTCGGCATTGGTGCCTCGCCTGTATCCGGCGCCGCCCGCGACGCGGCGATAGACTTCGAGCGTACGCCGGGCGGTCTGCTCCCACGAAAACCGTCTCACATTGTCGTGGCCCGCGGCAATCAGCCGCTCGCGGGCCAATTCGTCGGTAAGCAGCCGCTCGACGGTTGCCGCCATGTTCTCGGGCGATAGTGGATTAAAAAACAGCGCGGCTTCGCCTGCGACCTCCGGTAGCGCCGCGACGTTTGAGCAGGCCGTGGGCACGCCGACGCTCATCGCCTCAAGCAACGGGATGCCGAAACCTTCGTACAGCGACGGAAAAACAAGAGCCCGCGCTTTGTGCAACGCGAGCGTGAGATCCCTGCGGCTCAGGTACCCGGTGAAGGCGACCGAGTCCGCTATCCCCAGTTCCGCGGCCATCCGGACGAGCGACTTACCGCAGGTCGGCAGATGCCCCACGACCATCAACTGCCAGCGCTCGCGCGATTTCAGCATCGAAAACGCCCTGAGCAGGGTTGCGATATTCTTGTGCGGGTTGAGGCTGCTGAACGCGATCACAAAGGGTTTCGTGACCCCAAGCCGCCCCGCCAGTTCGGCCCAGTCGTGCCGTGGAGTGAGCGGATGATGGTCAACCGCGTTGTAGGTGACCGAAACGCGGTCGGGGGCAATCCCGAGCTTCGAGATAATCTCTTCGCGGCTGAAATTGCTCACCGTAACAATCGCGTCGGCGCGCCGGGCCGAGGCCTTAACCAGCCCGGTTGCCAGCATGCGCCGGGCCGCGGTGGTGGCCTCCGGGACGGCGTCGAAATTCAAATCGTGAAGCGTCATTACGGTGCGGCAGCGGGACAGAAGCGGGATCGTATCGAGCGGCAGATGCAGGATATCGAGCGACTCTCGCGCAGCCTTGTAGGGAAGATAAAGCTGTTCACCGACCAGGCGGGTCATCGCAAGCGATCGGACGTCCCATTTGCCCGAGAAGTCGTAAAGAATCCGACGGAAGTTGCGACCCAAACCGTCAAAGCTCTCATGATTGTCGCGATTCGTGAAGACCACGTACTCGTTTTCGGAATCGATGCGTCCAAGGCCGTTCAGCAAGCCGCGGATATAGGTCTCGACGCCTCCGATCGTGTCTGGCAGCAGGCCCAGCACGCTAAAACCTATCCTCATGGTTCCATCCAGTCTCTCTTGCGGCCCAAGTCCCGAACCGCGCCGGCGTTGATCGCCGATTTTCCGCCAAGCGCCACGCGCCTCCTCAACCTACACGCAACAGCTCCCGTCTGCGAATCCGCCGCGAACCGTCGCTTTCCGCGCGTGGCATCGGCGACCTTTGCCATGCCACGGCCGAGAGCGTTCCGACCGCCCCGGACGCGACGGCTTCCGCGCTTATCGCGGCGCTACTTCGAAGTTCCAAGCGGCGGCGTCCGCGCGAGAGCCGTCAATCCCTCAGGTTCGTTCGCGGACGAGACGGCGTCCGAGCGAGCGCGGCAAACGGGCTGCGACTCGTTCGAAGGGCGGCAACCTTTCAAGGGGTGTCGCGCCGCGGCGTGCAACAAGGTCCACGAAGGCCGAAGAACTACAACCGCAACGAGGGCCCTCAGCGCCCATTCGAACTCAACGTACATCCGCGGTTCCATCCGGCGATATTGCAAGCGCGTTGTTCTTCAAGGCCGCTTTTCCTACCATGAGTAGGCGACCTCCAACCCGGTCGGCATCATGTTTTGCATCGTGGTCGCCCCGGTCGGAGGCGGCGGCGGGGTGTACGGAAGAATCCGCCAACGGCTCGGTTCCGCCTCATGCTTCTTGTGCAAGTAGATAAACAACTCCGTGGACAGCGAGCCGAGGAGCGCCGCGCCGACCACATCGGAGAACCAGTGCGCGTCATTGCCCATCCGCCCAAATCCGTCGAGCAGCGCGAGTGAGTAGATCGGCACCGAGGCGTACCACTTGTTGTCGAAGTACTCGCTCACCCCGGTCGCCAGCGCGAACATCGGCGTCACGTCACCCGATACGAACGATGCTCCGTGATCGAAGAACTGGGTGTGGCTATGACCGTCCTGGCGCGGGCGCAAGCGCCCGAACGCGGCCTTGATGCCGATATTCAGCAGCGTTGCGAGTCCGGCGGATTCGCCCGCAGTAAGCGCCAACTGCCGCGCGCGAGAATCGTTCCGGTATAACCCGTACGCGTACAACAGGCCCGTGGCGACACTTACGGAATCGTAACTGATGTTTTGCAGCGTCGTCGCATTGCTGTGGCCCATGCTCCGCAAATGGCTGCGCATCGTCTGGTCGAGCGCGAAGGCGCCACCCCAGACCGCGCCGATTCCCGCCACGGCGAGGTAGAATTTCGGGGACCTGAACACGCTGTTCGGACTCGCGATATATAGCGGCGAGGTGATGATATCCTCGGCGTCGAGTTGAACGTTGTCGATCAGATATCCGAAATCGTTGCCGACCTCGTCGCCCAGTTGCGGAAAGCTCGGCGGCGAAAGAGCGGCGGACGAGAAGCTCAACGACGGCATCGAAGCGCCCGGCGATCCGGCCGAGACCGGCGTCGAACCGCCGGACACGCCAATGACGATCAATAGAATGATGGACGCCCGCCGACTGAAATTCCGGGCGCGCTGGGGAACCACCCGCATTGTCCACGTTGTGCAATTCGAGGCTGGCATCGAGCTTCATCCATCGGGCTATTTGCGTTTTGTGCCTTGGACGAAACTCCGCCGCAAGAAATTCGAGAGTCCGCGCGATAAAAAGCAAACGCGGCCCGAATTTGTTAGGAATGCGACCGGTGCATGCGTGGATGGCTGTCGGCGATAACTTGACAGCAATAAGACAACGCGAACCGCGCCATCACACGAACATTTGGCGAACGCGCGAAGGCTTCCCTGACGAGCGAGAGAAAACGGTCCCGGGACGCAGGACCCGCCCAAACCGGGGCAAATCCGGCTACGTCATGCCGCGCCGCTGACGACATCGGCGAGCGAGGTGGGCTTGCCCTTGGGCCATTCGGTTTCGACCTCGCGCGCGTACACACGGTACAGGACGTTTACGAGTTCGGCATGGCGAATCAGGATTCGCATGTCGCCGGTTATCTTGATTAGTCCCTTGAGCCCGGCGTCGACCAAATCGATCACTCCCGCGGCGACGCCTTCGAAAACCGGAGCGGGAACCTCGAAGATGAAATCGAAACCCTTGCGGGGCGGAGTCTCCGCGATTTCGCGGTATTCGGCGCATTTGCCGGCATCGAACCTGATCACGAAGTTCCTGCGTTCACCGGCCGCCAGGTAGGGCGAGCGCGCATCTCCGATAATTTCGGCCAGGACATTGTAGGTTCCGGGCGGCGCGTTCTTCTCGACGTCGGGATTGCGGTTGAGAAGGTCCTTGAGCGCTTCGTACCATTCGGTCGTATAGATTGCCGGCATTGCCTTGAAGCTCCCTGCTTAATAGAGACGGCCGGGCTTGCGCCAGATCTTTTCAAGCCCATAATCCTCGGCGATTACCTTGAACGCGTTGTAGCCGGGCGCCGCGCTGATCCCGCCGCCGCCCGCCGAGGCGCCGCACAGATAGAGTCCTTCAATCTCGGTGCGGTAGACGAACCGCCGCGGCATCGTGAAACTCATTCCCGTGCCCAGGCGCCCGTGCGAGAAGTCGCCCTCGGGCATCGCGATACGCCGCTCCATGTCGAAGGAAACGTAAAGTTTGTCGGAGATGACGTTGCGCCGCGTCATGTTCGGCGCGTACTTGCCCCAAAGTTCGAGAAACTCCGCGTTGTACGACGAACGCACCTCGTCCCACTCGTTCGGGCTCAGGCACGAAGCGCGCGGGAAGAAGTACCACCCGTTCATCGCGTGCATTCCCTCGGGCGCCTGGCTGCGATCCCACAGGGTGTTGACCCAGGTAC
>JAKAVC010000026.1 GCA_021817345.1 Deltaproteobacteria bacterium | reverse complement strand
CCGCCGAGGGCCAGGTCAAGATTATGGACTTCGGCATCGCGCTTGACGAATCGGCGCGCCGCCTCACATGGTCGGGTCTCTCCTCGACCATCGGCACGCCCGACTACATGGCGCCCGAGCAGGTGAGCGGGCGGCGCGGCGATTTCCGCACGGACATCTACGCGCTTGGCATGATCATGTTCGAGATGCTGACCGGCAATCTGCCCTACTCCGGACCGAATGTGTACACGATGATGCGCGCGAAGACGAGCGAGGATCCACAACCGCCGAGCGCGTTTCGCCCGGACGTTGATCCCCATATCGAGGAAATAATCCTGCACGCGATCGAGCGCGTGCCGCGAGACCGCTATCCGAGCGCGGCCGCGATGCTCGAGGAGCTTCGCGAGCCGTCGCGGGTCAAAATCGAAGGACGCGCGCAGCGGCTTCGTCCGCGAAGCCTCAGATGGCGGCGCATCCGGGGAGGGCTTGCGATTGCGTTCTTTTTCGTGTCACTGAGCGCGATTTTCGCCTTCCTGATCTGGCTTGCGAACCGTTATCCGGCCAAGCCGGCCAAGCCGGCCAAATCCTATCGCGGGGAGGTGAAATGATGCGCGGGCGGGGATTGCGGCATTTCGCGAGCGCACTCGCTGGGGTTGTCATTCTCGCGTCGGCGCCTGCGCTCGCGTACGCGGGGGGCCCCGCGCCGGAGCCCGTGGCGGGGTTCGATCGCTCACTCAACCTTGCATGGGTCCTCCTCGGCGGATTTCTCGTCATGTTCATGCAGCTCGGCTTCGCGATGCTCGAGACCGGGTTCACCCGCGCCAAGAACGCGGTCAACACGATGGCGATGAACTTCATCATCTATCCGGTCGGCGTGCTTGGCTTCTGGCTTACCGGCTACGGCCTGATGATGGGCGGGGTGGGCGGGTGGCCTTCGCTGGGCGCTTCGGGAATCGCGCACCGCGAACTGGCGGTCAACGTCGCGGGCCATCCCATGGGACTTATCGGCACGAGCAAGTTCGCGCTGGTGAGCGTGAGCCACGACCCGGCGAGCCTCGCGATGTTCCTGTTCGCCGTGATGTTCATGGATACCGCCGCGACGATCCCGACGGGCGCGATGGCGGAGCGATGGAAGTTCTCAGCGTTCTTCATCTACGGGCTGTTCATGTCGATGTTCCTGTACCCCCTTTACGGCAACTGGGTGTGGGGCGGCGGATGGCTCTCGCAACTTGGCACGGTGGCCGGGCTCGGGCACGGCGTGGTCGATTTCGCCGGCTCGTCGGTAGTGCACATGACCGGCGGCGTGACCGCTCTCGCCGGAGCAATCGTGCTCGGGCCGCGGATCGGAAAATTCCGCCGCGACGGCGCGATCGGCGCAATCCCGGGACACAACCTGCCGTTGGCGATGATGGGCACGCTGGTGCTTGCCTTCGGATGGTTCGGCTTCAACGCGGGCTCGACGCTGGCGGCCTCGGACCCGCAAATCGGCGTGATCGCGGCCAACACGATACTCGCCTCGGCCGCCGGCGCGCTCACCGCGCTGCTTTGCCTGTGGTTCGGCTACAACAAGCCGGACGTTTCGATGGCCTGCAACGGATTGCTGGGCGGACTGGTCGCCATCACGGCGTCGTGCGCGTTCGTGACGCCCGCTGCCGCGGTGCTGATTGGCCTGGCCGCGGGAGTAATCGTGGTCTCAGTGGTGCTCGTGCTCGAGCGGCACCTTCGCATCGACGACCCGGTTGGCGCGATCGCGGTGCACGGGGCGTGCGGACTTTGGGGCGCGCTTGCGCTCGGAATTTTTGCGGATGGAAGCTATGGTTCGGGATGGAACGGGATTTCGGGTCCCGTGCGCGGGCTGCTCTACGGCGACGGCGGGCAGTTCGTGGCCCAGCTTGTCGGTGTGACCGTGAACTTCGTCGTCGTGTTCGGGCTCGCGATGCTCTTCTTCCTTTTGGTCGAGGGCACGATCGGCAATCGCGTCATCCCCGAGGTCGAATGGACCGGGCTTGACGCGCTTGAGATGGGAGCCGACGCTTATCCGAAAATCTAACTCGGCACAGTTTGCGGGCCACCCTGACGTCAGGCAACCGCGCGGTCGGCTCGGCCCATCCTCGCCGCCGGTTTCGCGCTTGACGGCTCTTTTCACTCTTTGCGATAGGTAAAGCTCCGAGCGCGGAGCAACTGAAGCTTAGGCGCGGGAGTCAAACTGCGATGGCCTACAGCGATATCCTTTACGAAAAGAAAGACGCGGTCGCGACCGTCACGATCAACCGCCCGCAGGCGATGAATGCGTGCACGATCAAGACCTACAACGAGATGGCTGACGCGCTGCGCGACGCCGAGCGCGATGATTCCGTGCGCGTAGTGGTGATCACCGGCGCGGGGCGCGGCTTCTGCGCCGGCGATGACGTAAAGGAGATCTTCCTCAATCCAGAATTCCGCGACGCGCGGCCCTCCAAGCGCACCGAGGTTGAGGAGTGGCGCACCCATGAGCCGGTCGCGCTCGATTTCCTTGTCACCTATCCCAAGCCGACCATCGCCGCCGTCAATGGCGCCGCGGTGGGCTACGGATGCGATATCGCGCTGATGTGCGATATGCGGGTCTGTTCGGACCAGGCGCGCTTCGGCGAACTGTTCATCCGGCGCGGATTGATTCCCGAGGCGGGCGGCCTGCTGATCCTGCCGCGTCTGGTCGGGCTCGCGCGTGCCTACGAGCTGATTCTGACCGGCGACATAATCGACGCGGCCACGGCTGAGCGAATCGGGATGGTCAACCGGGTGGTGCCGCACGCGCAGCTCGGCGAGGCCACGATGGCGCTGGCGAGCAAGCTCGCGCAGCAGGCTCCCCTGGCGCAGCGTTTGGCCAAGGAAGCGCTGCGAGTGGGCCTTAACCTGAACCTGCCCTACTTCTTCGACTACCAGCGTCACGGACAGCATCTGATGCTGACCTCGAAGGACCATATCGAAGGAGCGAAATCCTTCGTCGAAAAACGCGCCCCTGAGTTCAAGGGCGAGTAGTTCGGATTTTCCCGATAGCCTCGGCTCTCATCGGGCCGGGGGCTTTGGAGAGTCACGACAGACCCGGCGTCCGCTTATGGCGGATAGCCGGGCTTTGGTGCCGGTTGCGCGAGTGGCCTTGCGAGCTATGGAATTGCCGACGCAGGATTAGCGGAATCTAAACAGAACTGCGTTTTGTATTAAAATGTCGAATTTTTTGTCCTGTCCGTGCGAGGTCTAGAAGTTAAGCTTGCTTCAAAAATTAACGTTGCTGGTGCTCAGCCGTTGTTAATTCGCCGCGACAGAGGAACGTCCTAACAATTCCTTGACTTTGGCGCATTACCGAAATATCTTCGACGGACCACTCCGAGGTTCGCCTTATGAAATTAGGAAACGAAGCGCTCGAACTGGACTCAATCGATCTCCAGATTTTGAGCCTCCTTCAAGAGCAGGGCCGGATTCCCTTGGTCAAGCTCGGCGAACAGGTCGGTCTTTCTTCTCCTTCGGTAATCGAGCGGGTCAAGAAGCTTGAAGACAGCGGCATTATCACCGGTTATCACGCTTCAATCGACGCCCGGCGCCTGGGCAAAGATGTCACCGCGTTTATCGGCGTTTCGATTACCCATCCCAGGACTATCGGGCTGTTCGAAGAGACAATCGACGCGCTCGACGACGTCCTCGAATGCCATCACGTCACCGGCCAGCACACCGTGCTCCTCAAAGTGAAGACGGACAACACTTCTTCGCTTGAGCGGCTGATAAGCACGATCCGCTCGATCGACGGGGTGTCCCGAACCGAGACCATGGTGGTGCTGTCGACGCATACCGAGCGCTCGTCGATTGCGGTGCCGGCCGCCGTTCATCCCGAGTCGCCCGGCAACGGACGCCGCCATCGCACCGTCAAGGCAGTCGCCGCCGATATCCATAAAAGAGTGTGACCATGCACGACCACAGGAGCATCCCCGCGGCACAAGGTCTGTACCTGCCAGAGTTGGAGCGCGACGCCTGCGGTGTTGGCTTCGTCGTCAACATCAAGGGCGTGCGTTCGCACGATATCGTTCTCAAGGGCGTCGAGGTGCTGAACAACCTGACGCATCGCGGGGCGTGCGGATGCGATCCGACGACCGGTGACGGCGCCGGGATGCTGCTCCAGATTCCGCATGAATTCTTCAGTCGCGAAGCCGCCAGGCTTGGCATCGGGCTTCCGGGCCGCGGAGAGTACGGGACCGGCATACTGTTCCTGCCGCGCGACGGGGTAAAGCGCGCGGCGGGCGAGAAAATCGTCGAACGCGTGGTGCGCCAGGAAGGCTTGACGCTACTCGGATGGCGCGACGTGCCTATCGTCGAGAGCGCGTGCGGCGAACTCGCGCGGCGCGCGATGCCGGCGATTCGCCAGGTCTTTATCGGGCGCGGCGCGGGTATCGAAAATCACGACGTTCTCGAGCGCAAACTCTACGTCATCCGCAAACGCGCCACTCACGAGGCGCTCGCCACGCTGGAGCTGACCGACCCCGAGCTGTTCTACTTCTGCAGCCTTTCGGCGGTAACGATTGTTTACAAGGGCCAGCTCATTTCGCATCAGATCCCCGAGTTCTATCCCGACCTGCGCGATCCCGAGGTCGTGACCGCGCTTGCGATGGTGCATCAGCGGTTCTCAACCAACACGTTCCCGAGCTGGGACCGCGCGCATCCGTTTCGCTTTATCGCTCATAACGGCGAGATCAACACGCTGCGCGGCAACGAAAACTGGATGCACGCGCGCGAGAAGATGTTCTCCTCGCCGCTGTTCGGCGACGACATCCACAAGCTTGCGCCGATCATCGAGCCGACCCAGACCGACTCGGGCAAGTTCGACAATTGCCTTGAACTGCTGGTGCGTACCGGCCGTTCCCTGCCGCATGCGGTCATGATGATGATCCCGGAAGCGTGGCAGAACGATCGCCAGATGGACGACGGCAAGCGCGCGTTTTACCAGTTCCATTCCTGCATGATGGAGCCGTGGGACGGTCCCGCCTCGATCGCGTTCACCGACGGCGTGCGTATCGGCGCGGTACTGGACCGCAACGGACTTCGCCCGTCGCGTTACCTCGTAACCAAGGACGGGCTGGTCGTGATGGCGTCGGAGACGGGCGTGCTCGACATCCCGCCCGAGAACGTCGCGCTCAAGGGCCGCCTTCAGCCGGGCAAGATGTTTCTCGTCGACACCTCGCTTGGGCGGATCGTCCAGGACGAGGAGATCAAGGCCTCGATGGCGGCGCGGCAGCCGTACCGGAAATGGCTTGGCGAAAACCTGGTCAGCCTCGAGGAGCTTCCCAGGCCCTCCTCGGTCGCGCCAGTGGACGAGTTCCAGGGGATGGAGCTTCTCAAGCTTCAGCAGGCGCTCGGCTACTCGCTCGAGGATCTCAAGGTGATCCTCGCTCCGATGGCGGTCAACGGGCAGGAGCCGGTCGGCTCGATGGGCAACGACACGCCGCTAGCGGTGCTCTCCGACCGTCCGCAGCCGCTGTTCAACTACTTTAAGCAACTGTTCGCGCAGGTTACCAATCCGCCTATCGATCCAATCCGCGAGGAGATGATCACCTCCGCCGAGACCACGATCGGCGCGGAGCATAACCTGTTCGAGGAAAGTCCACTCCACTGCCGTCAATTGAGGCTCAAGACTCCTGT
>JAKAVC010000039.1 GCA_021817345.1 Deltaproteobacteria bacterium | reverse complement strand
TCACGCCCGTGGGAGTGGTCCCGTTTGGTGTCCCGCCGCCGGGAATCGCGTTCGGATCCACGGTGCCGAGGAAATACACGTTGATATTGTCGGTACCGGGGTCGAACGAGCTGATCCACATCTCGGCAAACCCCATCACGGGAACCTCGGTTTTACCATTGGCGCTCGTGTAGTTGACCATCGGCACAACAACCAGCCGCGAATCGTTCAACTCCGCATTGCTCAGCGGAACAACAGACGGCGGCCCATTACTATATGCGGAGTCGCCCAGTCTGGTTTCCATCCCCTGAGCGATCGGACCGACTATGTTTCCAGGCTCGGTGGGGAGGGATACGCCTTGGCCAATGTATGTCGTCCCCGAGTACCCGTAGGCGATGTTGTTCCGCAGATCGTTGGCGCCGTTGCCGCCGATCGCCAGCGGCTCCCAATTGCCCGGAGCGCCGGAAAGCATACCGTAGTGAAGCGTGCAGGTGGTGGTCGAAACACCATTGGTCGTTGTATCAGTGCAGCCGCAATCCTGTGTTGGGTCAGACCCGGTACAGGAAAGTCCAATCGGAAAAATGCCGTTGGTTCCTCCGGCCGGCTGGATCATAGCGGTTGCCTGCACTGTCACCGGGGTGTTCAGAAAGCCAAGCACGCGCGCAAAGAAAAGATTCACGGTACGCCGGAGCTGCACGGTGATAGTAGTGTTCGCGTTGCCGAAAGTTACCGAGAGAACCTGGCTGGCGGGCACGCCGTCATAGTTGGCGTAAGTATAGGCGGTGCTAGTCGCCGTGCTGGTGTCGTCGGGCAGGTAATGCGCGCCCGCGACGGCCGCCGCGTCCGCCGCTTTCTGAAGCTGCGCCCAGTTGAAATAGAGCACCGCGACGTCGGTGCAAAGCGCCATCGCGCCCAGCAGCGTGACAAGAACCAGGGTGAAAATCACCAAAGTCTGCCCACCAGAACCGTGGCGACGCGTTTTCATGGTAGGGATGCTCCTAATGGCTGTCCGTTCGAATTGTTGCATTCAGCCGATTCGGCTAACGGCGCGAAACTCTATCTAACTTCGCAGCGTTCTGACAATCTGAATCATCGCCGGACCAATTATAAGCATCAACATCGCCGGCAATACCAAAAGCACGAGTGGGACAAGGATCTTGACTGAAAGCTTTTGCGCGTTTTCCTCGGCGCGCAGCCGGCGCTTCGCGCGAAGCGCGTCGGCACTGGCGCGCAGCGCGGGTCCGATTTTCGAGCCGAGCTGTTCGCTCTGAATCAGCGTCGCGGCGAGCGGCTTGACGTCTTCCACCGCGCTTCTCTCGGCAAGCGAGCGCAACGCTTCGCCCATCGTTCTGCCGGCCGACACTTCCGCGGCGACCAGGGCGAGTTCCCTTCCAATTTCCTGATCCTGGCGTTCGGCCTCGGTGCCTACGACCTTGATTGCCTCGTTGAGACCCAAGCCGGCCTCGACTGAGACAACCAAAAGATCCAGCGCGTCGGAGAGCTCGTTCGCGATAGCGCCTTGCCTGAGGCGCGCGCGGCGCTTGAGGTAGTAGCTCGGCCCCATGAATCCCAATGCGAGGCCCGCAAACGCACAAACGAAGATATTTGAACCACCGCCCGAAACAAACCATCCGACGGCGGCACCAACCAAGGCGAGGCCGAGCGCGCCGAGAACACGGACGACCTCGAAGGTGAACAGGCTGCTCTGCCGGAACCCGGCCATGACAAGCTCCTGGGCCAGCTTCTCGACGCGCGGATTATCAACGTCTGGTTGCGGAATATGTTTTCGCGCCCATTGCAGCAGCGCCCGCGTCGCGTTGCGGTCTTGCGGCGGCGCGCCACCTTCGGCGGCGCTGTCCGCCATCCGCACCTGAACCGCAAGGTCCGCGAACTTGTTCTCAACCCCTTCACGCCTGCCGGAGATCATGCCCCAAAGGCCGATCGCCACGGCATAGACGAGCAGGAAAAATGCGATACTTGCCCCAAATGCGGTCATGATCAGTAGCTCACCTTCATCATGCGGCGAATTATCAGAACCGCCAGCAGATCGAGCACGACCGCCGTCTTCACCAGCTTGATGCCCGCCGGATCGTGAAAGAGCGTCGCGGTATAGCTCGGTTCCATCAAGCTGAACGCAAGCAGGACGAAGATCGGCAACAACCCGACGAGCATGCCGCCGATTCGCGCCTGAGCGGTGAGCGCGCGAATCTGAAGCTGGAGGCGCTGACGGGCCCGCACCAGCTCGGCAAGGCGTCCGACGATTTGGGCAAGACTGCTGCCCACCTCGCTCTGCACCTTGACGGCCACGACCAGCAGCCGCAGGTCTTTTTCGGGGACCCGCCGGAGCATTTCCTCGAGCGAGCGCGAAAGCGGCAGGCCGATCCGGGTCTGCTCCAGGACCGTGCGAAACTCACCGCCCAAAGGATCGCCGAATTCGCCGACCAACACCTGCAGGGCGCGCTGGAGTGAATGGCCCGCCTCGATCGATGACTTGACGAGGTCAAGCGCGAACGGAAGCTGGCGCGTGAAGGCCTTGAGCCTGCGGTGCCGGCGTATCCGGACGTACATGACCGGAAGCGCGCCGAGTCCCGCTCCCGCACCCAGAGCCCATAAGTAGCCGTGCCAGAAGAACTCACCCGCCCCCACGCCGGCCAGAGCAAGGAGCACGATGATGAGCATCATGTCGCCGACCCGCATATAGATGCCGGCCTGCCACATGTTTTCTTCCAGGATCCTGGAAACATCCAGCGCCGAGAGCCAGGAACTCATTCCGGTCGGGCGCTGCCGGCGCGGGCGAAGAAGAAGGTCCTCTTCCGCGTCGGGAGCGGCGGGTTGCATCCGGCGCCGTCTCAGGCTCGCCGCATCGGTTTCAACGCGCCGGCCGGTCAGGAACACGAGCAGCGGCACGAAGACCAAGGCGAAAACCGCGCTGGCCAGAAGAGCGTCCATGATCAGTTCTCGTTGGCGCGCATGAGGCGCTCGAACCTGTAACCGATCGCTTCGAGCCGGCTCGCGTAGAAGGAGCGGATTCCGGTCGGGCGGAAGGTTCCCAGGATCTTCCCGTTGGCGTTTATTCCGGTGCGCACGAACTCGTACAGGTCCTGCATCATCACCATCTCGCCCTCCATCCCGGTAATCTCGGAGATTTTCATCACCTTGCGCGTGCCGTCGGACATGCGCGAGACATGGATCACTATGTCGAGCGACGCGGAGATCTGCTGGCGCATCGCGCGCTCGGGCAGGCTGGCCCCGAAGAGCATCATCATCATCTCGAGCCGTCCGAGGCTGTCGCGCGGGTTGTTCGCGTGAAGGGTGGTCAGCGAACCGTCGTGTCCGGTCGACATCGCCTGCAGCATGTCGAACACTTCGGCGCCGCGCGCCTCGCCGACGATAATCCGGTCGGGGCGCATGCGCAGCGTGTTTCTCAGCAGTTCGCGCTGGTTGACCTCGCCCTTGCCTTCGATGTTGGAGGGGCGCGTTTCAAGCCGCACCACGTGAGGCTGCTGAAGCGAGAGTTCGGCCGAGTCCTCGATCGTGACGATTCGTTCGTCGTCCGGGATGAACGCCGAGAGGCAATTTAGCATCGTGGTCTTGCCCGAACCGGTGCCGCCGCAGATGAGGATGTTCAGGCGCGCTTTCACCAGCGCCTTCATCAGCTCCACCATCTCCTGCGTAAGCGTTCCCTTGTCGACGAGATCCTGGATATTGAAACGCTTTCGGCCGAACCGCCGGATCGAGAGGGCGGGTCCGTCGAGCGCGAGCGGCGGGATGATCGCGTTGACGCGCGATCCGTCGGCGAGCCGCGCGTCAACCATCGGGGAGGCCTCGTCGATACGCCGGCCGACCTGCGCGACGATGCGATCGATGACCAGCATCAGATGCTGGTTGTCATTGAAGGTAACGCGCGTGGGATACAGCTTGCCTTCGCGTTCGACATAAACCTGGTTGGGACCGTTGACCAGGATATCGGTGATGGAATCGTCCCACAGCAGCGGTTCGAGCGGCCCGAGGCCGAGCAGTTCATTCTTGATCTCGTTGGTCAGCCGTTCACGGTCGGAATCGGTGATGAGCCGTCCTTCCTGGTCGAGAATCTCGTTGATGCATTGCGAGACCTTGGACACCGCCAGATCCGGTTCGAGGTTTTCAAGCCGGGCGACATCGAGGGTCTCGAACAGGCGGTTGTGGACGGCGAGCTTCAGCTGCTGAAAACTGTCCGCAAGCACGCTCTTGGCACGCTTGGGCGCGGGTACAAAGGAATGCTGGCGCTGCGGGCCGCCGTTGGAAGCGTTGCTGATTCTGTCAACGAGCGACATTGTTCGCCCCTTTCGCGCGGGAAACGATTGCGGAAACCAGCCGCGAGACGATCCCGCCCGTGTTTCCGGTTTTCTGAACCTCTTCGGGGCGCTCGATGACGCGCCCCGCCAGTTCCTCGAAGGACTTGGCCAGCGCCGAGTTCGGCGCTATCCGCCAGAGGTCCTGGCCGGAAAGCTCGACCCGTTCCATGGTTTGCCCGTCTTTCGGAATCGTCGCGTAAATCGGGCGCGCAAGGGTCTCGGAAACCTGCTCGGCGCTTATCGCGTATGCGGGCGCGAAGCGGCTCAGAACGAACTGCGGCTTGATACGCGCCAAGCTCAGGCGGTTGAAGACATCGATAAATCGGAAAGCGCATCGCGAGCCGGCGATCGATTGGTCGAGCAAGTAGAACAGGCGGTCGGATCTCTCCCACGCGGCGACCACGTTGCCGCTGACAGTGGTGCCGCAATCGACTAGCACGAAGTCGAACATCTCGCGCATCACGTCGATCACCCGCTCGACGGTGCTCTCCGCGATCATTTCGCTCTGTTCCACGTGCTTGGGCGCCGCCATCACGTAGATTCCCGAAGCGCTTTTGGCAAGAACCGCTTCGAGCTGGATCGAGTCCACCACTTTGTCGGCCCCAGTCAGTTCCATTATCGTGTGCTCGGGCTCGACATTGAGCATCACGCCGAGCGTGCCGGTCTGCAGGTCAAGGTCGACTAGGGCGACCCGGCGCTTGAATCGGTAATGGAGGGCGAGCGCGAGGTTGATGGTAAAGCTGGTCACACCCGCTCCGCCCATCAGGCTCGTCACCGAAATGACATTGCCGCCGGTCTGCTTTTCGGTCCGCCGGCGCGCCTCGCTGACTTTGAGCATCGCCCGCGTCGTATCGGCGGGATTCAGCGGCAGGAACAAGGTCTCATCCGCACCCGCCCGAAGCGCCTGCCTGATAAGCGCCGGCGACTGCTCGGGGAGCAGCGCGAACAATGCCGGACGGTTATCTTTGCGCGCGTGGTGCGCCAGTTGGTCGAGCCCCGTCCCGTCCTCCGCGCCAAGCATCACCATCACGACGTCGGGAAGCTCGGCGTAACCATTCGTTCCGTTCTGGGCAGCCGACGCCGCCATCGCATTCTCCGTTACTTCGAGCCTTGGCTCGGCCAGCGCCTGAAGCGCCGCTTTGACCTCGGCAAGCTGCTCGGTCGAGCTGCCCAACAACTCCACCTTCAGCGCTATGCCGCGCGCGTCGTTCCTGGACAAAAGTGACACTTCTTGCCTCTCTCCGCCCTGGCCTCGGGGTTTGCTTGTCGGTTCACAGCTTAGAACCTGGGCCGTCCGGGATCGGGCCGGCTGAGCCGGGTGGTCCTGATCTCGCTATAGGTGAGCGGTCCGCGGCTGCTCGGTTCGAACACTCCCGCGCCGGGCGGCAGGGGACGAACGATCTGC
>JAKAVC010000018.1 GCA_021817345.1 Deltaproteobacteria bacterium | reverse complement strand
TGCGGGGGATGTCGCGGTCGTCGCGCAGGATTCGCTCCACGGTGAAGCGCCCGGTGAACGTGAATTGCGAGAGCAGGTCGCGGCTTTCCTGGCTATGGTCGAGATCGAGAACCGCGATCGGCACCCTATGCACGTCGAAGGTCGCCGCGTACCCGTAGATAAGCATCTGGATGATCGGCGGGACCAGCAATCGGAAGCGGGCGTACTTGTCACGCCGCAACTGGATGAACTCTTTGACGATTATGCGCCAGATTCGGCCGAACATGATGTCATTCCTCACTGCAGGCTCTTGCGAAAGGCGCGGGTGGCAAAAAATCCGATCACGCCCGCATAAACCACCATCGCGACTATCTCCGGAGCCAGATCGCGGATGCCGCTGCCGGCAAGGAAAATCGCCTTCAGCGCGCTCACGTAATAGCGGCTGTAAACAATGTAGGTGATGGCCCTGATCGGCGCCGGCATCTGGTCGATCGGGAAGGCAAACCCGGACAGCATCGAGGTCGGCAGCAACGTGACCAGCAGCGCATACTGGCTCGCTCCGAGCTGGCTCTTCGTCGCGACAGAAATCATGTACCCGATGCCAAGGATCACGATCAGAAAGAGCCCCGTGACGAAGAGCATCGTGCCGAAGCTGCCGCGGAACGGCACGCCAAACCACCCGACCGCGAACGCCGTGCACAGCCCCGCGTCGCCGAGTCCGATGATGAGATAGGGCACGAGCTTGCCGACCATTATCTCCGTTGCCGTCGCCGGCGTGGCGATAAGCTGCTCCATCGTGCCCCGCTCCCATTCGCGCGCGATCGTCAGCGACGAGAGCAACGCTCCCATCAGCGCCATCACCATCGCCACGGTGCCCGGGATGATGAAGTTCTTGCTGTCCAGTTCCTCGTTGAACCAGGTCCGATAATCGACCGACAGCGGCTGGACGGCCTGCTGCGACACGCCCTGTGTCGCGAACCATTTGAGCTGGATATCGCTGGAGTACGCGCTCACCACCGCCTGCGCGTACCCAATCGCAAGCTGGGCGCTGTTGTCGTCGGTGCCGTCAACCAGCGCCTGGACCTCCGTGTGATGCGCATCGCTCAGGCGCTCGGAAAAATCCCAGGGAATTACCACCCCGAGCTTGCATTGGTCGGCGTCGATCGCGCGCGCCAGCGCGGGGTAGTTGTTCACGACCTTGACGACGTCGAAGTATCGCGAGGCCTGGAAGCGCTTGAGCAGAGCCTGGCTGTTCTGGCTGCCCTCCTGGTCGTACACGTAAACGGGTATGTGTTCGGCGTCCAGGCGCGCTCCGTAACCCAGGAGCAGAATCTGGATGAGCGGCAGGAGCACCGCGATCATGAAGCTTCGCGGATCGCGCCTGACCTGGATGAATTCCTTGCGGCCGATGGCCACTGTGCGCCTGAGATTCATTGCACCGCCTCGTTGCCGGCGCGCCTGCCGGTCAGGGCGACAAAAGCGTCTTCCAGCGACGGCGAGATCGGCTCGATGCGCGAGGCCTTAACGCCCGCCGCCGCCATCGCGGCCGCAAGCTCGACGCGCGCTTTTTCCGCCGCGCTCACCACCACGTGCAGCGCGGCGCCGAACACAGCGGCGTCAACCACGCCCGGCTGCGCCTTGATCAACTCGAGCCCGCGGCCCAGCGGCGCGCATTCCACCAGCAGCAGATCGCCCTTGATCGCGGTGCGTTTGATCTCGCTCGGGCTTCCCGCCGCGACGATAAGCCCCGCGTCTATCAGCGCGAGCCGATTGCAGTATTCCGCCTCGTCCATGTAGTGCGTCGTGACGAGCACGGTCACGCCCTCGGCCGACATCTGGTGAATCAGCTCCCAGAACTGGCGGCGCGAGAGCGGATCGACGCCCGCCGTGGGTTCGTCCAGGAACAGCACTTGCGGGCGATGCAGGACCGCGCATCCAAGCGCAAGGCGCTGCTTCCAGCCGCCGGCGAGTTCGCCGGTGAGCAGCGTTTCACTGCCCTTTAGCCCCGCCATCTGAAGCGCCCAGTCGATCCGTTCCTCGAGCAAGTCGCCTTTGACGCCGTACAGCCCGGCAAAGAATCGCAGGTTTTCGATCACGCGCAGGTCGTTGTAAAGGGAAAACTTCTGCGACATGTAGCCGATATGCTGGCGAACTTTCTCGGGTTCCTCGGCCACGTCGAACCCCACCACCGACGCGCGGCCCGAGGTCGGCGTGAGCAGTCCGCACAGCATCCGGATGGTCGTCGATTTCCCCGAGCCATTGGGACCGAGCAGGCCGAAGATCTCGCCGCGCGCGATGCGAAAGCTCACGTGATCGACCGCCGTGAAGCCGCCAAAGCGCTTCACCAGATCTTCGACCAGTATCGACGCCGCCTCGGCCATGCTCAGTTTCCTCGTTCGGGCGCGTGGCCGGAAACCATGTAAACAAACACGTCCTCGACCGTCGCGCCCATCGCCGCGATCTCTCCGAGCGCCAGTCCCGCGGCCCGAAGGCGCTCGCGCAGTTCCGGAACGCGCCGCTCCGGATTATCGACCACGACGTGAAGCGCGTCTCCCATCGCCATCGCGCTCAGCAGACCGTCCGCGCCGGTGAGCGCCGCTCGCAGCCGCCGCGGCTCGCTGGAGGCGATCGACAGCACCGTTCCGGGCAACCTGCCCTTGAGTTCGGCCGGCGTGCCGCAGAAAAGCCCGTACCCCTGATGGAGCAGAAGCAGCCGATGGCATCGCTCGGCCTCGTCGAAGTAGGCGGTCGAGATGAGGACGGTCACGCCCTGGAAGACCAGCGTGTACAGGATGCTCCACAGTTCGCGGCGCGAGACCGGATCGACTCCGGTCGTCGGCTCGTCCAGCAGCAGAACTTCCGGCGTGTGGATCAGCGCGCAGACGAGACCCAGTTTTCGCTTCATCCCGCCCGACAACTGTCCCGCCAGCCGGCGCCGAAAGGGCGTCATCGCGCAGGCGTCCAGCAGCTCGCCGGAACGCTGCTCGCGCACCTTGGCGGATACTTCGAACAGATCGGCATAGAAGCGGATGTTTTCGTCAACGGTGAGATCCTCGTAAAGGCCGAAGTGCTGCGGCATGTAGCTGATGCGGCTTTTTACCGCCTCGGGCTCATGGATTACGTCCTGTCCGGCGACCAGCACCGTGCCGGAGTCGGCCGGCAGCACTCCCGCGAGGATACGCAGCGTCGTGGTCTTTCCCGCTCCGTCGGGACCCACCAGGCCAAGGATCTCTCCGCGCTGAACCGTGAAGCTCAGATTATCGACCGCAGGCTTCCCACCGAAGAGCTTGCTCAGGCCGTCCACCTGCACAACCGCTTCGTTCATCGAGAGCCCGCGGGTTTGAGCCTGATCGTCGCGTCGGCCGGCATCCCGGGCTTCAGCGCATGGGTCGGGTTGTAGATGTCGATCCTGATGCGGTAGACGAGCGTTATCCGCTCGGCATGGGTTTCGACGCTCTTGGGTGTGAATTCGGCGTTTTGGGAGATGAGCGAGATTCGGCCGTGATATTGATGGCCCGGATAGCTGTCGGTCGTCACGATTGCGCTCTGTCCGAGCCGCACCCGTCCGAGGTCGGGCTCATTGATATAGGCGCGCAGCCACACATGGTCGAGATCTGCGAGCGTGAAAACCGGAGTCCCAGGTTGCACCACTTCGCCCAGTTCGGCGTCGCGCACCAGGATTACGCCCGAGAACGGCGCGTAGAGCGTCGTGTACCCGAGGATGATCCGCGCGAGTTTAAGGCTGTCCTCCGCGTTTTTGACGTTCGCCCGCGCTACCGCGACGCTTTCCTCGGCCGCGGCTTGCAGCGCCGTGTCACGCTGGTAATTCGCCTTGGATTGCTTGAAGGCAGTCTCCGCGAGATCGCGCGCCTGGGTCGGGATGACATGATGTATCCAGAGTTCCTCGTCGCGATGATAGTCCAGTCTCTTCTCCGCGAGGTCGGCCTCGTCGCTGGCAACCGTGCGTTTGGCGGCTTCAAGGTTGCGAATAGCCAGAGCCAACTGCCGTTGCTGGACTCGCAGAGTCTGCGCGGCGATAACCGCCTGCTGGTGATAGTCCGAGTCGTCCACCTGCGCCAGCGCCACACCCTTTTCCACCCACTGGCCTTCGTCGAACGGCAACACCGTGATCGACGACTGGACATATTTGAAGCTGAGCACGCTCTCGTGCGCCTCGATATTGCCGGACAAGACGATAAATTTGCCCCCGCCCTCTCCGAAAAGGCCGAACAGCGAGAACGGCCGCTCAATTACGGCTACAGTGATCGCAACCGCGAGCAATACCGCGGCCGTTACCGACAACGTCGCAAGAGGTTTTCGCCGCGCCACTTTTCACCTGCACCCGCTTCCGGGACGTCTGATTCGCCTTCTGCGCCGCCTCCCTTGTCCCGGAGCGAAGGCCCCCCGTCAGCGCCCCAGTGACCGCAAAATACGCGCCAGCCTGAGGGCGGTCTAGATTTTGTCAGCGGCTCCAGAAATTGGCGCCATAGGAGACACATTGTAGTCAAAAGTGGCGCAGGGCGCTTTACGCCAAATCTCCGATTGCGGAGTCTCAAGGCCCACCGGACATTGGCTCCTGGCGCAGCATCGCCGCGGTTTTATTGGCTTAAGCGACGGGTTGGCGAATTGACGCGCTTGTCTCTGCGTGAAACAGTCTTCGACATTATATCCGGTGGAAAGCGCGGATACGGAGCAGGATGCGGACGATGAGTGGCTTCAGGATGGGGTGGAGGCTGGGTCTAATGGTCGGTGCGGTCGCAGCGGCGTTAATGAGCGCGGACGGGATCGCGGCGGCTCAATGCGCGCGGACAATTTTGAAATGCGGATGCACTATCACCTCGGCCGGACTCTTCACGCTCGGCAATCCGGTCGGCAACAGCGCCAGCGGTGCCGGCGACTGCATCGCGATCCGGGCCAGGAACGTGGTCCTGAATCTCAACGGGTACTCAATAACGGGCCCGTCCACTGGCACCGCGAAAGGTTCCGGGGTGCATATCCTGAAGAGCGCAAGCGGAGCCTTCGTGGAGGGCCTCGGCGCAACCATCAGCGGATGGACTAACGGAGTCGAAACTGACTCGACCAACGGCACGATCGACAACATTGTCACCGACTCCAACGACAAGGCCGGGGTGTTCCTCTTCAAGGCGAACGACAACCACGTTACGCGGATAACCGCCGAGGGCAACGGGCAGTTCGGGATCTTCGTCAGCGCGTCGGATCAAAACGATATCGCCGCTTCGCAGGTCTCCGGCAACGGCGCCGACGGAGTGCTGGTCGGCTGCATTGCCAATAGCAGGGGCGGATGCGCGGTGCAGACCAAGCCGAGCAACTCGAACGACGTCTACGCGGTCACCAGCGACAGCAATGGCGGCGACGGAATCAAGGTTCAATTCAACAGCAACCGGAACAACGTCGGCGACTGCAGCGCGAGCGGCAACGCTGCCTTCGACATGAGTGATCGCCATTCGAACGGCTGCGGCCTGGATCAATGGTTCGCAAACACCTTCACTACCGCGAACCGGACGTGCATCCAGTAGCGCCCGAAATGGACTGAGCCACGCGATCCGGCCGCCCGGTCCTCGCGTGGCCACGCCATTTCCCTACGGCGTCGTGAAATGGGTGTGGGAGGAGATATCCCCCAGGTATTTCTCGACTTCCACCAGCGCCGTGTGCGCGGCGCAGGCCTGGGCCATGCTCGACGACCCTTTATCGAGTGTCAGGACGTTTACGTCGCCATGCCTGTCCAGGGTGTTGATTTCGCCGGGATCCTCGGGGTCGTACCAGCCGCCTTCACATATGAGGACCGCTCCGGGCCGAATTCGGTCGGTCACGATCGCTCCGGCGAGCACCTGCCCGCGCGAATTGAAGACTCTTACTACGTCGCCGTGGGCGATCCCGCGCGCCGCCGCATCGAGCGGGTTCAGCCAGATCGGCTCGCGCCCTGCGACCTCGTAGGCGGAACGAATCGCAGTTGTGCCAAGCTGCGAATGGATACGGAACTTCGGATGCGGCGACAGGATATGAAGCGGATATCGGTCGGCCTCTGGGCTGCCTAACCACTCCTGTGGCTCGATCCAGACCGGATGCCCGGGGCAGTCGTCGTAGCCGAAGCTTTCGATGGTTTTCGAGTGAATTTCAATTTTTCCGGACGGCGTCTTAAGTGGGCATCCCGCCGGATCACGCCGGAAACCCTCATAGCGCACGTACTCGGAATCGGTTTCAGCGGGCGGGAATCCCACATACTGCTCGCCGTTCCAAAATTCGTTGAACTCGGGCATGGCAAGCTTCCGCGCCGCCGCCTCGCTTCGCGCGTTGTCGTAAAAGTGCCGCACCCAGTCGAGTTCCGAGCGCCCTTCGGTAAAGCGGTCCGAGAAGCCGAGCCGTTCTGAGAGTTCCGTGAAGATATCCAAATCGCTGCGCGCCTGATGCAGCGGCTCGACCGCCTTCTTCATCGCGACCACGTAACGCGCGGGATGCGCAACCACCTGTTCGATATCGTTGCGTTCGAGCGAGGTTGTGGCCGGCAATACGATATCGGCGAGGCGGGCGGTCGCGGTCCAGAAGATCTCGTGAACCACAATCGTCTCCGGGCGCCGCCATGCGGCGATGAGCCGGTTCTTGTCCTGATGATGCTGCAGCGGATTGCCGCCGCACCAGTAAACCATCCTGATGTCGGGATAGGTGATCTTTCGCCCATTGAAATCGATAGTCTTTCCCGGGTTGAGCAGCATGTCGGCCACTCGGGCCGCCGGAATCCTCACGCCCATGCGCGGGATCGGCTCGCGTATCATCCCGCGCAGGCGCGGCGCGTTCACAGCTCCGCCGTGGTCGTAACCGAAACTCGTTCCAAAGCCGCCGCCGGGAAGCCCAATCTGACCGAGCATCGCGGCCAGCGTGATCAGCATCCAGTAACCGTGCTCGCCGTGATCCTGGCGCTGCAACGCGTAACCCGTCATCAGGATCGTGCGGCTTCGCGCCATCCGGCGCGCGAGATCGCGAATGACGGAAGGCTCGATCCCCGTGATGGGAGCCGCCCATTCGGGCGTCTTGGCTTCGCCATCATGTATCCCCAGCAAATAATCGAGAAACCGCTCGAACCCCACGGTGTACTTGTCGATGAATTCTCTGGAGTAGAGCTTTTCGACGTAGAGCGTGTGGGCGAGCGCGAGCATCAGCGCAACGTCGGTGTTGGGACGCACCGGGATCCACTCGGAGCCGACGTATTCGGCAGTCTCAGTCCTGACCGGATCGATGGTAACCACCGCAATTTTCGAGCGCCGGGCCTTGAGCTCGTCGAGCGGCCCGAGCACACAGTGGTCGGGCGGGGCGTAGCCGATGACGTTGTTAGTGATCAGTTCGTTGCCCCATAGCACGACGAGACTGCTGTGATTGAGAATGCTCGTCCACGAGGTCTGGCGCCCGCGCGTATCGATCTCGCCGGTCACGTGAGGGAGGATGACTTGCGCGGCGCCGGTGCTGTAATCGCCCGTGTAGCTCGTGACCGGCCCGTGCATCGCGAGCATCCGCTTGAGCAGCGCGGGAGCGTCATGCAGCTTGCCGACGCTGGCCCATCCGTAGCTTCCATCGTAAATTGCTTGCGCGCCGTACTCGTCCTTCACGCGATTGAGTTCCGCGGCGACGAGCCCGAGCGCCTCGTCCCATCCAACCCTGACAAAATCGCCACGGCCCCGCTCGCTGCGCTCGGAGGCTGGGCCTTTCTTGAGATAGCCCGAGCGAACCATCGGATATTTGATCCGGTTTTCCGAATACAGCCACGACGGGATCGCCCGAATCATCTCGGCAGCCGCAGCGGGCATGCGCTCCAGGAACGGGCGCGTTTCGACCACGCGGCCCTCCTCGACGCGGGCGTAAAAGACACCCCAGTGGGACGCATTGAGCACGATTCGTGGTTCGGAGCTTGGCGGCGTCATAGTCCTCGGCTGTGCGGCAAAACGGTTGACGAGTCGCGTTTCAGGTTACCCCGGTGCCGATAGGCGTGCTGCAGTACTTTGCGTTACCAAAAATTACGGAAGAGGGATAGGGTCCTGGGCCTATGACTGGAGAGACGACGGGAGAAGGCTGACGACGCGCCGGCTCAATGACATGGGCCTCGGGTGCTGGCACCGCGCGTCGCCCCGGGTGGGCGCCGCGCGAGCGAAGAGGCTCGTCCGATGACGCGGCGGGGTTTGCGTCTCGCCCAATATCAGCCCCGCTCCGGCGGCGACGCTGCCGCGCCCAGAGTTTGGAAGGCCTGGACACCAAGCTTCGTGCGCGCTGGCCCTTGCCGCTCTTTCCGAAGCGCGACACTAGCGGCACATCCTGCGGACGACGTCGAGGATGATCGCGGTGCCGCGCTCGAACGCGTCGCGGCGCAGGCTTTCGTTGGGCTGATGAGCCTGTTCGAGCTCGCCGGGTCCGCAGATGAGCGAGTCGATACCCGCGTGCGCGAACCATCCGCCGTCGGTGCCGAACGGCGCCCCGCGCGAAACCGTAGCGCCGGTCGCCTCGAACAATGCCCTCTCGAGCGGCGTCCCGCGCGGCGAATTAAGCGACGGGAAAGCCACCGGAGGGCTGAATTCTATCTCGGCGCGGAATTTCCCGAGCGCATAGTCGTGCGCATCGATCTTCGACACCCGCTGTTGAAGTTCGCGATAAAGCGCCAGCGGGTCGGCGCCGGGAAGCGAGCGGTAGCTGACCTTGACGACGCATCGCTCGGCGATCATGTTTGCCGCGAGCCCGCCTTGGATGGTGCCGAGGTTCATAACGTCGCACGGCGCTTCGGGGAAGGTCTCGACAAAGCGCGGATCGGGGCTCGACGCGCGCTCGTGCTGTAGATGGCCGAGCACTTCGAGCACCTTGCCCATCACCGCGATCGCGTTGACACCCTGGTCGGGAGTGCCACTATGGCCGCCGCGGCCGTCGACGGTTATCTCGAAGGTGACGATGCTCTTGTGCGCGTGGCATACGCGGAACGAAGTCGGCTCACCGATCCATGCCAGGCGCGGCGGCGGGACGTCGCCCAGCAGATGCGCGAGTTCGGGGACGACCTTTTCAGCCCCGGCGTACCCGACTTCCTCGCCGGCGGTGAAAAGAAAGACGAGCGGGCGGAGCAAACTTTTGCGGTCGATAGCGCCGGCCGCTTCGACGCATTGCGCGAGAAACCCCTTCATGTCCGAGGTCCCGCGCCCGTAGATACGGTCGCCCTCGACTTCCATCGCAAGCGGGTTGCGGGTCCATCCCGGTTGTCCCTCGAAAGGAACGGTGTCGATATGGCCGGAGATTATGAGGCCGTCAGGAACCGGAGGTCCCGCCGAGGCGACGACGTTGACCTGCGGCACGCCGGAGAGTTCGACCCGCTGGCAGGCAACTTTGAATCCAAGGCTCTCAAAGCGCTCGGCAAGGAAGTCGGCCGCAGGAGCGTCGCTGCGTGAGCTTACGGTATCGAAACCGATAAGCCGGCGAGCGGTTTCGTACAGCGTCTCGCGCATATGCAGAACCCCGGCGCAAGCTTAACAGGTTTGCGCGGGAGATTCCGAGCCTACGCGAACCGAGGAGAGGACGCTGACCGCGCCCGCCGCCGTTCATGCCGCGTACAGAACCCGTTTCCAAACGGCAACAAGCGTTTCCGCCACCGCTCGCGGGTCGGCTTTGGGCTCGCTTCCGAACCGTTCCATCAGGTAGCGCTCGTTCATCAGGACCAGCGCCACGGCGACTTCGGACGGGTCGAGATCCTTCACCGCACCGCTTTCGATTCCGGCCCTGATACGGGCGGCGGCGGCCTCGATCAAGCGGTTGATAGTCGCGCGGTAGGCCTGTTCGACGTCGCCATCATGACTCGCCGCATCGGCAAGCGCCCGGAGCAGGTAACCGCGCTCGGCGTACATGGCAACCAGCCGTTCCGCGCCTTCCTGGAGGTCATTGAGTGGATCGCTGTGCCCGTTAAGCCATTGCTCGGCAACTTGATAGGTTGAATTGCCGAATCGTTCGACGAGTTTGATCACAAGATGATGACGATCGCGAAAGTACTCATAGAACGATGGGCGCGAGAGACCGGTGCGCGACATGACGTCTTCGACCGTCATCTCTCGGAACGGACGTTCCCTGAGAAAAGCTTCGGCCGCGTCGAGGATTTCGTTTTCGGCAGCTTCCGGTTTTCGGCGGCGACGCCTTATGCTGCGCGCGGCCGTCTTTTCATCGGTGCGCCCGGCTTTTTCGCCGCGATTGAACCTGGTATTTCGCGGTTTGTTCAAATGTGCGAACGGCTCTGACATCGAACCGCTCCTCTTTCTGAGCGAAAATGCCCCTCCAGGAATCAACGCTGACTCCCCCGGCCCTTTTTACCTTATAGCTTTGGCAAAACCTTAGGAAAAGGGACGCGAGCCCGATCGACTCGATTTCGGGCGCCCCCGAAAGGCTATTTCCCGCTCGATGGATTCGGTTGGGCTAAACGAATTGTTGATCGGCTAAACAATTTGTCGTGGCCACCCGGCGGACCGCTAGCCCTTATGCCTTTGAGAAGCGCTGGCCTTCTTCGCAAGACCCCAAGATTTTGCCGGCAAGGGCCTCGCCCGCTCGGGAACCGAGCGCTCAAGTTCTTCGAGCCAGGGCGCCGCCTCACTATCGCTCGGAGCGCGGTAATCCCCGCGCGGAGAGAGCGATCCACCCGAGCCGACTTTCGGCGCATTGGGAATACAACTGCGCTTGAATTGACTCAATTTGAAGAATCGTTCGAGAAAGGTGCGCAGATGTTTCTTTATTTCGCCGATGTCGTAACTATGCCGCAGGTCTGGGGGTATATCGGGCCACGATCCGACTTCGCGATCATGCCATGCGCAATAGGCTAGAAAAGCTATCTTTGAAGGCAAATAGCCAAACCTTAACGTGTAATAGAGACTGAAGTCGTGAAGTTCGTAAGGGCCGAGCACCGCCTCGGTGTCCTGAGTGGGACCGGCGCCGTCGCCGGGAACCAGTTCCGGGCTGATTGGAGTCGCCAGTATGTCGGACAGCACGCGGCTCGCTTCGGCGCCCAGACGCTCGGTCTGTGCGACCCATCGGATGATGTGCTGGATAAGAGTCTTCGGCACGCTCGCATTTACGGCGTAATGCGACATGTGGTCGCCGACGCCGTAGGTGCACCATCCAAGCGCGAGTTCACTTAAGTCGCCGGTGCCGACCACAAGCGCGCCGTGCATGTTGGCCAGACGGAACAGATGGCTGGTGCGCTCGCCCGCCTGCACGTTTTCGAAGGTGACGTCGTAAACCTGTTCCCCGCGGCTGTAGGGATGGCCGATGTCCTTGAGCATCTGGAGCGCGCTTGGGCGGATATCGAGTTCGTGCGCCTGGCATCCAATCGCCCGCATCAGGCGGCGCGCCTGCTCAAGGGTGCGCGCGCTGGTCGCGAATCCCGGCATCGTGTACCCGAGCACATTGCCGCGCGGATAGCCGAGCCGGTCCATCGCCTGCGCGCACACGAGCAGCGCGTGGGTCGAGTCAAGGCCGCCGGAAACACCGATCACCACCCGCTTGATCCCGGTTGAGCGAAGCCGCTTGGCCAGCCCCTGCACCTGGATCTCGTACACCTCCGAGCATCGCTCGCCGCGGCGCGCGGGATCGGAGGGAACGTAGGGAAAACGCTCGTAGCGGCGCTCGGGAAGCATCCTGCCCTGGCGCGGCAGGTCGAGCGCCACGTCCACGGTCCGAAAGCGGCGAATCTCCTCGCTGACGCGGCGCGCGGATTCGCCGAAGCTGTTCTGGCGCATCCGCTCCTGCACCAGGCGCTCCAGGTCGATCTCCGACGTGAGCAGTTGCGGCTCGTCCGAGAATCGCCCGGATTCGGCGAGCAGGTTGCCATTCTCGTAAATCAGCGCGTGCCCGTCCCAGGCGAGATCGGTGGTCGATTCACCGGGACCTGCCGCCGAGTAAAGGTACGCGGCGAGGCATCGCGCCGACTGGCTCGCCGCAAGCAGACGCCGGTAGTCGGCCTTTGCCACCGTGATATTGGACGCCGAAAGATTGAGCAGCACGGTGGCGCCGGCCATCGCCGCATACGAGGAGGGCGAGATCGGCACCCACAGGTCCTCGCATATCTCGGCGTGGATCACGCAGTTGGGCTGCCCCTCGACCCGGAACAATAGCCGATTGCCGAACGCGACGTTGTGCTGGCCAAGGATGTCGATAGTCTCGCGATGGGCCGCGTCGGCGGCGGCGAACTGGCGCAGCTCGTAGAATTCCCGATAGTTCGGAAGATAGGTCTTGGGAACCACTCCCAGCACGCGCCCGCGCGCAAAGACGACGCCGCAGTTAAAAAGTAGATGATCGACTCGGAGCGGAAGGCCGACCACCCCGATTATCGAAAGCTCGCGCGATTCGCCGACCAGGCGCGCGAGTGCGTCGAGGCATCCGTCGAGCAGCGCGCACTGCTGAAAAAGGTCGTCACAGGTGTAGGCCGAAAGCCCCAGTTCCGGGAAAAGCGCCAGGACCGCTTTGCGTTCGGCCGCGCTTCGAACGAGCGACAGCGTCTGCTCACGGTTGAACGCGGGGTCGGCCACCCGCAGCGCCGGCACCGCAACGGCGACGCGGATCAGGTCGTGGTTGTAAAGATTGAAGAAGTCCTCTTTCACGACGCGCTTCCTGGCGACGGTTCACGAGGTCGCCCGATGCTCCGGTGTTAGACGTTTCGCGGATGGATACTGCGGCCGCGCGGCGTCAAATGCGCCTCTGAGATACGGATATATAACGGTCCGGCGAGCAAAAGAAGGGTGTGCGCCGGCGCCACGAGCTCGCCCCCCGCGCTGCGCGGAAGTGAAGAGGCGCTGAGATCGAACGAACTATTGGAGAGCCCGACACTCCTACCAGGCCGGTCCCGCCGTGCCGATCGCGCTGGGCTGCGACGACCTTATTTGTGATGTTTATGGCCGCGGCAAGCCCGTCCGCAAAGCGGGTTGTTTGGGATCTTGGCGCAGGTTTTCATGGCCGCTATGGTCGAAACAAGCCGCGCGTTTTCCGGTCACCACCTGCTATCACTTCTCTCGCGAGGGTTCGGCGCTTGGGGCAATATCGGCGGCGTTCTTCTCCTGTTGTTTATAACCGCGGCGACCGGCGCCGGATGCAACGGTGGCGGTCGAGACCGTCCTCGCGTAAGGCCAACCGCGACTGCCACGCCGACTCTGGCACCGACACCAACTCCGGCACCGACGCCCGTACCCACGCGGACTCCGGTACCCACGCCGACTCCGGCGCCGAAACCGACACCGACGCCGACACCCGCTCCGGCACCGACACCAACTCCGACGCCGACCGCGACTCCCACCGCGACACCCACACCGATAGCCTGCACAACGGGCAACGCGTTTACCTTCGTCAACAACGAGTCGTATCCGATCTGGCTCGCGGAGGCGTATCAGGGCGGCGGAAACCTGGCGCAGAACACCATCGAGCCGCCTGGGAACAATTGGGAGATAGTGTCGAAGTCCTCAGTGTCGCTGTGTATGCCGACGGGATGGACCGGGCGTTTCTGGCCGCGGACTGAATGTAATTTTGCTCTGTTCAGCAGCGATCCGGGCTACAAGGATTGCACCTCGGACGCGCAGTGCGACGCGAGCCACGTGTGTTACGGCGGCAAGTGCATGCTCAACTGCACCTCGACTGGCACCCGGTTTTGCCAGGGCGCAAGCGGCCTGAACAATTCGGCCGCCATTTGCGCGCTGGCCGGAACGGTCGATGTGTGCACATACCCGCAAGGGACGGTGTGCAAGACGGGAGACTGCCAGGGCCTTTACCAGTGCTACGGCGTATGGGGCAGCCTGTCGGCCAAGCAAGGAGGAGGGGCGCCGGTCTCACTGGTCGAATCGACTTCAAACGGCACTACCAACGTCAATTACGATGTAAGCCTGGTCGACGGCTACAATGTCCAAACCGCCGTCCAACCCTCGGTGTCGGCGTCGGGAGCGAATTGCTATGCGCCGAGCTGCACGAGCGATCTCAACGCGAGCTGCCCAGCCAATTTACAGGTTACCGAAGCGCCGACTTCGGCGTCGGGACCGATCAAGTGTGGCAGCGGCACCTTCTGCCAGAGCGGCGCGTGCATAAATGGCACCTGCGTCGTCGGATGCAATGCGCCGATCGATCAGTGCCAGAGCGCCAATCCGCCGGCCGGTCTCGAGTGCACTGCGCTGGTTCCGGGCGGCAACGGCGCGGAATATGAGGACATGTACTCGTCCTCGAATCTCAGCCAGCAGTCGCCGACTACGACGGTCCATTCGATGAGCTCAGGCAACCAAGGCACGGCGACTTGCTGGGAAACCGCGGATTGTGCGCCCGGCGAGACTTGCGCGATGGGACTGGTCAGCAACTTTCCGAGCGGAGTCGGGTTGTGCGTATCGGGCGGCCTGCCTGTATCCGCAATCAACTGCCAGACTCAAAGCGATGTCGGCAACCCCTGCGGCGGGTATTCGAACCCGTTGTATCCGACTCCGCCGGCGCTTGGATATAAGTGCGTGAGCACGGGTTCAGGCACGAACGACGTTGCTTGCGTTCCCGCCTACAACCCGCCAGTTTCGGGCCTTGGAACGCTCGAGAGCCCAAGCGGCCTGACACCGCTGTTCACCGGAGAAGCCTCTCTGATGAATCCCGCGTGGATGACTGCGGCGCTCCAGGCCGGCGGTGGAACCACACCATTCTATGAAACATTTACCATGGCATGCCCACATCAGTACGCGTGGTCGTACGATGATCACTCGGGCGGCTTGGACTGTAACTCCGGCTCTGGCGGCGCTCAAGTCAATTTCACGGTCACCTTTGGCCCGTGATACGAGCGTGCCGCGTGCGCGAGTCGCCGACTGTCGATCTCGCGAAAACCAAAAGGGCCGGAAGTTTCTCCGGCCCTTTTTCGTTCACGCTGGAATGCCGCGGGAGATTCACAATTTCGCCCGTGCCACGGGAAACGCGCGAACGATCGCCTCAGGCGCCGGGAGCGATCGCCGGGGCGGGTGCGACCCGTCCCGGTCCGGTCTCGGGCACCATCAGGAAGGAAACGATCGCGACAGGCTGCACCACGAGCGTTCCCAGCAAAACGGCTTCCAGGCCGAAGCGATCCGCCAGCGCGCCGCCCACCACTGGTGAGAGAAACGCAAACCCGTAGCCCATCCCGAACACCAGCGCGAGCGCCGCGCCAACCCGCGCGGGCGTCATGTCCGGCAGCTCCATCACCAGCGTCGCCATCGCGCCCAGATGCGCCGACGCCCCGACGCCAAACGCTATCAGCGAGATACTGAGCAGTGCGGCGTTCGGACTCAGCACCGAGCCGATACATCCGAGCAGCATCAGGGTCATCACCGGCCAAAGAAACGGCTTGCGAAGGCCGGTCACCGTCGTCAGCATCCCGCCCCCGAACGCGCCGAAGATTCCCGCTATCGGCAGGATCGAGGTGACGCGCCCGGCCTCCTCCAGCGTCATCCCGCGATACGCGACAAAGAAGCTCGGCATGAACGCGGTGTAAAGCTGAAACACCCACATCGCGAAACTGAACGCGAGAGCGACCAGGATCACCGGACGCATCGCGAAGACCTCGCCGAGCGGCGCACCGCCTGCGTCGGCGGCCGGAGCGTCGGTCGAAAGCTCATCGTCGGCCCCGACTCGCGATGACTCGCGGCCGAGCACGGTCCATGCGAGCGCGACTATCGCGACCGCGCCTCCGTAAATCAGCATCGCGGAATGCCACGACTGGAGCCGCGAATAGAGCGAAGTGGTAAGCCCGAACGCGACCGCGATACCCGCGTACGAGCACGCGTAGTTAACCGTATTGATATAGGGCCACTCCTTCTCGCCGAACCATTCCACGACCAGCGCGCCGGTCGGCGCGATCATCAGGCCGAAGCCAAGTCCCTCGACAACCCGGCATCCGAGCAGCGCTCCGAAACCCGCCACGTATCCGCTCAGGATCGCCCCGACGGTCATCAGCCACACGCCGAAGAGCATCGTGCGCAGAACGCCAAGACGCTCGACGATAAGCGCGCCTCCAAAGGAGAAGAGCGCGATAAAGAGCGCGATGATGGAAATGATGAGACCGCCGGATTTGAGGCTTATGCCGAGATCCTTGGCTATCGGCGGAAGAATTGCGGCGGGCGCCAGCCACACCAGCGTCTGACTCAGAAGAGCCAGAATGAGAAGGCCTTCAATCACCCATCGATAAGGAGAAAGCTCACGCGACTGCCCCATTTGAGTGTCCCCTATTGAGGTTCCGTCCCCTCACGCTCGCGATAACACAAGCGCTTTGTCGGCGTCAAAGCGGTTTCGCAAGCCCCGCGCCGAGACTCACCTGTACCTTCGGCGAATCGTCAATCGCTCACGGCCACAAGCGATATGAATGCGGCCAAAAAAAAGCGGCGACGCACTGTGCGTCGCCGCCACCATCTCGAGCCTTCTGCGAACACGTGCGCCGCTTCACGTGGACGCGCGGGCCCGAGTTTGGGACCACCTTAAACTTTGACGTTCTGCATGGCACCGCCGAAGCGGCGCTCGGAATTACTCTTAAGCAACCGTCGTGCCTTGCCGATTTCCCGCCCGTAATGCCGTACTCATTGCAGAATCAGCGCCAAGCCGCCGTCGCGGGATGGCGCCGTCGGGGTCAAATGACGCCAAGGGCGACGCTTCTTATCGCGCCAGAGCCCGATCGTCACACGCGCCCGGCACTTTTTCTCCATCTCGCAAGCCATCGCGGCCGCAAATCCGCCAGCCAGTCCCATTTGTAGTACGGCCCGCTCACATGAGTTGCCTTCGACAGCACTTTGGCCCCACAACCCTTGCAGAGCACATAGGGAACCCGGATGCCTTGCGGAAGTTTCGCGAGTGCCACCAGCACTCTTTCGCCGATAAACGTGACGGAACCATCGAGCAGGTCGTCGAAGCGGCGATTGACGGCCGCCACCAGAACCGTTGAGCCAATGAAAAGCCTGGCGCCCGAGGCAAGGCGCGGCGAGAAAGTCCGCGGCTCAAGGATTGGAAGGGCGGTACGAAACTTCTGCCCATAGCGGCGCGGCGCGTCGAACTCGCGTCCGCAACAACTGCACTGCGGCTGCTGCAGCACGAACCCACCCGCCAACACGAAGCATCGCTCGCGTCGCGCAAAAACCCATCGGCCTCGCTGGCGGCCACGGGCGCTCGCGGAATCGAGGGGCACCGAAGTCCAACTTATGTTCGTAGCCGGCGGCGGCTTGCTCTAGCCGGGCTGCACCGGAGCCTTGGTCTGCTTCAACGGCACCACCCAGTCCCAGACATAATGCTTGCGCGCTTCCTCGGACTGGATACGGCCCATGATGTTGTCTCCACACGAGGCGCAGAAGAAATACGGTTGCCCCGCGCCGGAAACCGCCGCCACCAGGGCTTTCTCGCCGCCCGGACCTCCAACGAAGCCGCCCCCGCAGCAGTTGCAATTCTCGGTCAGGACCTCAACGCGATTGACGACGAGGTAATTGTTGGCGTGATTTTCACCCTCCACGGGCATCTCCCTCCTAAGGCATAATCTCCAAAACACTTTCAGGCGCCCGACGAAGAGCTCACGCTGGTTGCAAGTCCGTCTAGGCCAAAGAAACTTGCTCTTCGCGGACTTTGGAAAGTCATATCATGAGTCTGCCAATTTGGGAAAAGATAGCGATAGCTTTATTGAACCCGGCTATGGAAGACTCGACACCCGCCCGATAAACACGACTCGGACTGTGCCCCAACGCACTTTGACGAGGCCTGTTCGCTTCAAGCCCGGCGATTGGCGATACACTCTGCGACCTCGTCGGCCAGGATGCCGCCGCGTCGAAACCCGACCTGGTGGGACCCCGCGAGGTCGAGCAATCGCCGACCGGCCCGACGCGACGCCTGCCGCTCCTAAGCGGCGGCGTGTTCTTCTTCGTGACATGGGGCGCGCTGATGCGCTAGTTGTCTCGGCGGGGAGAGATTGACATGGCCGAATCTCAATCGGCGTCGCACGCCGACAAGTCGCTCGAAGTGCTCGCGCATTGGAACGGGCGCATGCGCGAGAAGCTCAGGCATCTGGTCACCGACGAGCTAATCGCCGAACACGCGCGCGACCCGCTCGGGCAGCATAGCGACGCGCTGGAGCGGGTGCTCAACTATCTGCGCCGTGCGCCACAGCCGGGCAAGTACGCCGTCCTGTGCACGGATCCCTACCGCGAGTATCGAATCGTGGTTCTCGCGGGCGCCCGCGGACAAAGCGCGCGCTTTCTCGACGAGCGCAGATTTTCGACCGAGAAGGAAGCGCTTCACGCCGTGTTCCTTGAAAGGCTGAAGGAGCTTCGCCGTGGCTGATACGAAGGAATCGATCATTCCCGCAAAGCGAATCGACGGCTACACCGACAGAATCAGCGTCGCACCCGGCGAGAGAATCCGCTTCATGGTTAGTTGCCAAGGCGTCGCGAGGTATCGCGCGGATATCGTCCGCCTGATTCACGGCGACCTGAATCCGGCCGGGCCGGGCTTCAAGGAAGCGGAAATCGCAAGCACCGTGAGCGGCGAATATCCGGGGCGGAATCAGCCGGTTCGTCCCGGCTCGCATATTGAAATCGACGACGCGCGCGCGATGCTCAACCTTTCCGGAGCGTTTTCGCTCCACGCCTTTATCATGCCGACGACGCCGCAGGCCGGAAGACAGGGAATTGTCACGCGATGGCGCCGCGACCGCGCAGCGGGATACGCGCTGGTGCTCGATGAATCGGGGCGTCTCGCACTATGGCTCGGCGACGCAAGCGGCAAGTCCGAAAAGGTCGCGGTGGAAGGCGGCTTCATCCCGTGGACCTGGTATTCGGTCGGCGCCAGTTACGATCCGCAAACGGGCATCGCAATCGTCGCGCGTCAGGCGGTCGTCAATTCGGCCAACAGCCTCATCGGGCGAGTCGCGGCTCCGGGGCAAAGCGCGGTCGCGCAAAAACCGCTCGGGCGACTCGAGGTCAGCGCGGACGCTCCATTTGTGATCGCGGGTTACGCGGCGGGTGGGCCCGGCGCGCGCACGGTTGTCGAGGCCCACTTCAACGGAAAGATTGAAGCGCCACGGGTCTATTCGCGCGCGCTCGATGCGAGCGAGTTCGAGGCGCTCGCGCGTGGCGTCGAGCCGGACCCGCGCGGGCTCGCCGCGCGATGGGATTTCGCCGCGGAAATCGGCGCCAACGGGGTGCCGACCGACGTTATCTCCGACCGCTCGGGCAATGGGCTGAACGGGCGATGCGTCAATATGCCGGCGCGCGCGATGACCGGCCACGGCTGGACCGCGCGCGAGGAAAACTACGTCCACGCGCCCGCCCAGTACGGCGCGATCCACTTCCATGACGACGACCTGGAAGACGCCGGGTGGGACGCGGACTTCGAATGGGCCGTGCCCGCCGGAACGAAGAGCGACGTTTACGCCGTGCGCCTGCGCGGCGAGGGAGTCGAACGCCGCGTGCCGTTCTTCATACGCCCGCCGAGGGGGACGGCGAGCGCGCGCGTCGCGTTCCTCGCGCCAACCGCGAGTTACATGGCCTACGCGAATTTCCGCATCTCGGTCGAGGCCGACGTCGGACAGGCCATCCTCGGACAAACGCCGGTGCTCAATCCCGACGATCTCTATCTCGCCGAGCATCCGGAGTACGGTCTTTCGCTCTACGACCTTCATTCCGACATGAGCGGCGTGTGTTACTCGTCGCGCCTTCGGCCAATCCTCAACATGGCGCCGAGTTTCCTCGGCGCGAACGGGCTATGGGGACTGCCCGCCGATCTCGATCTCGTCGATTGGCTGAACGCGCGCGGCTACCAGTACGATGTCGTTACCGACGAGGATTTGCATCGCGAGGGGCTCGCGCTGCTGCGCCCGTACAAGGTGATCGTCACGGGAACGCATCCGGAGTACTGGTCGGGCGCGATGCTCGATGCGATGGAGGAGTATCTGGCCACTGGCGGGCGCCTGATGTATCTCGGCGGCAACGGTTTCTACTGGGTGACGACCTATCATCCCGAGAAGCCGCATCTTATCGAGGTGCGCCGCGGCGAGAGCGGCTCGCGCGCGTGGCAGGCGCGCCCCGGCGAGTACTATCACAGCACCACGGGCGAGCGCGGCGGGCTATGGAGAAATCGCGGACGGGCGCCGCAGAAGCTGGTCGGCGTGGGATTCTCGGCCCAGGGCTTCGACGAGTCGTCGTACTACCGCCGGATGTCCGACAGTTTCGACGAGCGCGTGCGATTCATTTTCGAGGGGGTCGGGCGCGACGAGCTCGTCGGCAACTTTGGGCTGGTCGGCGGCGGCGCGGCGGGCTCGGAGATCGATCGTTACGACCTTACGCTCGGGACGCCGCCGGGCGCGATGCTGCTGGCGGCGTCGGAGGGCCATTCGGACAACTATCCCCACGTGGTCGAGGAGATCATGTTCATGTATCCCGGCGTCGGCGGCACGCAGGACCCCGCCGTGCGCGCCGACATGGTCTATTTCACGACGCCGGGCGGAGGCGCGGTGTTCTCGACCGGGTCGATCTCATGGTGCGGAAGCCTGTCGCACAACAATTACGAAAATAACGTCTCGCGGATTACCGCGAACGTGCTCGAGCGCTTCATGTCGGACCAGCCGATGAAATAAAAGTGGAATCGATCGAAGTCACGGGGCGAATGGAAAAACCCTTCCGCCCCGTTTCTTTTCCAGCAGGCCTTCGATAAAGCACAGCCTGCTCTTTCTCTCCCGTCTCCCCCGCGAAAGAGCGGGAGAGCCCATACGGCGCTTCGAGCCTACGCTGTCACCTCTTCCAGCTTGCCGGTCTTCACATCGAAGACGAATCCGCGCACGGGAATATCCTTCGGTACCCAGGGATGCGACTTCACGCGCTGGATCTGGCGGCGGACGTTCCCGCGCAGGTCGGAAAATGAGTAGAAGTGATCGGGCCCAACGACCGCGGTTCCCTTTTCGCGCTCCAGCCGGTCGCGCAGTTCCTCGTCCTTGAACGACTGCATCCCGCAGTCCGTATGGTTCACGATCATGAACTCGTTGGTGCCGAGCAGATAGTGCGAGATGAGGAGCGAGCGTAACGCGTCGTCGGTCACGATACCGCCGGCGTTGCGGATGATGTGCGCGTCGCCGGTCTTAAGGCCGAGGAATTCCTCAACCGTAAGCCGCGCGTCCATGCACGCGAGGACGGCCAACCTGCGCGCGGGCGGCACTGGAAGACTCGCGAGTTTGAAATTCGCGGCGTACTGCTGATTCGCCTTAAGTGCTTCGTCAATCGTGCTCATGCGGCGCTCTCCTTTTCAAAAACGGGCGGATGAGTACTATCTCCCGCGCCGGAGGACTTTCGCGGCCAAGCGCTTTGCGATACGGGGCGCGAGAGAAATGGTAAAAGCGTGTTGCGCCGATTTCGGCGTCTTGACGGACCCACGCCGCCCCTCCGTGACATAGCCGGGAAGCGGCCGATGACAAGAATAGCCGTGCCGGCGCGTCGTGGTCAAAACCCAACCGCTCATGCGTGCGATGGGCAATTCTTGGCTTTCGTCAACAGCCGGCCAGGCAGCTGTGGATTTCCCTGCACACGCCCGAGACGAAAAACGCTTCGCGTGGTACAAAATCTTTTATTCCGAATTTGCGATCGGGAGGATGTATGACCGGCAAAGCCAAAGCAGGAAGACCCGGCCCTCGCGGCGGCCGGGATTTGCTCGCACAGGCGCGGGAAGTCATCTACCAGGCGTGGGAGACACCGAATCTTAAGCGCCGCGTCGCGCTCGCCGAAAAAGCACTCGGTATCTCCCCGGATTGCGCCGATGCATACGTCATCCTCGCTCAGGCGGCCGGTTCGCTCGACGAGGCCCTCGAACTCTATCGCAAGGGCGTCGAAGCTGGTGAACGCGCACTGGGCAAAGAGGCCTTCGAGGAGGACGCCGGTTACTTCTGGGGCCTACTCGAAACCCGGCCCTACATGCGCGCCCGCGCCGGCTTCGCCCAGTGTCTGTGGGAAAGCGGTCGGCGCGACCAGGCGCTCGAACACTACCGCGAGCTACTCCGTCTCAACCCCAATGACAACCAGGGCCTCCGCTACGTCTTTGCCGCGTGCCTGCTTGAAGTCGGCCGCGACGAGGAAGTCGAAGGGCTGCTCAAGCAGTACGACGAGGATGCCGGCGCCGAGTTCGCCTGGACCCGCGCTCTGCTCGCCTTCCGCAAGCTGGGCGACACTCCCGGCTCCCGAGAGAAACTCGCCGCCGCGCTTGAAAGCAATCTCCATGTCCCCGCGTTCCTGCTGGGAAAGAAAAAGTTTCCGCCGGTGCTCCCCGATATGGTCGGCTTTGGCGATGAAAGCGAAGCTATCTGCTACGCCGCCGACAATCTAAAAGTCTGGCAGGCGACCAACGGCGCGCTGGCCTGGCTCGCCAAACGATCCGCAACGCAAAGGCGGCGCGCCTGAATTGAATGGGTGAGAGGATGAGATGGCGAAGGTAACTGGCGGCTGCGGCGCCGGTCTGAAGCCGCTTGAGGAAGGGCCGCAACGCCTCGGACGCAACTAGGCCGGACTGCCGAAAAAGCGCCGCGGCGAAACCGGTCGTCTCGCCAGACGCCGAGCCCTGCTCGAAGCCTGCGACGCGCTCGCCGGCACGCTGTTCGAATCAAGAACGCCCTTCCCCAACCCGCGACCAATGGCTTGCGAGGTGCGCCAGGCCGACACCTTCCTTTTGCCGTGGACAGCAAAAATCGAAAGGATCGTGCCCATCCAGAACGGCCCGCGGGCGATCTATTTCCGCCAACCCGAGATATTGGCGAAAATCGAAGGCGGAGACGTCCGTGCAAGCAGACATCCATAGCTTGAGTTTTGCCGAAGAAAAATCCCCCGAACGTGTCCGGATCGGGCCGCGACGCGTACACTGAGCTGCAGGAACAAGGTGACGGCGGCATTTCCATACGACGATATCGCGTCAAAAATCGCGTTGGCGTTGGGGGTCGGCCTGCTTGTGGGTCTGGAGCGCGAGTGGGCGCAGAAGGATGTTGGCGTTCGTACCTTTGCGCTCACTGGATTACTGGGCGCCCTCAGTTATCTGGCTCAGCCTGCGCTTGTGTTTGTGGCGTTGGGCGGAGCCATCCTCCTGGTCGGGCTTCTCAATACGCGCAGCCTGATCAAAAGCGGCTCGGTCGAGATGACCACGTCCGTTGCGTTGCTGGTTACGGTAATTCTGGGCGCACTCATTGGCGAAGGGCACTATTTTACGGCAATTACGGCGGCGATCGTGATGACGCTGCTTCTCGCGTGGAAGGTCGAGCTGACGCGATTCGCCGGCGGCTTGTCTCCCGAGGAAATCCGAAGCGCCGTGCTGCTGGCGCTTCTCACGTTCGTGCTCTATCCCCTCCTGCCGAACCGCTTTATCGATCCGTGGGCGCTGGTGAACCCCCGGCAAGCCTGGCTCATCGTCATTGTCGTCGCCGGCGTGGGATTTTTGAACTATCTGATGCTGCGGCTATACGGCATGCGCGGCAGTTACTACGCGGCTTTCTTCGGCGGACTCATCAGCAGCAAAGCGGCGGCGGCCGAGTTGTCGGGGGTGCTTGCCGAAAATGAAAGACGCGGATCGTTGGGCATAGCGGTATTTCTCATTACCAGCGGCGCGATGTTCCTGCGAAATCTCATCACCTTGGTCATTTTTGCGCCTCAAGCGGCGAAGATCGCGCTCTATCCGCTCGGCGGCATGGGTATCGCGGCGGCTGGGTTGCTGGCGTGGTTCAGCCGGTCGAAGCAAATGGCGCCGATGGAGCAACAACTGCGCCTCTCGTCGCCATTGTCGTTCCCGCGCGTGGCGAAGTTTGCGGGGCTCTTCGTAACGTTAATCTGCCTGGGAACGTTCATTGAACGGTTCTTTGGCGCGGCCGCCTTTCTGGCCATGAGCGCGGCGGGCGGGCTGGTTAGCGGCGCGAGCACGACGGCGAGCGCCGCCGCCTTGACGCTGGCCAAGAAGGTCTCTCCGGGGACCGCGGCCACGGCGACGGTGATAACGTCGATGACAAGCGCTCTGACCAACGCGCCGCTGATCTATTCGCAAACCCAGGATAAGGCCTTGTTCCGCCGCCTTGCTGGCGTATGCATGCTCATCGTGGCCGTGGGATTGATTGCGCTCGTGCTGCGTCAATTATGGGGCGGATGATTCGCGATCTTCGGCCAAAATGAGCGCGTTGGCCGCGGCGCGCACCGTGGTCTTCGATTTCATCGAGCGATGCCACAACCCTCACCGCGCCATTCCGCCCTCGACTATCAGTTGCCAATCAATTACGAGAGGAGTCATTCGGCACAGGCAAATCCTCTTTTTTCAGCACTCTGTTAGCTAAAACGCGGGCGAAGTCTCAGGCGTCGGCAGCGCGAGAGTCCGCCAACCGCGGGCCTCATGCAATAAACTCTTTAACCTCTACCGCGCCAGCGCTACGCAATCGCCGCCGAAGCTCGTCCTGGGAGCCCTCCGGGGGATCCGTCACCCCGATCAGAATCTTGCCCTCGCCAATGGCCGGATCGAACACGTGGCGCCGCCAGTCGGGAAGGCGCGCCGCTATCAGCAGTGTCACTACGGTGGTGAGTATGGCACCCAGCATGGTCAGTTCATAGGTAAGAATGCCGTCGGGCCACTTCGTGACAATCTGCATGCCGCCTGTCATCAGCGGGTAGGCCCTCTGCGTAAACGAAATGAACCAGAAGCCGAGCAGCCCCCCGACCAGGCCGCCTCCGGCCGACATCCACGGCATTATCGTCTTCTTATTTTGCATGCCAAAGGCGTGATCCTCGTAAGGCTCGCCCGTCAGCACCAGGATCTGATTATCGTTGAATCCCAAGCCGCGCTCGGCCTGTTGCAGCAGGTCCATCGCCTGCTGAGCCGAGTCGGGATCGCGATACAGTCCGTAAATGGCCTGCATTTTTATCTCCCGTGCGCTAGCGTCCGCTGGCGGTCGCGCCCTGGACAATTTCCTCGGCAGGCACAGGCGCCGCAACTTCCGCCGGTTTTTCATGCTGGCCAAGCTTCAGTTCCCAGATGGAGATTATCGGGACGGCTTTGACAAACAGCAGGTATAGCAGCGGCATGGCCGCGAAGCTGGCGACCGTAATCCCGATTTCCACCCAACTTGGCGTATACGTTCCGTATGCATACGGCAAGCGGTTCTGCTCCAGCGAAGGAACTACGATCAGGAACCGCTCAAGCCACATTCCGATCACGATCGGGATGGAGGCAAGTACTGTCCAGCCTATTTTAGAGCGCAGCCTTTTGATACTCAGAATCGGCACCGGGATAATAGCGTTGCAAATCACCATCATCCAGAACAGCGGCGAAAAGCTCCCGCTTCGCGTCAGCCAGAACACCGTCATTTCACTCGGTTGATTGCCGTACCAGGTGGTAAGGCTCTCGGCAAAGACAAAGTAGAACCATATCAGGCTCATCGCCAGCAACAGTTTGCCGAGGTGATCAAAGTGAATCGGCTCAAGGTACTCCTCGAGGTGCAGCAGCTTCCGGACGCATGCCATCACGATGATTAGCGCGGCAATGCCGCTGAATATGGCGCCCGCGACAAAGTACGGACCGAAGATCGTCGAATGCCATCCCGGAACCAGCGCCATCGCGAAGTCCCAGGACACGATCGTGTGGACCGAGACCGCGACCGGAATGATCGCGACCGCCATAATCCGCATCGCCATCTCCAGCCGATGCCACTGCTTTGGCGTGCCCCGCCATCCAAGCGAGAGGATGCCGTAAAGCCTTCGCCGCCAGCCCTCCGACCTGTCGCGTACCAACGCAAAGTCCGGAAAACTCGGCAACAGAAGGAAGCTGAAGCTCCCGATCAGATAGGTGTTGAGCGCGAAAAAGTCCCAGAGCAGCGGCGAGCGGAACTGCGGCCAGATGCCCCGCTCGCTCGGATAGGGAATTAGCCAGAAGAACAGCCACGGCCTGCCCAGATGAATCACCGGAAAGGTGGCCGCGATCAAAAGCGAGAAAACCGTGATCGCCTCAGCGCAGCGCGTCACGGGTCGTCGCCACTCGGCGTTGGAGACGCGAAGAATCGCGGAAATCAGAGTGCCGGCGTGGCTAATCCCGATCCAGAAGACGAAGTCCGTGATGTAAACGCCCCAAAAAACCGGACGGTCCAAACCCGACGCACCGATGCCGTGGTCGAGTTGATAGCCCCAGGCGTAGAAGCCGACCAGCACCAGCATTCCAAGGGCCGCAACCGCCAGGTAATAGCGCCACGACGTGCTATTCAGTGGCAGCAGCAGCTCCTCATTAATCTGTTCAGGTGTTTTGTTCATCATACCAACTGCCGCGTCTGAGATATGTCACTTTCGGCTTCGTACCGAGATCTGGCAGGAGCTTGGCGGCGCGGTTGGATTTCGCCAGCCGCGATACCCTGCTCTCGGGATCGTCGAGATCGCCAAACACCAGGGCCTCGGTCGGACAGGATTGGACGCAGGCGGGATTGAACTCGCCGTCCTTCAATTGCCGCTTCTCCTTCTCAGCATTAATCTCCGCCGCCCTGATCCGTTGGATGCAGAAAGTACACTTCTCCATGATCCCGACGGAGCGCACCGAGACATCCGGATTGAGTTGCAGATTGAGGGGCTCGTCCCACGCCGGATTCACGAAGTTGAAGTACCGGTCCTCATACGGGCACGCGTTCGCGCAATAGCGGGTGCCAATGCAGCGGTTGTATATTTGCGCGTTCAGCCCCTCGGCGTTGTGATAAGAAGCGTACGTTGGGCACACGGCTTCGCATGGAGCGTTGTCGCACTGCTGACACAATACCGGCTGATACTTCACCTTGATGTCCGGGAAAGTGCCTTCGTAGTAACGCTCGATGCGGATCCAGTGCATCGCCCGGCCGCGTGCGGCCTGTTCTTCGCCCACAGTCGCGATGTTGTTCTCGGCGTGGCATGCGACCACACAGGCCTCGCAGCCCGTGCAACGATCCTCGTCAACCGCCATACCCCAGTTGCGCCGCTTCAGCCTGAATGCCTTCTGATTCTGTTCTTTCGCTGGTGCCATTTGATTGCTCGGTCTCGCCGTGGGCGCGCTCAGCGGTAACGGTAGTTTCGGGGCGATTCGCGCAGCGCGCCGCCGAAGAGGACTAGCTTGCCCCTTGTGCCGACGCGCCGAATGTTGACCCTCGTCGCGGCCCAAGCCAGCGCGCCGGTTTCGGGCTCGACGCGCGCGCAAAGAATCTTGATCGGATTCGCCCCGCGCCCACTTGCGTAGCGACCGTACTGCTCATGTCCCTGGCCGACGGGCATAGCCACGACGTCGGGGGCGATTCCCGGCGCGAGCAGCGCCGGCGCCTGGAGCGTGCCGTGCTGCGACCGCACCTCCACCAGGTCTCCTTGCCTGATACTTAAGCGCTCGGCCGTTCGCGGGTTGATCTCCACCCACGTGCTCCACATAGCCGTTGAAATTACGTCCGGCATCTCCTGCATCCAGGGCAGATTCGCGTGCGAGCCGTCACCGAACTGCTGTGAGGCATAGGGCAAAAAGTTGAAAGGATAGTCCCGCGCATCGCCGTCAAGCTCGGGCTGTGCAACCTTTACCACAGTGGCTGAGCGCTCGGCGGTCGCCGGCGCTTTCGGAGGCGGATCGCTCTGCTCACTCCACCATCCGCCGTTTTGCTGGACTTGTGACCAAAAGTCGTCCGCTTTCTGCGCCTTCACCGACCCGGCGTGATTGCGCAAGGGCTCAAACGCTGACTGCAGCATCTCCTGGTAACTTTTCCACGGCAGGGCGCTTTCGACGGGATCCAGTTTGGGCCCTAATCTATGCGCTACGTCCAGCAGGACATCCGGCATCGCCCGTGTATGGTGCAGCGGAAGCATCGCAGGCGCGGCGACACTCGCCACGGCTGTCGTGCTGCCCGATTCCGGCACGTGATCGACCCAGGATTCCAGGTGGGAATGATCCGGCAGAATGAGATCGGCGAGGATACTCGTTTCGTCGATGAAGCTGCCGAAACTGGCTATGAAGGGAATCTTCTCAAGAGTCTCGCGCACATGCCAAGTGGCGGGACTGGCAAATACCGGATTTGCCTCGTAGACCAGCAATGCCTCAATCGGGACTGGATTATTCAGTATCCTTTCGGCAAGCGACTTAGCCGAGGAACTCTCTTCGACGCTTGGGAGATAGGCGAGTGGCGGTCGCGGTGTGAAAAAGATACCACCGGGGTTCTCGACTGCGTCCAGTAGCGCGTTCAGCGCGTTGACGGCAAGTGCATTGGCGAGGCCGTTGGTCTGTGCCAGCGGCACGCCCGCGACAATCGCGACAGCGGGGCGATGGGCCGCGAGCTCCCGCGCCAAGCGGCGAATCCTGGCGGCGGCAACGCCGGTTTGGTCCTGTACCTTCTCTGGGCTGTAATCGCTGAGGCCCTGCGTCCAGCCTTCGATCCGCGCTCCCGCCTCCCTCGCCGCCTCCGCCGGTCGCAAACGCTCGCTCAACATCACCTGGGCAAGGCTGACCGCCAGCAATCCTTCGCTGCCGGGTTTCGCGTACACCCACTCGTCGGCGTTCGCTCCGGTCGGCGACATCCTCGCTTCCACCTGGACAAACTTTCCGCGCAGGCCAGGGCGTCCCTGCCGCATCGCTCCATATCCCCGATTCTGCGCTACGACCGAATTCCACGTGGACAGAAAGTCCGCTCCAAAGGAAATGACATAGTTCGCGCGAGCGAGATCGAAGGTCGGTAACTGATAGCGACCGAAGCTCAAGTAGTTGGCCCGGCGCAGAACGGCGTCGTCGAAGAACTCGAACCTGACCGCCGGCGGTGCGCCATACGCGGCAAGGAAACGCTGAACGAGAACGCCGCGCTGGTCCCGCAACGCCCGGGTAAGGAAGGCGACCGAGCCCGCCTTGCCTTGCGAACTGATAGAACCCAACCGCGTGCTCAATTCAGTTACGGCTTCGTCCCAGCCGACCTGGCGATATTGGCCGGAGCCACGCGGTCCCGTGCGCCTGAGCGGAAACCGGATACGGTCGGGGTTATAGGTCACCTGAAGTCCCGCATGGCCTCGCGCGCAGAGCTTGCCCCGATTCACCGGATGCTCGGGGTTGCCCTCGAGCTTCTTCGCGAGCCCCATCTGCATGAGACCGCGCTGGCCATGGCGGGTAACCACCGCCTCGCCCTCCATCACGCGCACTTCGAGTCCGCAGCCCGAGCAGCACTGCCTGCACAGACTCGTCTTCCAAATGGCGACGCCGGGGACCAGTCTCTCCTCGGGGATGAACCGAATCATCTGGCCCCTCAACTTGCCCGACTTGTCACATGCGCTGAGCGCGGCCGTCGCACCGCCTAAGCTCGATAGCTTGAGAAATGTCCGCCGATCCATCGGCTTCCTCATCGAATTATTATCCACTCGTGGTACACTGTTGCACCGAATACCGGATTCCTAGTAATGGCAAGTAGTGCAGTCCGTCGAGACATGACGGCTGCGGTGGCAATTCACGCAGAACCCCATATTCAACCCCGCTTTGCGCACCGCGACCGTTTCCTTGCGCATGTCACCGTGACAGCTCTGGCATTCAACTCCGGCGCGAATATGCGGCCCGTGCCAGAAGTCGACGTGCGCCGAGGGATAAAACCAATAGACCCTCCGCCACGGGACTTCCTCGCCTTTCCTGTAATAGGAGGCGAGCTTTTTGATCTCCGGCTTGTTGGTCGCAATAACTTGATGACAGGTCATGCACACTGCCGCGCCAGGAATGGCAGCCTGCTGTCCCTCGTCCACGCCGGCGTGGCACGTCTCACACGGCATTCCGTTCTTGACATGAATCTTGTGAGGGAAAGCTATTGGCTGACGAACGCTGGCCGGATAGATGCCGAAATACTCTTTCGCCCCGGCCAGAAAGCTCATCTGCGAAGCCGAACACTTGCCCGAAGTCACATAAGAAGGACTTGCCGATTGCCGATTGCCGTCGACGTAACCCGAGACCAGAAACGGCAACAGGATGGACGCGACCCCGCCTACCGCAATCGCGACCAGAAAAGCTGAAACGCCGTGTTTCATGGGTAACATTAGACCGTTCGTGGCCTGATTCTCATCCAGGGACAATCGTGTCGCGAAATCCCATCGGACACATATGGAACCGCGAGGCGGTCTGCTCGTCAGCAGGCCGCCCTGGGCCGTTACTTCTTGCAGAAGCTCCGTACATAGGCGACCAGATCGTGAATCTGCGCGTCGCTGAATGCCGCCCCGGCCGCCGGCATCGCCGGATTTTTGCCGACCGATTTGCCGCCGGACTTGATCGCCGTGAACAGCGTGGCGTCCGAAAGCTTCGCCATCGCGGCGCAGTTATCGAAGTCCATCGGTTTCACCGGGAGACTTGCACCCGCCGGGCCATCGCCCTTGCCGGAAACCCCGTGACAAGAGGCACAAAAGCCCTGGAAGCTCTTCTGTGCACCCGCGAGGTCCGCCGCGTGGCACGACAGCCCTCCGACGCCTATCGCCGCGACCACGGTAAGGGCCATTAGCAAGCGGTGGTGTTCGGGC
>JAKAVC010000099.1 GCA_021817345.1 Deltaproteobacteria bacterium | reverse complement strand
GTCGCGCAGCACAACCTCCACAAACGACCCTTTGCCTGGACTGCCACTGCTGATTCGATCCTCGATAAACTTCAACGCCTTTGTAAAGTTATTAGTGGGACACTACAGTAGATCAGTTTTAAAGCGTTGCAAACACAGGATGACAGAAAATAGAATGCCCTGACGGAGAATGGCCGTTATTCAAGGCATCGCGAGAGGATGTCGAAGGCGCCGGCGAGTTCGTCTTCGGTCAGGCATCCGGCCGGAAGAAAAAGCCGGATACAGGCCGGGTCGTGGCCGCCGTAGTAGAGCGCGAGTCCCGCATCGAAGCATCGGCGGATAAACGCCCGCGTCCTTTCCAACGAGCCGTCGTCCACCCGAAACGCGAGCATCGCGCCGACGCCGTCAACGTGCGAGATTCGTCCCGGATGCTTGCGTGAGAGCCGCTCGAGATGCTCGCGCGTGAGATGCTCCAGCGTTTTTATCCGCCCGCTCGGACCGAGATAACCTTCGCCGATGAGCTTCTCGATAATCCGCCGTCCGACCGCCATCGCGACCGTCACGCCGGAGAACGTGCCGGAGATCAGTCCAGGGTCGGGCGTGAAATCCTTTCGGTAGAGCAGGGCGCTGCCCTGCAGAATCTTCCCGAGCGTAATCACGTCTATATAGTCGGCAAGCTTGAGAAGATCGGTTGCGAAAAGCTCCCCGGTTCGAGCGAAGGTCTGGACTTCGTCGGCCCAGATTACGATTCCCGCGCGGCGGCATTCCTCGAACATCGGCACGAAGAATTCGCGCGGCGCGGTGACGAAACCGGCCTCGCCCTGCACCAGCTCCACGATGAAGGTCGCGATACGGTCGCCGTTTCGGCGGATTATCTCGCGCAGCGCGCCGAGCGATTTCGCCGCCGAATCGGGATCGGCGCGGTCGTAAAATGGCACGTATTCGACCGGGAACGTCGCGGGCTGGCCGATCCTGTAGTCGGGACGGTCGGTTATTTCGGCCATCGCGGTGGTTCGCCCGTGAAAGCAATGGCGAAACGCGATCACGCCGGGGCGTCCGTCGCGCTTCTGGCGAATCAGCTTGAGCGCATTCTCGTTGGCGTCCGCCCCTGACAGCGAGAGCCAGCATCGCTCCATCCCGCGCGGCGCATGTTCGAGCAGCGTCTTCATCAGCGCATGATACTCGCGATTGAAGAGCAGGTTTCCCTGCATCACGAGATCGGAGGCCGCCGCGCGAATCGCGGTTTCGACGAGGTCGAGGTTTCCGTGGCCGAAAAAATGGACGCCGACGCCGAGCGCGAAATCGAGCACCCATCGCCCCTCCGCCATCATCGCGCGCGCGCCGCGTCCGAGCCCCGAGCCGAGATAGGGATAGAAGGCCGGGCGCCCGCGCAGGCGGGCTATCTCCGCCAGTTCGGCTTGCATCGCGGGCGAATCCAGCGGCGCGCGGCCGTTCGATTCGGCTTCGGCAATCGCGTCCATCATCAGGCGAAGGCCGCGTTCGAATTTTTCTCCGAAATCCATAGGCGCCTACCGCTGAAAAAGCGCGCGCCCACGGCGGACGTCGTCAAACGTCCTTGGTGGGTGCGGAAACGGCCGCCACATCCCCTTTCGCAGGCCTTCGTCGAGGGTGGTCGCGAGGCATGCGGCAGGGATGGGCGCGGCGATGGTCACTTGAGCGTGCGGACCGAGAAACCGCGGTCATTCGAGCATAGCAACGAGCGCTTGCCGTCAAGCGAGGTTTCGAGCACGACTTCGCGTCCCCACAACCGTTGCAGGTACGACATGGTCTTTTCGGCGTACTCGAGATGGAGATCGCGGCCGTCGTGGTGATGCTTCAGGTAAAGGGTCCGGTTCTGGCCGAAATCGGCGTCTTCGACCTTGATGACCGGAATCGAGTTGGCGCCGACGTTCTTGATCAGGGTCTCCTTGACCTTGCGCCATCCTTCCTCGTCCGAGACTTTGCTCACAACGTACTCGTCGCCGCGCTGCTCATACTCGAACAGGTCCATCTCGCGCATCAGCTCCTCGGTCAAGTAGCGGCGGATGAACGACGCGTCGCGCTCGACTTCGCGCACCTCGAAGATTTTTTCCGCACCGCTCTTGTTCGGCGGGCCGTCGCGCTTTACCTCTTCGCGGGTCGGATTGGTCCAGCGCCGATAGATGTCCTGCCAGAGCTTGAAACCGAGATGGTAGGGGTTTATCTGGCCCGGAATCGGGCGGACCACCTGGTTGTGGCGGATGATGAATTCCAGATGCAGCCCCTGGTCGAGCTCGAGGGATTCGAGGATGCGGTGGTGCCAGTAGCTGGCCCATCCCTCGTTCATGATCTTCGTCTCCATCATGGGCAGGAAGTACTTGGCTTCCTCGTCCACGATGGTCAGGAGATCTTTTTCCCACTCCGCCAGGTAGGGATTGTGGTCGCGGATGAAGAGCAGCACGTCCTCGTCAGGTTCGAGCGGAACCTTGCGGAGGTCGGGTTCTTTGTATTCGGGGCGCGCGTGGATCTTCTTGAACGGGTCCTCGCGCGGATGGGCGGCCTCGACGGCGCGATCGATTTGTTCGGCGCGATCGATCTTGCGGATTGCGAGGTTTCGCCGGCATTGCCATTCGAGCGCGTGCGCGGCGTCGAGCACGTGCTCGATCTTCTCAAGCCCGATCGAAGGATCTTCTATGTAGCGGCGCACGCGCATGGCGTGGGCTTTGAAGGTCTCGATCGTCAGCTCGGGGCGGGTGGTGCGGTAGGTGAAATTGTTTTTGAAGAAGTCGTTGTGGCCGTAAACGTGCGCGATCGTCAGAATCTGCAGAAGCAGGGTGTTGTCGCGCATCAGGTAGGCGATCGCGGGATTCGAGTTGATGACCATCTCGTAGGGAAGCCCGCTAACGCCGTGATCGTAAAGCGTTTTCAGCTTCTCGTAGGATTTTCCGTAGGACCAGTGCGGATAATGCGACGGCATCCCCGAGTACGCCATGTACCCGAGCATCTGGGAGTGGTCGCAGATCTCGAATTCCTGCGGGAAGCAGTCGAGCCCGAATTCGGCGGCTTTTTCGCGAATCCGCTTATCCCACTCGACGAGGTCTTTGATCTCGTGCTTCGCCATCAACCGTAATTCCTATGTAACCGGGCGCCTCGCGATCAGTCCTGCTGCGCGCGCTCCTTTGCCAGGAACGCCTTGAACGACGGCCAGATGTCTTCCTTGCGCTCGATAAGCACCGTATGGAAGTTCGGATTCTGGATCCGCCTGAACACGTTCAGCATCGAGGATTCGTAGTAGCGCGACCCGAGCGGTTTGATCTCACCGTATCCGAACAAGTTGCACAGATTGGCCAGTTCCTCGGCCGCCTTGAGCGCCGCCGGGTTGTCGGATTCGAAATTGTCGCCGTCCGAGCAGTGGAACGCGTACACGTTCCAGAGCGAGGGATGGTAACGCTCGGCGATTATTTCGAGCGCCTTCTGGTAGCCCGACGAGATGAAGGTGCCGCCCGATTCGCCCTTGTGGAAGAACTCCTCCTCGGTGACCTCGCGCGCCTCGGTATGATGCGCGATGAAGACGATCTCGACGTTGCGGTAGCGGGTCGAAACGAACTGGTAGAGCAGAAAGAAGAAGCTGCGCGCGAGATACTTCTTCATCGTGTCCATCGAGCCCGAGGTGTCCATGATGCAGATGACGACGGCGTTGGACTCTTCGCGCGTGTCGATCTCGATATGCTTGTAGCGGAGATCGTCCTTGTGGAACGGGAAACGGCGTTCGTCGGCGACGTTGCCCTCAAGCGCCGCAGCCTCGGCCATCTGCCTCGGACCGCGCCCGGCCGCGAGCATCCGCATCACCCGCTGCTTGGCGGTGCGCCGCTTGTCCAGGCGCACCCGAATCCCGACATGCCGGTAGCCTTTGCGCTTGCTCGAGCGCTCGGAGAGGACCTCGCGGAGCGCCCGGCGTTCGAGATTCGGCAGTTCGAGGTCCTCGAACATGATCTCGATAAGTTCTTCGAGCGTGACCTCGGTTTCGTAGTAATCGACGCCGGGGCGATCACCGGCCATGTCGTCGCCCTTGCCGGGCTGCTGTCCGGCCTTGCCGACCACCTGGCCTTCCTGCGTGTCGCCCTCACCCTGTCCTGCGCCGCCGGCATTGTCGCCAAAGACGAAGCGGTATTCCTTGATCCCGCGCAGCGGGACCTTGATCACGCGATCGCGGTCCTTGCCGATGATGGACTCCTCGGCGATTATGTCCGCGATATTGTCGCGGATGGACTCGCGGACCTTCTGGCGATGGCGCAGGCGATCGCCCGCGGAGCGGTCGGAGCGCTCGGCGTCGGACGGTCGGTATTCGCGGAAGATTGTATCCACAGTCGTCTAAGCCTTGTCCCCGTCCCGGATGCTCCGGGAGCGGGTTCAATGGTTTGAAACCGCCCCCGGACCGCTTCATCGCTTCAATCCTTCCACAGATTGTTGGCCGCGTACTTCAGCACCACGTCCACGCACGACTCGCAGTAGCCGTTCTCCAGCAGGTTCTGAACCATCGCGTGGTACTTGTCGGTTTGTTCGGCGTCGCGGGTGCGCGCCTTGGTGATGATGCGCGAGATGTCGCGCACCGAAGTCATCAGCTTTTTCTCGATCGCTTCCTTGAGCGGCTCGTAGCTGCGATAGCTGACGCGCTCGCCGCGGCGCGACGACGCCCACAGGTAGGCGATCACTTCCTGGCGGAAGCCGTCGGCGGCCGAGCCGATAATCGCGATCTGCTCCTCGATCGACTTAAGGAAGCCCTCGTCCGGCGCAAGTTCTTCCTTGGTGTTGCGGTCGCGGACTTTGGTCTTGTTGACGTAGGCCTCGGCGTGGTCGAGGTAGTTCTGGAACAGCGCCTCGGCCTGCTCTTGGTAGGAGTACACGAATGCGCGCGTAATCTCCTTCTCCAGCAGCTCCAGATATTCCTTGTGCAGCGTGTCCTGGAGGAATTCGAGGTACTGCTTCTTGGTGTCCTCCGGGAAGTCGGCTTCCTTGGTCATCTGGATCAGCGCCTCGCGGACGTTGATCGGGTTGATGCAGTTGCCGGTCACGTTGTCCGAGAGCGCGTTGTCGAGCGCCTTCATGATGAAGCGGGTCGAGATGCCGGACATGCCCTCGCGCTTGGTGTCGTCCTTGAGCTCGGCGACGTCGATCTTCTTGGTGCGCCCCTTCTCGACGACCTCCTCGCCGTTGTACAGGCGAAGCTTGGTCATCAGGTCGCACTTCGAGGTCGGCTCAAGGCGCGACAGAATCGCGAACATCGAGGCCAGCTCCAGCGTGTGCGGCGCCACGTGCGCGCGGAAGTCCGAGTTGCGGATGATCTTCTGGTAGATCTTCACTTCCTCGGAAAGCCGCAGGTTATATGGCACCTTGACCACGACGATACGGTCGAGGATGGCCTCGTTGGTGTGGTCGGCCTTGAACTTCTGCCATTCGGCCTCGTTGGAATGGGCCACGATACAGGTATCGACGTAAACCATTCCGTGACGGCCGGGGGCCGGAATGACTTTCTCCTGCGTTGCGGTGATCATCGCGTGCAGGTATTCGGTCTCGTTCTTGAACACCTCGATGAACTCGACCATCCCGCGGTTGCCCACGTTGAGAGCGCCGTTAAGCTCGAGCACGCGCGGGTCGCCCTCGGAATACTGGTCGAGCTTGGAGATGTCTTCCGAGCCGATGAGCACTGAGGTGTCCTGGTTGTTCGGGTCAACCGGCGGCACCACGCCAATACCGATACGGTTGCGCTTGGAGAAATTGCGCGTGGTGACCGGGAATTCCTCGTAACGCTGGCCGAATTCTTCCTTGAGCCGGTAGCGGCACACCGGGCACAGGTCGCCCTCGACGTGCACGCCAAGCATCTTCTCGAACTCGCGCCGCAGATGGCGCGGGATCAGATGAAGCGGCTCCTCGTGCATCGGGCATCCGTCGATAGCATAGATCGGCTCAAGCTGTTCGAGGCCGCGCTGCAGGCGCTCGACCAGCGAACTCTTGCCGGAGCCGACCGGGCCCATCAGGTACAACACCTGACGGCTCTCCTCGCCCTTGAGCGAGGCGGAATGGAAGTAGCGCACTATCTGCGAGATCGTCCGCTCGATTCCGAAGAACTCATCGGCGAAGAAGTTGAAAACCTTCACCGGCTCGTCCTTGTAGAGCCGTTTCGTGCGGGGATCGTCGGTTTCCTGGATGTTACGCACGCCCGCCGAGATGACCATGTCGTAAATTCGCGCGTGCGACAGCTTGGGTATTGTGGGGTCTTTCTTGACGATTTCCAGGTATTCAAGCAGGGTTCCGCGCCATTGCTTGGCCTCGCGGGCAGCACGGTCTTCCTTGATTACCCGTTCAAAATTGTTCAGTTCTCCCGCCATCCGCGACTCCTTGGGTTTGGGGCGTTCCAGAGATTTGGAAGAGCGATGTGAGCGTTTTGAAGGAGAGGACAAGACAAGTCGGGTTGTGCTCTCATCAAGCGCATCCCAACCGTCAGTATAACGAAGCCTACAACTCGCAACAAGTGAGGTAGTTCAGGGTGCGAAATTCGAAATCCCCCGTATCACTCGTCTATTTGACGCCGTGCCCGCTCTGTTGATTCATCGCTGCCTGGGCGCGTCCTGGCTGCGCATCGGCCCGACCGCGACGCTCTCGCCCAGCACCAGCCTGCCTCGGTCATTCGCCACTTTTGCCGTGAACACTTGATCGTCGTGCGCGAACGATACCCACCATCCCTTCTGAGCCGCTCGTTGCAGGTATGCGGCCTTCTGCTCCATCGTGCGTAACGCGTCGAGGTCGTAGGCCTGGTTCCACGGTCCGCGCATGTGCGAGCGGGTCGGCACGATATCGGCCAGGTGCACGAAGCAATGCCGGCCGTCGCGGACTATTGCCACCTGATGGTCATACGTATGGCCGCCGGTCACCACCGCGGTCACGCCCGCGACCACCTCGAGGTCGCCCTCGACCGCCTCGAATGAGCCCTCCACCGTCGCGAGGATCTCCTGCATATGACGGTACGCGGCGCGCAGCCGTTCGTTACGGGTATCGCGTGCGGTTTCGAGTTCGCCGCGCTGTATGAACAGGCGGGCGCGCGGAAATGCAGGCTCGAACGTCCCCGACTCGCGCCGGCGCACCAGCCCACCACAGTGGTCGAAATGAAGGTGCGAGAGGATCACGTGGGTGACGTCGCCCGGCTCCATCCCGAGCGCACGCAAATGGTCGGGGAGCCACCCTTCGCCATGATCGAAGATTTTGCGCTCGACCGCGCTCAGGCGGTTGCCGATCCCGGTGTCGACGAGGATCGCGTCGCGCCCGTTAAGGATGAGCGGGCAGGTCAGGTTGAGCCTGATACGGTTGAGGTCGTCGGGCGGATGCTCGCGCTTCCAGAGTTCGCGCGGCACCACGCCGAACATGCATCCGCCGTCGTTACGCCAAAGCCCGTCGGTTAGAAACGCGATCGTGAACGAGCCGACCTGTATTTTTGGAGGTTCTTGCACGGCAATCGTCTATCCGTCCTCGTACCGGCCGGTTTCCGATACAGCGCGCTGCCGCCCCGGCCCGATTCGCCTAGCTACCCAGCAACCATAACCCAAGTCCGAGCGCCACGCTGCCCATCGCTAGGATAAGTGCGAACAGCCGGACGATCCGCCTCGTCGCCCCGGCCGCCGCTCCGGGCTCGTTCGACCGGAGCATCCGTTCCGCCCGAAACGAAAAGGAAAGCGCGACCAGCATCGCGGCGAGGATCATGATTTTTACGCTCAGGATGGCGCGAAACGCGCTCGAGAACCGGAAATGGCGCACCTGGGCCGCCAGGAACACGTTAACGATGCCGGTCGTCGCCAGCGTCACGGCCACGCCCAGTTCGAGGCGGTTTATTTTCGGCGCGACCCTGCGCGCGAACGCCACGCCCTCGTCGCTCGACATTCCGGTCGCTACCGCCGCGATCACGAAGGCGGCCGAAGCTCCCACCCAGGTTATCCCGCTCAGCGCATGTATCCAGAGAATCGTGGTCCTGATCGCCAGTTGATCCATCGCCCTTTGAGCTTAGCCGCTTTGGACCGGGCGAGCATCCGATGGAGCCATCGGATACAAGGCTGTTGTGCGCGCGGATGCAGCAAGTCATGGCTTAGCCGCATAAACTCTGCCGTTTCCGATGGCACGGTCCTCGCTCTACTCGCACTCCAGATGGCATGGAAAACGATCAAGAAGCCGCGCGAAGGATGGGCCGTCGAACCTAACCTGCTCGACTATGAGAGGGTCAGAGCGCAATTCTCATGGGAAGCGGCTCGCCGCGAGCTCGACGGCCTTCCGGGCGGGCGAGGACTCAATATCGCGCATGAGGCCGTCGATCGCCACGCCGCCGGCGCCCATGGCAGCCACCTGGCTATCCGATGGATGGGCAAACGCGGGGAAATCCGCGATTTCACCTATGCGGATCTGTCGCGGCTCACCAATCGGTTCGCCAACGTGCTCAGAAAGCTTGAGGTTCAAAAGGGTGAGCGGGTTTTCGCGCTCTGCGGCCGTATCCCCGAGCTATACGTCACCGTTCTCGGCGCGCTGAAAAACTGTAACGTCTTCTGTCCGCTGTTTTCCGCGTTTGGCCCCGAGCCGATTCATCAGCGCATCAGTATCGGCGACGGCCGGGTGCTCGTCACTACGACCACCCTCTACAAACGCAAACTCGCCGCTATCCGCGATTCGCTGCCCGATCTCCGCCACGTGATTCTGATCGGCGCTCCCGAGGAAGTCCGCGCGATCCCCGGCGTCCTCGATTTCCATCAACTGATGGACGAAGCCGCCGGCCGCTTCGAAATCCCGCCGACCGCTCCCGAAGACCTCGCCCTGCTGCATTTCACGAGTGGAACCACCGGCAAGCCAAAGGGCGCGATGCATGTGCATGATGCCGTCGTCGCGCATCACATGACCGGCCGCTTCGCGCTCGATTTTCATCCGGGCGACATCTTCTGGTGCACGGCCGACCCGGGATGGGTCACCGGCACCTCCTACGGGATCATCGCGCCCCTTACGCACGGAATCACCAGCATCGTCGACGAGGCCGAGTTCGACGCCGAACGATGGTACGCGCTGCTGCAGGACCAGAAAGTCACGGTATGGTACACGGCGCCGACCGCCGTTCGGATGATGATGAAGATCGGAACCGAGGTCATACGAAAGTACGACCTTCGCAACCTGCGCTTTATCGCGAGCGTCGGCGAGCCGCTCAATCCCGAGGCCGTCGTCTGGGGCCAGGAAGCGTTCGGGCTTCCGATCCACGACAACTGGTGGCAGACCGAAACCGGCGGAATCATGATCGCCAATTATGCGGCGATGGATATCCGGCCGGGCTCGATGGGGCGTCCGCTGCCCGGAATCGACGCCGGCATCGTTCACCTTCGAAAAGACGGTACGGTGGAGGAAGTGACCGCTCCCCATATCGAGGGCGAGCTCGCGCTGCGGCCCGGATGGCCGTCGATGTTCCGCGGCTACCTGCATGAGGACGAGCGATATAGGAAATGTTTCGCGGGCGGATGGTATCTCACCAGCGACCTCGCCAAGCGCGACGCGGAGGGCTATTTCTGGTTCGTTGGCCGCGCCGATGACGTCATCAAATCGTCGGGCCATCTGATTGGTCCCTTCGAGGTAGAGAGCGCCCTGCTCGAGCATCAGGCGGTCGCCGAGGCTGGCGTTATCGGCAAGCCCGATCCGGTCGCCGGCGAAGTGGTCAAGGCCTTTGTCTCGCTCAAGCCGCCCAACGTGCCCAGCGAGCAGTTGCGCGCCGAACTGCTCGGCTTCGCGCGCAAACGCCTCGGCGCGGTGGTCGCGCCCAAGGAAATCGATTTCGTCCCGAGCGTGCCGAAAACTCGAAGCGGCAAGATCATGCGCCGGCTGCTCAAGGCGCGCGAACTTGGCCTGCCCGAGGGCGACACCTCGACGCTGGAAAGCGAATGATGGCTGCCACGGCTGATTTTCCGCGCCATCCGAGTCGCGAGCACGCGCTTTTCCTGATGCGCGAGATGCTGCGCATCCGACGCTTCGAGGAGAAGTGCGCCGAGCTTTACAGCGCCGCCAAAATCCGCGGCTTTCTCCATCTTTATATCGGTGAGGAAGCGGTCGCCGTCGGCGCGATTCACGCGCTCGAACCCGACGACGCGATTGTCGCGACCTATCGCGAGCATGGGCACGCGCTCGCCCGCGGCATCCCGGCCGCGTCGATAATGGCCGAGCTCTACGGCAAGCAGGAGGGATGCAGCCGCGGACGGGGCGGCTCGATGCATATCTTCGACGCCGCAACTCACTTTCACGGCGGAAACGCGATCGTCGGCGGCGGACTTCCGATCGCGGTCGGTCTCGCACTCGCCGAGAAAATGCGCGCCGAGCCGCGCGTCACCGCCTGCTTCTTCGGCGAAGGCGCGGTTGCCGAAGGCGAATTCCATGAATGTATGAACCTCGCCGCGCTGTGGAAGCTGCCGGTCGTGTTTTTCTGCGAGAACAACCTGTACGCGATGGGCACGGCGCTGAAGCGCTCCGAATCCGAAACCGATCTCTGCCTGAAGGCGACCAGCTACGAGATGCCCGCCTGGCCGGTGGACGGAATGGATGTGCTCGCGTGCGAAGAGGCGGCCCGCCGCGCGGTTCTCGCCGTGCGCTCGGGCGAAGGTCCGTGCTTCGTCGAGTTTCGCACCTACCGGTTCCGCGCCCACTCGATGTACGACCCGCAGCTCTACAGGACCAAAGAGGAAATCGAAGAGTGGAAAAAACGCGACCCTATCGTCCTCTTCGAGGCTTTCCTGCGCGGCCAGAGCCTCTTCAACGACGATGATAGCAAGCGGCTCGAAGATGAAGTCGCGGCCGAGCTCAAAAAGGCGGTCGAATTCGCCGAAGCCGGCACATGGGAACCGGTCGAAGAGCTGGCGAAATTCGTTTACTCCGAGAGGAAGCCCGGATGAGCGCGCAAGCGAAAACCGTTCGCATCACGTACCGCGAGGCGATGCGTCAGGCGATTCGCGAGGCGCTCCAGCGCGACCCGCGCGTGTTCCTGATGGGCGAGGACGTCGGCAAGTACGGCGGATGCTACGCGGTCAGCAAGGGCCTGCTCGAAGAATTCGGACCCGAGCGTATCCGCGACACTCCGCTTTCCGAGTCGGCCTTTGTCGGTGCGGGAATCGGCGCCGCGATGGGCGGGATGCGCCCGATCGTCGAAATCATGACCGTGAATTTCAGCCTGCTGGCGCTCGACCAGATCGTCAACAACGCCGCGACCATCCTTTATATGTCCGGCGGCCAGTTCAACATCCCGCTGGTCATCCGGATGACGACCGGCGCGGGACGCCAGCTCGCCGCGCAACATTCGCACAGCCTCGAGGGATGGTACGCGCACATCCCGGGCCTGAAAATTCTCACTCCGGCGACGCTCGAAGACGCCCGCGGGATGCTATGGACGGCGCTCGAAGATCCCGACCCCGTGCTGATCTTCGAGAACGGCGCGCTCTACAATATGGAAGGCGAGATGGCCGCCGACGCCGGCGCCGTTGATATCGACAAGGCGGCGATTCGACGCCCAGGAACCGACATCAGCCTCATGACCTACGGCGGCACGCTCGGCAAAACGCTCGAAGCCGCCGCCGAACTGGCCAGGGCCGGCGTCAACGCCGAAGTGGTCGATCTCCGCACGCTGCGTCCGCTCGATGACGCGACGATTCTCGATTCGGTAACCCGAACGCATCGCGCACTGATTGTGGACGAGGGATGGCGCAGCGGCAGTATCTCGGCCGAAATCAGCGCGCGCATCATGGAACGCGCGTTCTATGAACTCGACGCGCCGGTCGCGCGCGTGTGCAGCGCCGAAGTCCCGATACCCTATGCGAAACATCTCGAGGACGCCGCGCTTCCGCAGGTTCCCGCGATAGTCGAAGCGGCGCGCGCGATGGTGGGCGAACATGGCTGAGTTCCGGATGCCTGCGCTCGGCGCCGACATGGAGGCCGGAACCGTCCTTCAATGGCTGGTCAAGCCGGGCGACGCGGTCAAGCGCGGAGATATCGTCGCCGTGGTCGATACCGAGAAAGCGACGATCGAAGTCGAAATCTTCCAAAGCGGAGTCGTCGAGAAAATCGTCGTACCCGAGGGCGAAAAAGTCCCCGTCGGCGAAGTCCTGGCGATAATCCGCGCCGACGGCGAAGCCGCCGCGCCTCCGCCCGCCGAAAAACCCAAACCCGCCGCCGCGCCGCCATCGCCCAGGCCCGCCGCGCGACCTCCGGCACCGCCGCCCACCGGGGAGCAAGCGCCCGCGCCGCCAGCGACGAAGGCCGCTGCCGTCGCGCCCTCGGTCGAGAAGCCGAAAGCGCCGCCGCCCCCGGCGCGTCCCGAACACCCTCGGCTTCGCATCTCGCCGCTTGCGATGCGCGTCGCGCTGGAACTTGGCGTTGATGTTTCCAAGGTCAAGGGAACCGGCCTCGACGGCGCAATCACCCGGGCCGACGTCGAGCGCGCCGCCAAAGCGGCCGCGCCGACTCCTGCTAAGGTTGCCGCGCCTGAAGCCGCGCCGAAGCCCGCGCCCGTTACGCCACCGGTCGAGGCGCCGAAAGCGCCCGCGCCGCCCAAGCCCGCGGTTTCGCCCGCCGAACGCCAGGCGATGATGCGCAAAGCCATCGCCGCCGCGATGGGCCGTTCGAAGCGCGAGATCCCGCATTACTATCTCTCCACCGAAATCGACATGAGCCGCGCGATGGAGTGGCTCAGGGCCGGGAACCTGAAGCGGCCCGTCACCGAGCGTCTGCTTTACGCGGTGATGCTCCTCAAGGCGGTCGCACTCGCCGTTCGCGAAGTCCCCGAGATGAACGGCTTTTTCGTCGAGGGCGCGTTCAAGCGCAGCGAAGAGATCCATGTCGGCGTCGCGATCTCGCTAAGGACCGGGGGACTCGTCGCGCCCGCAATTCATGACGTGGACAAGAAAAGCCTGAGCGAGATCATGGTGAACCTGCGCGATCTCGTGAAACGTGTGCGCGCCGGCGTGCTGCGCAGTTCGGAAATAGCCGACGCGACAATAACGGTGACGAGCCTCGGCGAGGAAGGCGTCGAAACCGTCTTCGGAATCATCTATCCGCCCCAGGTTGCGCTCGTCGGCTTCGGAAAGATCGTCGAGCGGCCGTGGGCGGCCGGCGGGATGGTCGGAGCGCGGCCCGTGATCAGTGCGACGCTCTCGGCCGACCATCGCGTCAGCGACGGCCATCGCGGCGCGCTCTTTCTCGCCGCAATCGCTCGCATCCTGCAGGAGCCGGAGAAACTATGACCGACGATGAAATCAAGGCGCTCGTACTTGGCGAGCTGAAGAAGATCGCGCCCGAGGCTGAAACCGGCGGCATCGACCCCGCAGTTGACCTGCGTGAGCAAATCGATCTCGATTCGATGGACATCCTGAACCTCGCGATCGCTATCCACGCGGCCACCGGAGTGGATATTCCCGAGTCGGACTATCCCGAGATGACGACCCTCGACCGCGCGGTCGCCTACCTCCGTCCCCGCATCAAAAAGTAACCCCGCTTTCCTCGTCATCTTGAACGAACGCGAGTCCGCGAGCGGGATCGAAGGAACTCGCGCGTGCCCTCCGCGTGCTAACCCACGACACCTCGGCGTCGTTGCGGACGCGGTGCGTTCGACCCATCATCAGTTCGCGCGAACGTATCGCTTCGCGTGATCCCATGTATCTCAATGATGCTAGAATACGCGCTCTGTTTTCACGCTCATGGAGAAGAGGCATGACCTACGAGACAATCCTCTATGACGTCAAGGACAACATCCTGACGATTACCCTCAACCGGCCGGAAAAGCTGAACGCCTTCACGCCGCAGATGATGACCGAGATGATCGACGCCTTCGATCGTGCCGATGCCGACGACGACGTCCGCGCGATAATCGTAACCGGCGCGGGCCGCGCGTTCTGCGCCGGTGCGGATCTCTCCGCTGGAGCGAAAAGCTTCGATTACAAGGCGCGCGACGACCGGCCGGAAAAGCGCGGCGCTATCCGGCCGGACGGGACGATCGACTGGAGCCACGAATCGGTGCGCGACGGAGGAGGGCGGCTCACGCTGCGCATCTTCGACTGCCTGAAACCGGTCATCGCGGCGGTGAACGGACCCGCCGTCGGAGTGGGCGTCACGATGCAGCTTGCGATGGACATTCGGCTTGCCTCCGAAGACGCGCGATTCGGTTTCGTCTTTGCCCGCCGCGGCATCGTGGCAGAGGCGTGTTCGAGTTGGTTTCTGCCGCGCGTCGTGGGTATTTCGCAGGCGCTCGAATGGGCGTTCTCGGGCCGGGTTTTTCCGGCTGAGGAGGCCCTGCAGGGAGGTCTTGTAAAAAAGCTTTACAAGCGCGAAGAACTTATTCCCGCAGCGCGTGCGCTCGCGCGCGAAATCGCCGACAACTGCGCGCCGGTTTCGGTCGCGCTGCTCAGGCAGATGATGTGGCGGATGCTCGGCGCGGACCATCCGATGGAAGCGCACAAGATCGACAGCCGGGCGATTTTCGCGCGCGGCTCGTCAAACGACGTGAAGGAAGGGGTTACGTCGTTTCTAGAAAAGCGGCCCGCAAAATTTCACGACAAGGTCTCGAAAGACATGCCGCCGTTCTTCCCCTGGTGGCAGGAACGCAAGTACAGCTGACGCGCTCGTCGAGCGCCGCACTGAGGAGGGACTGACTTGGCGAGCGAACAACTGGGCAAAGTGCTTGAGATTCTCGCGTCGCGACCGCGCGATCCGAACGCAACGATTGCGGAAACTCGCGCGGGGATGGAACGGGTCAGCGAGCGGATGCCGGAGGACGTCGAATCGCGCGCCGTCAACGCGGGCGGCGTTCCCGCGCGATGGATTGTGCCGCCCGCGGCTAGCGCCGAGCGCGTCATCCTGTACCTTCACGGCGGCGGATACACGATGGGCTCGAGCAATACGCATCGCGCGATGATCGCCAGGATCGCGCGGGCCTCAAAGGCGCGGGCGCTTGCGCTCGATTATCGCCTCGCGCCGGAGAATCCCTTTCCCGCCGCGGTCGAAGACGCGGTCGCCGCGTACCGGTGGCTTCTATCCGAGGGTCATTCGCCGGGCAAAATCATTATCGCGGGCGATTCAGCGGGCGGGGGACTGACGCTCGCGGCTCTCGCCGCGCTGCGCGACGCGGGCGTTCGGATGCCGGCCGGCGCGGTGCCTATCTCACCGTGGACCGACCTCGAAGGCACCGGCGAATCGGTGCGGAGCAGGGCGAATCGCGATCCGATGATCCAGCCGAGTGGTTTGGGCGAGATGGCAAGCATGTACCTTGGCGGGGCGGACGCGAGACATCCGCTCGCCTCGCCGCTTTATGCCGACTTTCGCGGGTTTCCGCCGCTGCTTATCCAGGTCGGGGACGCGGAGATTCTGCTCGATGACGCGAGGCGGGTTGCCGAACGCGCCAGGGCGGCCGGCGTCGAAGTAAAGCTCGAAGTCTGGGAAGACATGATCCACGTCTGGCATGTCTTCGCGAAGCTTCTGCCCGAAGGACAGCAGGCGATCGACCGAATCGGGAAATTCGTCGTCGAGCGGACTTCGTAACTCGGCGGGCGCGATCGTTCAGCGTCGGGTCAATTCATCCACACGCCGCATCTCGTCGTCGGAAAGCTTCCATGCGGCGGCCTTGACGTTCGCGCTTACCTGCTCAGGCGTGGTCGCGCCGCTTATCACGCTCGATATCAGCGGCTGCGAGGCGAGCCATCCCACGGCCAGTTCAAGGATTGTATGGCTGCGGGCGCTGGCGAATTCCTCAAGGCGTCCGAGGGTGGCGAAGTTCGCGTCGGTCATCACCTGGTCGGCCATCCGTTGCATCAGGGCAAGCCTGCTGCCGGCGGGTGCTTCGGCGCCGCGCTTGTACTTGCCGGTGAGAAAGCCGCTTGCGAGCGGAAAGTACGGCAGGATACCGAGGCCGAACTCGCGGCAGGCGGGAAGTAACTCGCGCTCGATGCGGCGGTCGAGGAGATTGTACTGGTTCTGCGCGGACACGTAGGGGGAAAGGCCGCGCGTGCGCGAAAGCCATGCGGCGTCGGCCACCTGCCACGCCGCGAAGTTGCTGCATCCGATGTAGCGGACCTTGCCGGCGCGCACCAGGTCGGTCAGAGCCTCGAGCGTCTCCTGCTGCGGCGTATCGGGGTCGGGCGCGTGCACCTGGTAAAGGTCGATATAGTCCGTGCCGAGCCGCCGCAAGCTCGCTTCCGCCGCCGAGAGAATGTAGCGCCGCGAAGCCCCGCGCCGGTACGGCCCTTCGCCCATCGCCATCCCGAACTTGCTCGCGACCACGACGTCACGCCGGCGGTTGCCGAGCGCCTTGCCGAGGAGTTCCTCGGAGCCGCCGCGATTGCCGTAGATGTCCGCGGTATCGAACAGGGTGATCCCTTCGTCGAGCGCGCGATGTACCACCGCGGTTGTCTGCTCCGCGTCGCACTTCATGCCGAAGTTGTTGCATCCGAGTCCGACCAGCGAGACTTTAAGTCCCGAGCTTCCAAGGTTGCGATATTCCACGAGTGTTACCCCCGCCTGAAGCTGGAATCACAGTATCGACGATAACCGGATCGAAATGGAATCTCCATTTCGCGGCTGGCGGAAGGCGTGATCGGTCGTCAGTAACGCGGGGGATGCGGGGACGTCGGCCGAGGCAAACCCGTGTCGCGCGCGCCGCCGGGAGGGGCCGGACGGCGTGCGAAAGTCCATAGGCCGGCGAGGATTCCCTATACGTGGTCGTCGTCGAGCAAGTACACTTTCTCGGACCGGTCCTCGTCTAATACGCGCACCGCGTGGCGGAAACTGGCCGGACCTTCGACCGGCCCGATGTAGTGGACGCTCAGCGCGTAATCCTTAATTTCTTCCCAGTCCTCCACCTCGGCTTCGGGATGAGGCTGATAACAACCGGTACTGAGCCTTAACGCCATGATTGCCTTCATCGTAGTCTCTCCATGCCGGCTCCCGACGGGTCCGGCATTCGTCACTTTGCCGACCGGCCGATCTCCGATTCCGATTCTCCGACAGGGTTCTGTCCGAGCACGCTGACGGGCACCGAACGCATTCGGCTGAGCGCGGCGACCGGCGGCGCGAACAGCATCCTTCGGCCCTCGCTGTATTTGCGGAGCAGATGGTAGGTCACCAGGAGCTGGGTCAGCGCGAGCGGATCGCTGTGCCGAATTTCGGCGGGGTCCAGGTACAGGCCGAACTCATCGGCCTTGACGGGTTGAAGCTCGCTCATATGCTGCCAGATCTTGCTCTCGAGCTTGGCGGCCTCATCGGCGGACACGTTGCCGTCCACTTCCAGAATATCAACCGGCTTTCCACAATCGCGCCCGAGCGATAGCCGGACGCAGGCGGTGTTGTCCGAGCCGTCGAACAGATAGCTCAGGTCGGGATGCGGGATCGTGGGGCGAAGGACAAGCCGCGCGTCGAGATGGCCGTCGGCGGTTTCGGGAGTGGTCCCGCGCGGGGGACGGAAGCGCACGATAATGTCCGCAAACTCGCGCTGGCTGCGGATGAAGTTGCGCGAATCGTCTTCACGCCGCGCGAGCTCCGCCTCGACCTGCTCCAGGGTATAGCCGCGCCTGGTGGTATCGCGTCTTATTTTCCAGAAGCGGCGCAACTCTTCGGGCGGATCGAGATAAAGCTTGACGTCATAGAACTGGCGCATCACCGCGGTGTGGAACCCGAGCAGTCCCTCGACGATCACAAACTGTTTGGGCTGGATGTATTGGGGACGCACGAAAGTCCCGGTCGCGTGATCGTAAACCGGTTTGAGGATCGGCTGCCCGTAATGAAGGCGCTCGAGATGCAGTTCGAGAATGTCCAGGTAGTTGCATTCCGGGTTGAGCGGCGTGATATTGAGCGCCGCGCGCTCTCGCCGATCGTACTTGTGATAGTCGTCGGTGCAGACGTGCGTAACGCGCTCGCGTCCGAGCAGCTTTTCCAGGCCGGCGGTCAGCGTGGACTTGCCCGCGGCGCTGTCACCCACAATCGCTAAAAGGATCGGCCGTTGCGTCATCATAACCCCCTAAGGCGGCGGCTTCGCCGCCAGTGTGGTGAGCCGCCAGCCCTGCTCATGTCAGCCTGGAAACGCGATTTCACTTTTCCCGCTCCGCTTCGCCGATTGAATCGTCCGCATCGATTCCACCCTGAAAAACCCGGCTCTGGGTGATATCGCTCGCTTCGAGCCGGCCAAGTTCCTCAGCGCTGACGCTTCCTCCGCGAGAAACGAGACGATGTGCCTGGCGGAGTTTCATCCTGTCGATTGCGTTGCGCACGCTGCGCGCATTGGCGAAGTGCGGCTGCTTCATCCTGAGCTCCAGGTATTGCCGAAAAGCGCCGCGCGAGGCGTCGTCCCATCGGTACATCTGTTCGCTCAGCATCAGCTCCGCAATAGCCATCAGTTCTTCCACTGTGTAGTCAGGAAAATCTATATGATGGGCTATTCGGGAACGCAGTCCCGGATTGCTCCTGAAAAAAGTGCGCATCCTGTCCTTGTAGCCGGCGAAGATGACCACCAGGTCCTCGCGCTGATTCTCCATCGCCTGCAGCAGCATCTCGATCGCTTCCTGCCCGTAGTCGCGCTCGTTGTCGGGGCGGTACAGGTAATAGGCTTCGTCGATGAACAGGACGCCGCCAGCGGCCTTCTTCAGGATGTCGCGGGTCTTGGGCGCCGTATGCCCGACGTACTGGCCCACGAGGTCGGCGCGGCTTGCGACGACCAGATGCCCCTGGCGGACGTATCCGAGGCGATGAAGTATCGCCGCCATCCGCATCGCGACCGTGGTCTTTCCGGTCCCGGGCCCTCCCGTGAAGCTCATGTGAAGGGTCGGCGTCTCGGTCGAAAGGCCCGCGCGCTTGCGCAATCCCTCGATCAGCAGAAAGGACGCGATTTCGCGGATGCGCGTCTTGACCGGCCGAAGCCCGACGAGTTCGCGATCGAGCTCATCGAGCACTTCCAGCACGTTGCACTCTTTGAGCGCCGCCTGCACGTCCACGACCAGTCCCGCCTGGCTGTTCCGGGCGCCGTCGAGTTTCGAGTCGAGATTCACGTTCATGTTTCGCCTTGATTGAATCCCCGGCGCTAGTGCTCGCGCCGCTGCCCGTTGAGGCCCGCGCCGCCGTAGCGATGGCCCTCTGGCCGGTCGGTCGCGTAGCTGCGCAGGACATAATTGATGGTGCGGCCGCGCACCTCCTGGCGCGTGAGTCCGAAGCCGGGCTCCTCAGGCGGGCGATTCACCAGGAATGACAGCGCGACGCTCTCGCGGCCGCGGGCGAAATTGTACGCATTCACCCTGATATAATGATGCGGGTATTGTTCGCGGCACGCGTTCATCTCGCGCATGACCGGCGCGGCATCCCGAACGTCGAACATCGGGATGTTCCACATTTCCCAGTAAGTGTTACGCGGATGGGGATCGTCCGTGTATTCTATGTTGATCGCCCAACCCTGATCGAGGCAGTACTGGATCTGTCCCCTGATTTCGTCGTCCGAAAGATCGGGAAGGAACGAAAATGAGCCTTGTGTTATTCGCACTGCGGTAACTCCTTGCCTGCTCAGGAAAGCGTCGGCGTCGGGACGTAATCGGCGGTATCGGTCGCTTCGTAGTCGAAGGTTACATTGCGCCAGGTGTCGAGCGCCGCGCGCAGCGGAGCGCATGCGCGCGCGGCGCTTTCGAGCACTTCCGGGCCCTCGGTGAGAAGGTCGCGCCCTTCGTTGCGCGCCAGCACCATCGCCTCCAGCGCGACGCGGTTTGCGGTCGCGCCCGCCTGTATGCCCATCGGATGCCCGATCGTGCCGCCGCCGAACTGGAGCACCACGTCCTCGCCGAGATAGTGCAGCAATTGATGCATCTGGCCGGCGTGAATTCCGCCCGACGCGACCGGCATCACCTTGCGCAGCGACGCCCATTGCTGGTCGAAGAAGAGCCCGGTCTCGGGACTGACGGGCGTGCGGTCCTCGCGCAGGGTGTCGTAAAAGCCCTTTATCAGATGCGGGTCGCCTTCGAGCTTGCCGACCACGGTTCCGGCGTGCAGATGATCAACGCCCGCCATCCGCATCCACTTGCAGATGACGCGGAAGTTGACGCCGTGATTCTTCTGCCGCGTATAGGTCGAATGGCCGGCGCGATGCAGGTGGAGCAGCATGTTGTTGCGCCGCGCCCACTTCGACATCGACTGGATGGCGGTGTAGCCGATCACCAGGTCCACCATGATGATGACCGAGCCGAGTTCCTTCGCGAATTCGGCGCGCTCGTACATGTCCTCCATCGTGGCGGCGGTGACGTTGAGGTAATGGCCCTTCACTTCGCCGGTTTCGGCCGAGGCGCGGTTGACGCCTTCCATCGCGAACAGGAAGCGGTCGCGCCAATGCATGAACGGCTGCGAGTTGATGTTTTCGTCGTCCTTGGTGAAGTCGAGTCCGCCCTTGAGCGCCTCGTACACCACGCGCCCGTAATTGCGTCCCGAAAGGCCGAGCTTCGGCTTCACGGTCGCGCCGAGCAGCGGACGGCCGAACTTGTCCAGCCGCTCGCGCTCCACGACGATTCCCGTGGGAGGCCCGGTGAAGGTCTTCAGGTAGGCGACCGGAATCCGCATGTCCTCCAGGCGGAGCGCCTTTACCGCCTTGAAGCCGAAGACGTTGCCGATAATCGACGCCGCCATGTTCACGACCGAGCCTTCCTCGAACAGGTCGAGGTCGTATGCGATATAGGCGAAGTACTGCTCCTCGGAGCCGGGAACCGGCTCGACCCGGTAGCACTTGGCGCGATAGACGTCGCAGGCGGTGAGCCTGTCGGTCCACACCACGGTCCATGTGGCCGTGGAGGATTCCCCCGCGACAGCCGCGGCGGCCTCAACCGGTTCCACGCCTTTTTGCGGCGTGACCCGGAAAACGCACAGGATATCGGTATCCTTGGGAACGTAGTCGGGATCCCAGTAGCCCATCTTGGCGTACGGAATGACTCCCGCTTTGTAACGATCCTTTGTCGACAATATCGTCTTCATCTATTGCTCCCGGAGTGAATCAGGCACTCGGTTGGCGGATTAGCGGCTTGCTCCCTCGGTATCCCTTGCAGGCGCGGCGTCTTCGCCCTGCTCACGCGCCGGTTTGTGCGCGGTACAACTCAGCGTAAGCGGGTTCCCGCGATTGAGATACGGCGGAGCACACCCGCCGGGGTGGCCGAACTGAATCTTAGGAGTGGTTGAATGGCCTACCCGGATGGGTAGGTGGACGAGTCGCGAACGAGGGGGTGCTATTCGTGGGCGCGGCGCCTTTTAAGCCCCATCGCCACCGCTTCGGCGCGGTTCCTTACCGCGAGCTTCTCGTACAGATTCTTCAGGTGAAACTTTATGGTGTTGATCGAAACCCCGAAGTCGGCGGCAAGCTGCGCGTTGCTCCTGCCGGCGGCCAGCTCTTCCAGCAGTTCGCGCTCGCGCCGTGTCAGCATCGCGAGCGGATCGTGGCCAAGCCTGCGCACGTCGACGAACGGGAACGACATCCGGCCCGCGGCGACTTCCAGCGCGACCGCCAGCAGGCGCTCGGGCGGCTCGCTCTTGGCGCAGTAACCCGCGCCGCCCAGAGCCATCACTTCGCGCGGCAGTTCGGGGTCGCGGCTTCCGGTGTACACGATGATTCGCGGCCCATTCGGCTGAACCCTGAGCGCCTGCAGCACCGCCCGCCCGCCGCATCGCGGCATCTCCCATCCGATGATCCCGAGGTCGAAGCGATGGCGGCGGGCAAGCTCGAGGAAGCGCTCTCCGTCGCTCGCGGTGGCAATTACGCGAAAGCGTCCGTCGCTTTCGAGCAGATGCTTGACACCCGAAATCACCATCGGGTTCTTGTCGGCGAGAGCGACCTTGATCTGATCCCTCTGCCGGTTATCGGTTATGACTCGCGCGGGCGAGTTCTTCATAACGGGCCAGTTTCGTGCGGAACCACCCTTGAAGTTCGCCTATTGAATCAGTGCATTGACTCCAGCGGCGCCCTGCCGCGGGACCAGCGCGGCTGCGATAACCAGGCCCGTGCGGCCGTCAGCGTCGGGGCGCTGGAAGCCCAAGGATAGTGCGCAGTTTGGGCTTGAGCAGGTGTACGAGTTCGTCCTCCCAGCAGATGTAATTGTCGGGGATGTCGAGTACCACAACCTTTTCTGCATACGATTCGCCGAAGCGGCTGTTTATGAAACGGCGATGGGCCTCCTCCATGACGCAGATCACGTCGGCCTCCTCGACCAGCTCCAGGGTAAGCTGGTTCTTGGCCCAGGGCTCGGTTCCGGCCGACGCCACCCACATCGGCGCGCACATCTCCGCAAGCACCATCGCGGCCGTCGGGCTGCGGTCCATGTTGCCCGTGCAAACCATCAGCACCTTCTTCATAGCGGCAAGCCACTTTAACAGATAAACGGCGGACCAACCCAGCGAAACCGGGCCTCGCGCCCGCAGACGAATCGGCCGGCGCCGCCCGGCCGTCCTTTCGACGCCGCGTTGGATTGCTGATTCCTCGGCTGTCGGCCAATCGGGCGAGCCCAAAGCGCTATCGTGCGACCGTTTGTCACGCTTGGCGACCGGACTAAGAAGCCGTTTGTCCTGGGCTGGGCATTGCGTCAGACGCGAGCGGCAGCTATTGAAAACGGACCGACGCGGCAGGCAAAAGAGACTCTCCAATCGGCCCACCTGAGGCGCTTGCCGGAACGTGCCGTCTCTTGGTGCCGCGCCGTCGGGCAAATTCGGCGAAAGGTTACGTTATGACGACGAATCTGCGAGGCGCGGCGCTGCTCAGGGAGCCGCGCTACAACAGGTCCTGCGGCTTTACCGAAGACGAGCGTGAAGCGCTCGGGCTCGTGGGCCTTCTTCCGCCCGCCGTGGACGACGAGAAGGTTCAGCTGGAACGAGCACTGGTGCAGTTGTCGCGCAAGCCGTCCAGCCTGGAGATGTACCTTTACCTGTCGTCGCTGCAGGATACCAACGAGACGCTTTTTTACCGCCTCCTGATGTCCGACCCGGCGCGCTTCCTGCCGCTCGTTTACACGCCGACAGTGGGCGAGGCTTGCCTGCACTTCAGCCACATAATCGAGCGTCCCCGCGGCATGTATCTCTCGCTCGACCGCAAAGGACGGGTGCGCGAGATTCTTCGCAACTGGCCGCAGAGCGACGTGCGCTTTATCGTTGTCACCAGCGGGGAACGAATTCTTGGCCTCGGCGATCTCGGCGCCAACGGGATGGGCATACCGATCGGAAAGCTTGCGCTTTATACCGCGTGCGCGGGGGTTCCGCCCGAGGTCACGATGCCGGTGATGATCGACTGCGGCACCAATAATGAAACGCTGCTTCAGGACCCCATGTACATCGGGCTTCGCCGGCCGCGCGCGGCGCAAGCCGAGGTGGACGAATTCGTAGGCGAGTTCGTCGATGCGGTGCAGGAGCAGTTCCCCGACTGCTGCATCCAGTTCGAGGACTGGGGACGATTCGACGCCTTCCGCCTTCTCAACCGCTACCGCGAGAGGATCTGCTGTTTCAACGACGATATACAGGGCACGGCCGCGGTCGTCCTTGCGGGTGTGCTCGGCGCGCTGCGTATAACCGGCGGCAAGCTCTCCGAGCAGACGTTCCTGTTTCTCGGCGCGAGCCAAGCCGGAGTCGGAATCGCCGAACTGCTTGCGCAGGCGATGGTGGCGGAGGGGCTTTCGCCCGAGCAGGCGCGGGCGCGGACCTGGCTGTTCAGCAGCAAGGGCCTGGTCGAATCAAGCCGCACCGACCTGTCCGACTTCCAGATGGCGTACGCGCATCCGCATCCTCCGGCTAAAAGCTTCGCCGCCGCCATCGAATCGCTCAAACCGACCGCGATCATCGGTGTCAGCACCGTCGGCAAGGCTTTCGACCGGGAAGTCATACAGGCGATGGCGCGCGCCAACCAGCGCCCCATCATCTTCGCGCTTTCGAATCCAACCGCGAACTCCGAGTGTACCGCCGAAGAGGCCTATGAATGGTCCGACGGGCGCGCGATATTCGCCAGCGGCAGCCCGTTCATGCCCGTGCGATACGGCGATCAGACGTTCGTGCCGGGGCAGTGCAACAACATGTACATCTTCCCCGCGGTCGGGCTTGCGATTTACGCGGCCCGGGCGCGCCTGGTCACGGACGAGATGTTCATCGCGGCGGCTCACGCCGTTGCCGAGCAGGTGTCGGCGGCGGATCTCGACGTGGGACTGATCTATCCTCCCCAGTCGAGCATCCTGAAGACCGAAGTGCGTGTCGCCAAGCGCGTGGCCGAGGTGATCTTCCGGCGCGGCCTTGCCCGCATCAAGGAACCGGAGGACCTCGACGCCTTTATCGAGTCGCACGTGTACAGGGCGGAGTATCCCGCTCTGGTTGGCTGAGCGGCACGGACGGACCGTCGCGCAGGCCCGCTGAGGAGTATTGCCCTGATTCAGTTGGCGCCCGATGCGTCCTGGATGGCGACCCATTGCCCGTCCGGGCCGGGCCTCAAGTCGCCGAGGGCGTGAAACTCTTCGAGCAATTCGTCGCGGCGCGGATTTCCCTCGAGTGCCGCGGTAATTTCCGCGAGTTCGGCGTTTCTTCCTTCGACACCCCGGCGGGCTGAGGTCGCCAGTGCGCGCTGCCAGATCGCCTCTATCAGTTCGCGGCCCGGATAGGCGCGGCCGGATGCGCCGCGAAAGGTGCGCTCGCGCATCTCGCTCAGCGCGCACTTGAGGTACTCGACATGCGGCGTTTCATCGGCGCGTATGAAGGAAATGATCCGCGCCGGATCGCCGTCGCCCGCGACCAGGCTCGTGTCGGACAGGACCGCTTCGGCCCAGACGAAGGTATGGAAGGCGTTGATCTCGATCAGCAGCAGACGCGCCATCCGCGCAAGCTGCGCCTCCAGCATCGGATCGACGTCGGCGGGCAGGAGCCGATCCGCCATCGCCTGCTCCGCCATCCGGCGCATCATCTCGGCCAGGGGCAGCGGCTCGGCCGGCATGCCCATCGCGCGGCGCATCTCGGCGGCCAGATCCTCGACGGGAGGATTCTCGAACGCGATGTCCCGCGCGGCCCACCACATCTGCTTGTGGCCGGCCTCGTCGTCGAAGCCCGCCTCGTCGCGCGCGTGCGCCTCGTAAAGCCCGCGCGTCAGATGGGCGGTCGCGGTGCCGGAGAGATCCTCGACGAAGTGGCGCTGGATATCCTCGACCGCGCCGAACCGGATACTCGCGCCGAAACCCTCGACCGTGCCGATTCGGGTCAGAGTGCGGATCATCGGCTCGCGAATTCCGTTTCGGAGCAGAAACTTGGCCTGCGCAACGTTGGGATAGTTGGGCGGCGTGTCTTCCATCGCGCGATCGAGCAGCGGATACCCGAAGTCCTTCCTGTAGCGCTCCTGCCATGCGCGAATCGCTGGCACGCGGTTCAGAGTTCGCGGCGAAACGTAGTTGCCGCAATCGTCGTAACCGCCGTGGCATCGCACGCCGCCAATCACGAGCGGCTCGCGGTACGAATGGCTTGCAAGCAGAGCGTCGAAATCGAAATTGAGTTCGGTGAAGCTCACAGCACGCCCCCTGACCGATATGGCCTCAGCAGGCCGATCCCCCAGGCCTTTTGCCTAACAAACGTTAGCCTGCGTGTCCACGGCGGGCCATCGCGCGACGGTCTGACTTCAGGACGGTTGCTGGTTCGCGAATTCTCCGTGCCGGACCGATGAATTGATATTTTTGTCAGCCGCGATTGACAAAATCTCAGGGTACCGTCATAAGTCTTCATCTCATGAAAAAACGCCGCTCCCCGCGCCGGCGCCGCGCGCCCGCGCTCGACAGGATTGAGCGGCGCGCGCTACTGCTTCGATGCGCTCTGCGGGTGTTCGCGCGCCGCGGTATCGGCGCCGGGCGCCATGCTGAAATCGCCCGCGAGGCCAGGGTGTCGGTGCCCACGGTGTTCTTCTACTTCCCGACGCGCAAGGCGCTGGTTGGCGCCGTTCTGCAAGAGGTCGCGCGCTTCTTCACCGAAATCGCTGAGACGATCCACGACCAGCATCGCCCCGCGCCGGAAATAATCCTCGAACACACCCGCGCCTTTGCCGACGCGGTGGGAACCCATCCCGACCATACCCGCGTGCTGCTCGAATGGAGCACGGCGGTGCGTGACGAGGTGTGGCCGCTCTATCTGCGGTTCCAGGAGAAGATCGTCGCGATGATCGCGCGCACGATCCGGCGATGGCGGATGGAGACCGCAAGCGAGCGCGACCCCGACGCGGAGAACGACGCGCGCGTGATCGCGGCGACCGGATACGTGCTGGTCCAGATGAAATTGGCGAACCTGCCGGCCTCGCGTATCGAACGCTTCCTTGGAACTCTGGTGCGCGACACGCTCGGCGAGCTTAGGGCGAGCGCGAAAAACGAGCCTCATCTGTCTGAATTCAACGTGGCTGTCGGATAGCCAGCCCGAATAGGAGAAGAACGCATGCGAATCGGGGCAACCATCTTCAATCAGAATTACCGCGACTGGGACCGCTACGAGGCCGAGGAAAAAGGCCAGCCCGTCCCGCGGCGCGCCACGCGCTCGGACCGCGAGATCTTCAGGGAAGAAATCGGCATCGCGCGTATCGCCGACGAGTGCGGCTTCGATTCGCTGTGGACCATCGAGCACCATTTCACGCCGTACACGATGGTGACGAATCCGCTTCAGTACCTTACTTATATCGCCGGTATCACCAGCCACGTGGACCTCGGAACGATGGTCACGGTTCTGCCGTGGCACAATCCGGTGCGCGTTGCCGAAGACGTCAACATGCTCGATTCGTTCATCGGGCCCGACCGAAACGTCATCTGCGGCGTTGGGCGCGGACTTGGGCGCCGCGAGTACGCGGGACTCGGTATCGATCAGAACGAGGCGAGGGGACGGTTCGACGAGTCGCTCCAGGTGCTGAAGCAGTTGCTCTCGACCGGACAATGCGACTTCGACGGAGAGTTCTACAAGATCCACGGGCTGCGTCTGCGTCCGCAACCCGAGCGCGATCTGAGCGCCAACCTGTGGTGCGCGGGCGGCACCGCCCAGACCGTCGAGATAATCGCAAAGCACGACGTGAAGCCGCTCACCATCCCGACCACCAGCCTCGACGTCGCGCTCGCGAACATGCATCGTTACGCCGAGCTGCGCCAGCAGGCCGGCTATGCTCCGAGCCACACCAAGCTCGCGCTCTGGACCTACGTGGCCGAGACTCCCGGCGAGGCTCAGGCCGGCGCCGAGCGCTACATGGTCGAGTATGCGGACTCGGCGCTGCGCCATTACGAACTGCTCGGCACCCATCTGGGAGGCACCAGGGGCTACGAGTCTTACGGCGCGTTGCAGGACGCGCTTCGCAACGACCCCTCACCGTTCAAGTTTGGTTTTTACCGCAGCCACCCGTGGGGCACGCCCGAGCAGACGATCGCGCGCGCGACGGAGCTTGCCAACGCCTTCGGCACCGACGAAATCATGTTCATCTTCAAGTACGGCGCGATGCCCATGGACGCGGCGGAGAAAAGCATGCGGCTCTTCGCCAAAGAAGTGATGCCGGCGTTGAAGAAGCTCAACCCCAGGCCGCTCACGGTTGATTCCGTGTCGGCCGCGCATGAACAACAGCCTGGGAAGTAGCCTTGCGCGCCGGCTCCCGATGATAACCGGCGATCCAGTCTAACAGCGAGTCCGGCGGGTCGATGAGTTCGCTCATCGGCCTGCCGGCGTTCCGACGCTCGCGATCGGGCTCGCGTTCAGTTCCAACGCGGGATTCGGCGCGTCGGCGAAGAACTGCGCCGTCGCGGCGCCGTTTTGATGGCCAGCGCCACAATGCCGCGGGTCGCAACAAGCGCGCGGCGCGATTGCCCCGACGCGGCGCGCGCGGCTCCGTCACGCGCCGCCTTATCCGCGGTAGTTCGGCAATGAAGCCGCGGCTCAGCCCTGTCCCGGCGCGAGCTTGAGCCTGACCGGCATATGCTTGATTCCGCCGACGAAACTTGAGCGCAGCCGCTCCATCGGAGCGGTCAGCTCGGCGGAATCGACCCATTTGAGCAGCTCGCGGAAGATAACTTCGATCTCCAGCCGGGCGAGGTTCGCGCCGAGGCAGAAATGCTCGCCGATACCGAAGGCGAGATGGGGATTCGGATTACGCCGGATATCGAACTTGAACGGCTCCTGGAAAACTTCCTCGTCGCGGTTTGCGGACGGATAGAACAGGCAGAGCGAGTCGCCCTCGCGAATCTTCTGGCCGCGAAGCTCGTAGTCCTGGGTCGCGGTGCGTGCAAACTGGATCACCGGCGTAACCCATCGGACGATCTCCTCGACCGCGGAACGAAGCAGCGACGGGTCGCGCTTGAGCATCCGCCACTGCTCGGGGTTCTCGATAAAGGCGTGCAATCCGCCCGAGGTCGCGTTGCGGGTGGTCTCGTTTCCGGCAACCACCAGCAGCAGGAAATACGACATCAGCTCGAATATCGGCAGCGGCTCGCCGTCGAGCCGCGCGCTGGCGAGCACGCTGGTCAGGTCATCGCGCGGATTTTTGCGCCGCTCTTCGACCAGGTTGTTGAAATAGGTGAAAAGCCCTTCGCGGGCGCGGCGAATCGTTTCCTCGGCGCTTGCGCCTTTCTGGAATTCGGGATCGGCCGAGCCGATAGTCTCGTTGGTCCATTGAAAGAGTTGCGCGCGATCTTCCCTGGGCACGCCGATCAGCGCCGCGATAACGTCGAGCGGAACCCTGGCCGCCATGTCGACGACGAAGTCGCATTCAACGGCGCCGCCGTTTGCACGCGTCGCGGCCAGCTCTCTCATGACGTTGTTCGCGATCTCGGCGACTTCGGCCTCCAGCTTGCGCACCGCGCGCGGCGTGAAGCGCCGGTTGACGAGATCGCGATAGCGCCCGTGCTCGGGCGGGTCCATGTTCAGCAGATGGCGGAACAGATTTTCGCCGCCCGGGATCACCAGGTCGCGGGTAATCACCAGCAGCCGCGGTCCATTCAGGAAAATCTTCGGCTGGCGTCCGATCGTGACGATATCGGCGTGCTTGGTGATCGCCCAGAACGGCTCGACGTTGGGCCGGTCGTACCAGTAGACGGGCGCTTCGCTGCGAAGCAGCGTCCATTCGCGATGCGGGTAGCCGTTCTTCGCGTAATGGTCCGGCGTGATGATATCGAGCGTGTCGACGCTGAGGGCCTGCGCTTGCATTTGAATCAACCTCGGGCGTCGCCCGGGCCGCGGCGGTTCGAACCGCTCGGACTTCGGGCGGATCGCGGGAGCCTTAATCCTCGATTATCGAAATTGCCTGCCTCGGGCAGAGCCGGGCGGCGAGTTTTACCTTCTCGCGCAGCGCCTCAGGGGGTCGCTCGATAAGAACGTGGCTCTTGTCGTCGTCGCGGACTTCGAAAACGTCCGGCGCCGCCTCGGAGCAGCGGCTGTTCCCCTCACAAAGATGCTGGTCCACTACGACTTTCATGACATCCTCAAGCGATTCGTTGATGCGGGCGTCGCGGCTATTCCGCAGCCGGCCAGAATTCGTCTTACAATAAGCGGAGAACCCGACCCCACGATAGTATTCAACGATCGTCGCTCCTCTGACAACCCTGGGCGGTCCCGGCACGCATCGAGTCGACGACCGTTGGGCAGCGCTCTGCTATTGTACGGTGCGGCGATTGTCAAGCGAGGTGGCTATCCGCAATGTCGCTCAGCAGCTTCGTAACCGTAAACGGGCTCAAACTTCACTTTCTCGACCACGGCGGCGCGGGCAAATCCGCGCTCGTCTGTATCCATGGGCTTACCGGCAACGCGCACAATTTCGACGGCCTCGCGCCGCATCTTGCTCCGGGTTATCACGTCCTCGCGCTCGACGTGCGCGGACGCGGCGACAGCGAATGGGGTCCGGGAATCGATTACACGCCGCAGACCTACCTGAGCGATCTGACGGGTTTCCTCGACGCGCTAGCAATCCGCCGTGTCACGCTAATCGGAACCTCGATGGGCGGCATGATCTCGACGCTGTTCGCGGGAGGCCATCCCGATCGCGTCGAGCGGCTGATACTGAATGACATCGGCCCCGATGTGGACCCGCGCGGCCTAAAGCGCATCATGGATTACGTCGGCGAGGCGCCCGCGGAGTTCGACGATTTGCGGGCCGTCGCCGACTACTATCGCGAGACCTATCCGCCGGCGCGAAATCTGACCGACGCCGCGCTCGAGCAGTGGGTGAAATGGTCGGTCAAGCCGGGCCCGAACGGCAAGCTCGCATGGAAAATGGACCCGCAGGTGAGAAAGCCGCTGCGCCGTGGCGGCTCGGCCGCGCGCCCGCTCGACATGTGGGTTCCATTCGCTCGGATCACCGCGCCAATCCTGGTCGTGCGCGGTGCCGAGAGCGACATACTCGCGCCGCAGACGGTCGCGCGGATGAAAACCGTCGCGCGCGAAGTGCATTCGGTCGAAGTTCCCGGCGTGGGCCACGCGCCTTCGCTGATCGAGCCCGAGGCGCTCGCCGCGATAAAACAATTCCTCGGGCTTGCCTGATGCGCCGTCCGCAGCGCCGATCACGCCGATAAGCATCGCGGCCGGTCCGAGCCGGCCGCTCGAAGCATTCCTTACGCGCGGGTCTCGATAAGCTCTATCTTGTAGCCGTTGGGATCCTCTATGAAGGCGATTACCGCGCCGCCGTGCTTCATCGGGCCGGGTTCGCGCGTTACCTTGACGCCTTTTTTCTTGAGTTCGTCGCAGGTCTTGTAGATGTCTTCGACGCCGATTGCCAGATGGCCGAAGGCGTTGCCCAGTTCGTACTTGTCGACGCCCCAGTTGTAGGTGAGTTCGATCACGGTGTGCTCGGCTTCGGAGCCATAGCCGACGAAGGCGAGGGTGAATTCGCCCGACGGGTAATCCTTCCTGCGCAGCAGCTTCATCCCGAGCTTGTCGCAATAGAAGCTGAGCGATTCGTCAAGGTTGTTGACCCGCAGCATCGTATGGAGCAGTCGCATCGGCATTGACCTCGAAATCTCGCCGGCGCGTTCAGCGCCGGTTCTTCGCCCTGATTGCTCTTTCCAGTTCGCCCCGTAGTTCCTCGAAGGTCTCTTCGGTTGGCGTGATACCCACCGCCTTCATCCGTTCGACCAGCTCCCATCGCCCGATCCCAAGCATCGCCTGCGCCTCATGTTCGTGGAGGCGGCGCAAGCGAACCAGTTCCAGGACAGCCAGTTCCCAAACGCGCCGCCCGAAGGCCGCTTCGGTGAACTCAGCGTCGAAAAGATCCGATGGAAGGTCGAGTTTGATATCCATATCGGGGGGGCTTGCCTTCGACTTTCCGAAAAGGCTCGCGCAAAGTCAATTGCGATCTTCAACAGGAGCGACGGCTTTGAATTCGCGCGCGGTCTGTGCGAACTTTAGCCGCGACCGCACCGGGCCGAGCGACGATTGCGGGCGGCCGGGCCGATATTCCGCCGTGTCGGGGGAAGGCGACGATGGATTTCAACTTCACTCCAGAGGACGAGGCGTTCCGCGCGGAATTCCGCGCGTGGCTCAAGGACAACGCGCCCAAAGAAGGCATTCCCGACGCCGACGCGCTGGCCGAGGACGACGAGGGTGGATGGTATCGGCGCGTTGAATGGTGCAAGAAGCTCAGCGCGGGCGGATGGCTCGGAATCGACTGGCCCAAAGAGTACGGCGGGCGCGGCGCAAGCATCCTGCAAACCATCGTGTACCATCAGGAACTAGCCCGCGTGCGCGCTCCACTGCCCTATATCGGTTCGGGCCTTGGCCTGATCGGGCCGACCCTGATGCATTGGGGCAACGAGGAGCAGAAAAAACGCTTCATCCCGAAAATCCTCTCCGTCGAGGAAATATGGTGCCAGGGTTACTCAGAGCCTAATTCCGGCTCCGATCTTGCCTCGCTTCAGACCCGCGCGGTCGAGGATGGCGACGACTTCGTGGTCAACGGCCAGAAGATCTGGACCTCCACGGCGCATCATGCCGACTGGATTTTCCTGCTGGTGCGCACGGACCCCGAGGCGCCCAAGCATAAGGGCATCAGCTATCTGCTCGTCGATATGCATAGTCCCGGCATTACCGTGCGTCCCCTGGTGCAGATGACCGGCGCAAGCGGTTTCAACGAGGTCTTTTTCGACGACGTGCGCGTGCCGAAGAAGAACCTGGTCGGCGAGAAGAACCAGGGATGGCAGGTCGCGATCACCACGCTCATGTTCGAGCGGCGCGGCGCGGGCGGGCCGGGTATCGGCCAGATGCGCGAACTCGTAAGGCTTGCGAAGCGGCTGCACCGCGGCGGCAAACCCGCATGGGAGGACGCCAGTGTCCGCCAGAGGATCGCCGAGTTCTTTTGCGAGGCCGAGGCGCTCAAGTACACCGGCTATCGCCAGTTGACGCGCCGGCTCAAGGGTCTTCCGCCCGGCCCCGAAGGCTCGATAATGAAGCTGGTGAGCACGGAACTTAACCTCAGGGTCGCTATGTTCGCGATGGAACTGCTCGGGCCGTACAGCCAGATCGAGCATAACGCGCCGTTCGCAATCGACCGCGGCAAGTGGTCGTTCCGGATGCTCGCGGCGCGCGGCGGCACTATCGCGGCTGGCACCAACCAGATTCAGCACAATATTATTGGAGAACGCGTGCTCGGCCTGCCGAAAGGCTAGGCGCGCTGACATAACTTCGGCACGAGAGGCACTGGGAAGAAATTATGGATTTCAATTACGGCCCCGAAGACGAAGCGTTCCGGCGGGAATTTCGCGCATGGCTAAAGGATAACGCCAGGTTCGGAACCAAGGGCGACGCGCTCTCGGCCGAACGCGAGGGCGACTGGGACGCGCGCGTCCGATGGCATCGCAAGCTCAATGAAGGCGGCTGGATGGGTGTAAGCTGGCCCAAGGAGTACGGTGGCCGCGGCGCCAGCGTCCTTCAGACAATCATCTACCACGAGGAACTGGAGCGCGCCGGGACCGCGGTTCCGTTTACCGGCATGGGCATTAGCCTGCTCGGCCCGACTCTTATCCACTGGGGCACCGAGGAACAGAAGCGCGAGCACCTGCCGAAAATTCTTCGCTGCGACGAGATCTGGTGCCAAGGTTATTCCGAGCCCAACGCGGGCTCCGACCTCGCCTCGCTGCAGACCCGCGCGGTCGAACAGGGCGACTACTTCATCGTCAACGGCCAGAAGGTGTGGACCTCGCTCGCACAGCACGCTGACTGGATCTTCCTGCTGGTGCGCACCGATCCCGACGCGCCCAAGCACAAGGGCATCAGCTACCTGCTCGTTGACATGCGCAGCCCCGGCATCACGGTGCGCCCGCTCGTCCAGATGACCGGCGCAAGCGGCTTCAATGAGGTCTTTTTCGAGGACGTCAAGGTGCCGAAGAAGAACCTGGTCGGCGAGAAGAACCTCGGATGGCAGGTCGCAATCACCACGCTGATGTTCGAGCGCTCGAGCATCGGCGACAGCGGCATCGCGAGCGATATCCGCGAGCTGGCCGACCTTGCCAAACGCGTCGAACGCAACGGCCGGCGCGCGTGGGACGACTCCTCGGTGCGCCAGAAAATCGCCGAGTTCGCGAGCGAGGCCGAAGCTCTCAAGTACACCGGCTATCGCCAGTTGACGCGCCAGTTGAAGGGACTCCCGCCCGGACCGGAAGGCTCGATGATGAAGCTGGCCGGCACCGAGCTTAATCTCAAGGTCGCGATGTTCGCGATGGAGCTGCTCGGGCCGTACGCGCCGCTCGAAACCGACGCGCCGTTCGCGATCGATCGCGGCAAATGGAGCTTCCGGATGCTCGCGTCGCGCGCGCCGACGATCTACGGCGGCACCAACCAGATCCAGCACAATATCATCGGCGAACGGGTGCTCGGCCTGCCCAAGGGATAGAGTGCGAACGCGCGTTCCGGTTCTTGCGCGGATCAAACGGGCAAGTCTATATAACATGCGTTAGGCAACGGGCCGTCGGAGCACGATTATGGCGCTCTATCGCATACGCGACTCGGGCGCGTGATGCCGAAGCGCCGCGACGGACGTTCGTGACGGGAAAACGCGCCTTCGACACGGGAGAAGAGCACATGGATTTCAGGTTCAGCCCTGAGGATGAGGCGTTTCGCCGGGAATTCAGCAGTTGGCTTGCGGCGAACCTGCCCAAGGGCAATCAGGAACCCAACGTCGACTTCATGCACGAGGAAGGAAGCGGCGATTGGAGGCGGCGCCTTGAATGGCACAAGAAGATGCACGCCGCGGGATGGGTCGGGATTAGCTGGCCCAAGGAGTACGGTGGCCGCGGCGCGAGCCTGACGCAACAGCTCATCTACCAGCAGGAGCTTGCAAAGGTTAACGCTCCACAGCTCGTCAACGGGCTCGGAATCATGCTCGTCGGTCCGACGCTGATGCATTGGGGAACCGAGGAACAGAAAAAGCGCTACGTTCCGAAGATCCTCTCCGCCGAGGAGATCTGGTGCCAGGGCTATTCGGAACCCGGTTCGGGCTCGGACGTTGCTTCGCTGCAGACCCGCGCGGTCGAGGAAGGCGATTACTTCATCGTCAACGGCCAGAAAGTATGGACCTCCGATGCCCATCACGCCGACTGGTGCATCCTGCTCGTGCGCACCGACCCCGACGCGCCCAAGCACAAGGGTATCAGCTATATCCTGGTCGACATGCACAGCCCCGGCGTCACCGTGCGCCCGCTCGTGCAGATTACTGGCGATGCCAATTTCAACGAGGTGTTCTTCGAGGACGTCAAGGTGCCGAAGAAGAACCTGGTTGGCGAAAAGAACCAGGGATGGCAGGTCGCAATCACCACGCTGATGTTCGAGCGTTCCGGTATCGGCGGCGGCCGCGACCTGAGCGGGCAGGTGAAGGAACTGAGGCAGCTCGCCCAAAGCGTCCGGCGCGACGGCCGGAGCGCGTGGGAGGATGCCGACGTGCGGCAGAAGATCGCGCAGTTCGAATGCGAGGCGCAGGCTATCAAGTACACTGGCTACCGCCAGATAACCCGCCGCCTCAAGGGATTGCCCCCCGGACCCGAAGGCTCGGTGCTGAAACTCTGCACCAGCGAACTCAACCTCAGGATGAACAAGTTCGCGATGGAGTTGCTCGGACCGTATAGCCAGTTCCAGTATCAGGCTCCGTTCGCGATCGATCGCGGGAAGTGGAGCTACCGGATGCTCGCGTCACGGGCGCTGACTATCGCTGGCGGCACCAGCGAGATCCAGCACAACATCATCGGCGAGCGCGTGCTGGGACTTCCCAAGGGCTAGTGTTGTACCTCGACCACAGCATTCCGGCCGGACCCGCGGTTCATCTGATTGCGGACGACTACGCCACCCACAAACACCCGTGGGTGAAAGCCTGGCCGGCCCGCCACCCGCGCTTTTACATTCACTACATCCGACTTACGCCGAATGGCTCAGCCGGGTCGAGTGTTGGGTGACGTAGCGGTCGATTTTGCGCACCAGTTCGGGATCCGCGCCGGATATTAATGGGACACAACACGGGCCGGCTGTTGAGAAATCACAGCCTGTTCCCTCTCTTGTCTCCTCCGCAGAAGACCGGGGGAGAAGATTGGGAAAAGAAGCGATTTTTTACGCAGGGTGTTGAGACGATGATTCCATTCCGATTGTGCTTTCCGCTTTTCTCAACACCCTCCCAAGGGGCAAATATCCTGGGGGAGAAGATATAGCCGTGGCCATCAGAGAGTACGCGCAAACCTGTGACGGGCTCAAAATCCGCTACGAAATTCGCGGTCGTGGCGACCCGCTTGCCCTCATCATGGGTTTTAGCGGCTCGGGACGCTCCTGGGGCGAGCCATTCCTGCAGGCGCTCGAGCGCAACTTCAGCCTTGTCGTGATCGACAACCGCGGCACGGGCGAAAGCGACAAGCCCGACCGGCCGTGGACGCTCGCCGACATGGCGGGCGACGTCGTATCGGTGCTCGATCACGCGAAGATTGCCCGAGCGCATGCCTACGGCATCTCGATGGGCGGGATGATCGCGCAAGAGCTTGCGCTCGCGTATCCCGGCCGGGTGCGAGGCCTGGTGCTGGGATGCACCAATTGTGGCGCGAGCCATTCCGTGCAGGCGGCGCCCGAAGTGCTGGCGAACCTGATGCCGCTGCCCGGTGCAACACCCGAGGAACAGGCTCGGCGCGCATTCTCGGCCGCATGCGGCAAGGCGTTCCTCAACTCGGAGCGCGGCAGGCAGGTTCTCGACCAGGCGATTGCCGACATGAGCAAATACCCAGCAACACCGCTGCATACATTTGCCCGCCAGGGCGCGGCAATACAGGGATTCGACACTTATGCGCGGCTTTCCGAGATCAAGGCGCCGACGCTGATAATCCACGGCGACGACGACGCGATCGTTCCGTATCAGAACGCGCGGATTCTTGCCCAGGGAATTCCGGGCGCGAGAGTCCATACGATCAAAGACGCCGGTCATATGTTTTTCTGGGAAGCGCCCCTGGAAGCGGCGCACGTCGCGACAGAGTTTCTCAAAACCCTCAGATAGGTCCGGAGTCGCACTACGATGGCAGATTACGAAACGCTGATTTACGAACAGGTCGAAGACAGGATATTCCGGGTCACGCTCAACCGCCCCGAGAAGCTCAATGCCCTCTCTCAAAAGCTGCTCAAGGAGTTCGAGGGCGTGATGGACGAGTTCGAGGGCAATCCCGAGGCGAGCGTGCTGATCATCCGCGGCGCCGGGCGCGCTTTTTCCGCCGGCTACGACCTTCAGGGCACGCAGCATCCCGGGTCAACCTTCACCGTCACCAACGACCGTATCACTCTGCACAAGACGATCGAGCGCTGGCAGCGGCTGTGGTCGCTGAACAAGCCGACCATCGCGCAGGTCCACGGATTCTGCCTGGCCGGCGCGACCGAACTGGTAGGCCATTGCGATATCGTCTTCGCCAGCGAGGACGCCCAGTTCGGCCATCCGGCGGGGCGCGCGCTCGGAATTTTGCCTACGCTTTCGATGTGGCCCGTCCTGATGGGTCCGCGCAAAACCAAGGAGTACTTCTTCACCGGCGATTATATGAGCGCCGCGGAAGCGCTCGAATGGCATCTCGTCAACCGCGTTTACCCCAAGGACAAGCTTGAGGAGGAAACGCTCAACTATGCGCGGCGGGTCGCGATGGTGCCGGCGGAACTGCTGATGCTGCATAAGGCGGCGGTGAACCGCTATTACGACATCCTTGGAATCCGCGCGGCCGAGCAGTCGTCGGCCGATATCGACGCGCTCGCCCATCAGACGGACACGGTGCGCAACTGGATGAAGGCGAGCCGCGAGCGTGGGCTGAAGAGCGCGCTAAGCGAGCGCGATCGGCCGTTCGCGAAAAAATAATCGCGTCTCACGCGCGCGTTGATTGGCCGGAGGTGCCGAACGATTCTACGGCACCGCGGTCCTGATTCTTTTCCCAATCGGAAAGCCGGCGGGTCGCCGATTCGCCCGGCGCGTGCGACGCGGACCGTTATAGGCTTCCGTCGGCGAGTCGGCATATCTGACCCTGGAGCCGGGAAATGATTTCGCTTGAGCCCTCGGGACTTCGAGCTTTCCCTGCGGCGGGGGGTGTGGCCGGCGAGCCCGGGTGCCGCCGCGCGCGCACGTCCGTCGGTTTTACAATTAGGCGATGCGGTTACGCGGCCTTGCGCCGGGACTGTTAGGATGTTTTATCTCCGTGAATCGGGCTGGGGAGATGGCAGGCGCAGCGTCTTCTGTCGGAGCAAATTCGTCGGTGGCATACGAGCCGTCGCAGGCCGGCAAATGGCTGGTTGCGGGTTCGGTGATGCTCGGCACGTTCCTGTCCGTGATGGACGCGACAGTGGTCAATGTCGCGATGCCGCACATGATGGGATCGCTCGGCGAGGATCTGCTCACGATCACCTGGGTTTCGACCGCCTACAGTATCGCCGAGATAATCATGGTCACGATGGCCGCGTGGTTCACGGCTTTGCTCGGACGCAAGCGGCTGTTCCTGTTCTCGATGATGCTGTTCATCGTCGGCTCGGTGCTTGCCGGGACGTCGCGGACCTTCGGCCAGTTGATTTTCTACCGGGTGATACAGGGGGTCGGCGGCGGCAGCCTGATTCCCTGCTCGCAAGCGATAGCGCGCGAGACGTTCCCGCCCTCGGAGCAGGGGATGGCAATGGCGATCTACAGCATGGGGGTGGTGCTTGCTCCCGCGATCGGCCCGGTGATTGGCGGATGGCTCGTCGATCATTACGGCTGGCGATGGGTCTTCTATATCAACGTGCCGTTCTGTATCGCGGGCATCATGATGGTGAGCGCGTTCGTCCACGATCCGCCCTATCTGAAGCGCGGCGTGACCCGGATCGACTGGGGCGGAATCACCCTGATGACGATCGGGCTGACCGCCGTGCAGGTGGTGCTCGAACGCGGCGAGGAGGTCGATTGGTTCGCCAACAACTGGATCGTTATGGGCACCGTGGTCGCTGCCCTGGCGCTGACCGCGCTGGTGATATGGGAACTGCGCAATGACGAACCGATTGTCGACCTCCGGCTGCTTCGCAATGGCCAGCTCGCCGTTGGATGCAGCCTCGGAGCCGTGGTTGGTTTCGCTCTATATGGCGGAAGCTTCCTTCTGCCTCAGTTCACGCAGGACCTGCTGGGCTATCCGGCCTACCGGGCGGGGCTGGTGCTGATGCCACGGGCGCTCGCGATGATGTTCGCGATGCCGATAGTCGGACGCTCGTACAATTACGTGAGTCCGCGGGTTCTGGTCGGCGGTGGGGTCGTTCTGCTGGCGGTCGCATACTGGAAGCTATGCCACTTCTCGCTCGAAGTCGGTTTCTTGAACTTCACGCCCATCCTCATAATGTCGGGAATCGGGATGGGCGCGTCGATGGTCACGCTGGCGACCGTCTCGCTGAGCACGGTGCCTCGGCCCTCGATGACCGGAGCCTCAAGTCTCTACACTCTTGCCCGGCGCGAAGCGGGAAACGTGGCCTACGCCGTGCTTGCGACCGTGGTTGCGCGGCGCGAGCAGTACCATCGCTCGGTTCTGGTCGACTACGCTTCACCGCTGAATCCGCTCTTTCGCGAGGCCCAGAGTGGCGCCAGGAGCACGATAAGCCAGAGCCTTGATTCGGCCGGGTTCAAAGGGCGAAGCCTGATGATGCTCAACGACACGATCAACCGCCATGCCACGATGCTTGCGTACAACGACGCGTTCTTTACCGTGGTTCCAATGTTTTTGCTTCTGCTGCCGCTTCTTTTCCTGCTCCCCGCGCAGGGCTACGTCGCGGATTCCGAGCACGAAACCGAATGATATGCTGGAGGCTTCCGCGGGCAGGCCGCGCAGCCTCACACGCGATGTGGCGTGCGAGCAAGGGGGATGAAGCTTACGCAGGAACGGGCAACTGACATCGCCGCCGGGTCCGCGTCACGCGCGCCGGGAGGGCTTCTGGGCTTCGATTGGCTGAACCGCGATCTGTTCTGGCTGTTCGTGCTCCGCGTGCTGCGGAGCTTCGCCCAGGGCTTTCTCGGGATCATCACGCCGCTTTACATCGCGATGCTCGGATACGACGCGATCCATCTTGGGATCCTGTTCGCGGTGGCGGCCGTGGTGAGCGCGATGATTTCCGGCGCAATCGGAATTCTCGCTGATCGGTTCGGGCGCAAGACCTTTCTCATCCTGATCTCGCTGATGATGGGCGCGGGGGGCGTGATGTTCGCGCTGACCCGGAGTTTCGTCCTCATCGTGCTGGCGGGAGCGCTGGGCTCGATCGGGCGCGGTGGCGCGCTGGGCGGCGCGGCCTGGGGTCCATTCTATCCGGCCGCCCAGGCGCTGATCGCCGAGCAGGCGAGCGACGAGCGCCGCACCACGGTCTTCGGCGCGCTCGCGTTCGTTGGCGTCACTTCGGCCGCGATCGGATCGCTGCTCGCGGCGATGCCGCATCTTTTCCAGCATCTGTTTGCCATTCCGGTGCTCGACGGATACCGGGCTCTGTTCCTGTTGACGGGGCCGTTCGGTATCGCGATGGCGCTCGCGGTTCTTCCGGTGCGCGAGCTTCATTCCGCGACCGTCCGCGCCAATCGCGTGACGCAAGCCGCGATCGATCCGCCGGCACGCGGGGCGGAACCGCGGCCCGAACGGCGCCTGTTCGGCATCTCCGATCGCTCGTGGAGCCTGATATGGCGCTTCATGGTGACCAACGCGACCAACGGAGCGGCAATCGGGATGCTGGGTCCGTTCGTCGTGTACTGGTTCTATCGGCGCTTCGGCGTGACCTCGACCGAGCTGGCGGAGTTGTTCTTCGTGCTCAACCTGGTGAGCGCGATCCCCTACCTGTTGGCCGGCCGGATCGCGCTCGCGTTCGGCTCGGTGCGAAGCGTGGTGATAACCCGGGCGATCGCAACCGTGCTGCTTTTCGCCGTGGTCCTGATGCCGACGTTTCTGCTCGCTGCGGCGGTTTACACGCTGCGGATGATTTTCAATGTGCTGTCGATTCCGGTGCGGCAGTCGTACCTGATGGGGGTGATCGATCCGTCCGAGCGCGCGAGCGCCGCGGGCCTGGCGAGTTTTCCCTCGCAGGTGACCTCGGCGGTCGGCCCGTATCTGGCGGGCTACTTCATGCAGAATTTCGCGCTCGGGCTGCCGCTCGAGTTTGCCGCCGCGATGCAGGCGTTGAACACCCTGCTGTACTGGATGTTCTTCCGCAACATCTATCCACCGGAGGAACAGCTGACTACGTTCTCGGCGGGCGGCTGAGTCCCATCAGATGTTTAGTGCCTTCAAATCGGGTCCCGGGCCGGGATTCCGCGCCACGAGGCGGACTTTTCGGGAAATCGGCTCTTATCTTGTCCGGCGCGATGCGACAAGCTAGAAAAAACGGCGAACGCTTAGCCGTATCGCACCCGGAAACGAGATGCTTGACCCCGCGACCATCATTAAGTGGCTGGATACGTGGGGATATCTTGGAATTTTTGCGTGCGTCTTTGTCGGCAACCTGGGAATCCCGGTGCCCGAGGAAACCGTGATGCTGGTGGCCGGGTTCCTGGCGGGACGTGAAATCCTGAATCTCGAAGCAGTGTACGCGGTCGTGTTCGTGAGCGCGGTGGTCGGCGACTGCTGCGGGTTTCTGTTCGGAAGAACCGGCGGGCAACGGGTAATAGCCAGGCTTGCCGACCGGTTTGCGTTTGTGCGCAATCGTTACGACCGGCTGCAGACATTTTTTCATATCCACGGCTCCAAGGCGGTCTTCATGGCGCGCTTTATCGCGGGCGCGAGATTTTTGGCGGGTCCGATGGCGGGTGCGGCGGGGATGCCGTTCCTGCGCTTTCTTGCGTGGAATGTTTTGGGGGCGCTCGTATGGTGTACGCTGGTGGTGACGGTGGGATACCTGGTCGGCGACGAGCTGTACCGGGTCGCGATGCTCGCGCATTCGGCGACGCGGTGGGCTTTGCTGGCGATAAGCGTAATTGCGCTTGTGCTCTATTTGCTGTGGTGGCGTGAACGACATCAGCCGGCCGCCTCGGAACCTGAATCCTAGGGCGATTGCATTTTTGATTGCGGCGCTGGCCGCGCTTTTCGTGGCCGGGTGCGGAAAACCCAAGCCGATGAGGCTTCATTTTCTGCCCGGTTTCGTTCCCGGCTCGCAGAGCATTTTCTATCCCGCAAAAGTTGGCGTGCCTCCCGTCGGCGGCAAATTCGCCGCCGGAACCTTTCGAGTCGGCGGAGTGTACAAGGCTGACGGGACCCTTGAACGCCCCCTTTTTGTGAAGGACTTCGGCGCCCTCGTCCGTCAATCGATACTCAAGGGCCTGTCGGACGCCGGTTTGAAGCCCGTGCCGCTTGTGATCCGCTCGGCTCCAGGCGCGCTTCCGTTCGGTGTCGATCTGATGCTCGCGTGCGACGTGGAGCAGGTGAGCGTGAACAAGTATTTCGGCTCGAAGATGACGGTGCACGGCCGGTACTTCACGATGGACTCACGGGTGAGGCTCAAATTCACCCTGCTGAGCCGCCTTGGCGATACGCTCTATGCGGGTGAAATCCTTGGCACCGAAAAAGAACCCCCGCTGCCGGTTGGCCACGAGGTTTTCCTGCCGCTCGAGGCCGATCCCGCCGAATCTTTGTCCGTCGCGCTATCGCGCGCGGTCGGCAGCCTTTTTGTCGAGCCCGAGATGAAGCGGTTTTTGCCGCTGGCCGCCTCGGCCGCGCCGCGACCTTCCGCAACGGCCGAACCCTCGCCCGCGCCGGAGCATCCGTAGCTCCGGCGCGGGCACCGAGGGCAGTCGGTTCGACGAGTTCAACCGCCGCCTGGCGGTTAAGACGCCTTTTCTTTCTTCCTTGAATAGAACAGCTCCCACATGGCCGGGACCAGGAACAGCGTCATCACGGTCGACACCGAAAGCCCGCCGATAACCGTGCGCGCCAGTGGCGCGGCGGCCGAGGAACCGCTCTCCAACTTCATCGCGACAGGCAAGAGCCCGGCGACTGTGGCCAGCGCCGTCATCAGAATCGGCCGCATCCGGATACGCGCGGCCTCGACCGCCGCCTTGCGCAGTTCCATCCCCTGCAGCCGCCGTACGTTGGCAAAGTCGATCAGCAGTATCGCGTTGGAAATGACGATGCCAATCATGACGATTACGCCCATCAGCGACTCGATGTTAATGGTCGTGTTGGTCGCCCACAGGATCCAGACCACGCCAATCAATCCCATCGGCACTGAGAACAGGAAAATGAACGGGTCGAGCCACGAACGGCCCTGAGCGACGCCGACCAGATATATCACGACCACCGCGAGCACAAAGCCGCTTTTGAAGCTGGCGAAGGCCTTCTCCATGATTTCGACGGAGCCACGATAGTAGACTTTGATGTTTTTGTGGCCCTTGAGATGGGAGATGAGCGCCTGGATCTTGGTCAAGGTGCCGCCGAGGTCGCTGGTGCGCGGCGAAACCAGCACGTCCACCACCCGTTGGATGTTGTAATGGTCGGCCTCGGAAGGATACGAGGCGTGACTGATGCTGGCGACTTCGCGCAGCAGCACCGATTGTTCATGGCCCTCGCCGGTGCTGGGCATGCCGGGCCGCGGCAGAAAGGTTCCGCGGTAAACCGAGTTGGGATCGACGCGCCGAGCGACCGGAATGTCCTTGAGCGCTTCGAGCGATTCGATCTCCGGCTCGAAGTACTGGACGCTCAGATAGTAGTCGTCGCCGGAAATCGGATCGATCCAGATCGACGGCTTGATCATTTCGTTGTTGTCGATTGCGGTGATCAGGTTCGTGACCACCTGGTGCTCGGTCACGCCCATGCGGGCCGCGCGAGCGCGATCCACCTTGATGACGAGGGTCGGATAGCCCGAGATCTCCTTGAGTTCGGTCTGACTCACATAGGGCTTGCTCTCGAGATTTTCGCGGATCTCGCGCGCGAAATGGAAAATCCTGGGGAAAGGCTCCGTCATCGGCGCGCTGAGCTGCACGTCGATGGGAGCGGGAGCGCCGAAGTTGAGCACCGCGTCCACGATGCTGCCGGAGACGAAGAAGGTTTTGAGCTCGGGCATCCGTTGCGCGAGCGCCTGGCGCAGCTTTCGCTCGTAGTAGAACGTCGAGCGGTGGTGGCCCTCCTTGAGCGACACCATCACCTCGGCGGTGTCCTCGCCCGAGTTGGTGGTGTAAATCGCCGAAACGTTCGGGACCACGCCGATATTGGCGACCACGGTCTTAAGATCGGCTGGCGGGATGACCTGATGGATGATGCGATTGATTTTTTCGGCCGCAGCCTGTGTCAGTTCGATGCGGGTGCCGACCGGGGTGCGGATGTCGATGACGAACTTGCCGGCGTCGGTGCGCGGAAACAGGCGCTCGCCCAGCCGCGGAAACATCATCATTGAACCAACAAAGACCGCCGTCACGGCACCGATGAGGATTCCCTTGTGGTCCAGCACCCGGTCCAGCAGCAGGGCAAAGCGGTCCGCGAAGTGCTCGTACCCGCGGTTGAAAGCGGCCAACAGTCCGCGCTGCTCCTCGTAATTCTCCTGCGCATCCTCGGCGGTCAGATAACGCGCGCAGTAGAGCGGGATGATCGTCATCGAAACCACGTATGACGCGGCCATCGAAAAGACCACCGCCAGCGCGAGTGCGCTGAACAGGTATTTGGCCACGCCAAACAGGAATACCACGGGCAAAAACACGACGATCGTGCTCACCGTCGAGGCCAGCACGGCGTACGTAACCTCCTCGGCGCCCGTGCGTGCGGCCACCTCGGGCTCCTCGCCGGCGGCCAAATGTCGATTGATGTTTTCCAACACCACCGTTGAATCGTCCACCAGGCGTCCGATGGCTAGGGTGAAGCCGCCCAGAGTCATGATGTTGATGGTGGCGTTCGAGAAGTACAGCCCGAGTACTCCGGCCAGGATCGAAAGCGGAATTGAGAGAAAAATCGCGAAAGTGGATTTGAAGTTGCCCAGGAAGATCAGAATCATCAACGAGGCCAGCACCGCTCCCGAAGCCGCCTCATGCTCGAGCGCGTGTACCGCGTCGAGAATCGTATCCTCCTGGCTAAACAGCGTATGCACCTTCTCGCCGCTGCTCAGGCCGGTGACCTCGTGAACCGCTTTCTTTATTCCTTCGATCACGGAAAGCGTGTTCGCGCCCGTCTGCTTGAAGATGGGCACATAGACGGCCGGCTTGCCGTTAATCAGAACCAGGTTGTATTGGATCTCGGCTGCCTGTTTGGCTTTGCCAATCTCGCGAAACAGCACCGGTGCGCGTCCGGGACCCAGTTCGATGGGTACGTTGTCGATATCCTTGGGTTTGGGAACCTCGGCGTTGGCGTAGATGTAATAATCGTAATTGCCGATTTTGGCGTCGCCCGCCGGCAGAATCTGATTGGTCGCATTGATCGCGCGGACCGCAGCCATCGGCGTCATTCCCAGCGCCTGCAACGCCCTGCCATGCACGTAAGCCATAATCTGGCGAATCTTGCCGCCGAAGGGATATGGCACCGAGGCGCCCTGCACCGTCGCCATGAAGTTACGCACGTTGTAGCGCGCCTGATTCTGCAACTCAGTCTGGCCGTAAGGACCGGTCACCGTAACCAGGATGACCGGAATCGACGATGACGCGTTGTATTTGAGCACCAGCGGCGGCAGCGTTCCCGGCGGCATCAGACCCAGATCGCCCATCGCCAAAGTGGCCAGGTTTGCCGCTGCGGCGTCCATGTTCACGTTGCTGTGGAAATAAACGGTAATCAGGCTGACGCCCGGCAGCGAGCGCGACTCGATATGTTCAATTCCACTCCCCAGGGTGAAGAATCGCTCATACCGGCTGGTGATATCCTGCTCCATCGCCAATGGCGCGTAGCCTGGATAGAAGGTCGCCACCACGGCCGCCTTGATATGCAGCCGGGGAAACACATCCACGGGCATCCGGGAGAAAGCCGAGACGCCGAGCAGAACGATCAACAGTGCCCCCACCACTATTAGGTAGGGATTTCTTAACGAGAAACTTGGCATGGCCTAACAACCTCAGCACACGCCATGCGCGCGCGCCGCGCCCTCGCCGCGCAACCGCAGCTTGGCTTTGAATGCTGAATTTTCGACAGTGGCGCCCTCGCAACGAGGGCGCCCGATTCAGGTCGGCTCGAACGCACGGGGCGGCGGCGGATGCCAGAAGCCGGTGACCACCAGCCATCGCGGCAGGTTCGGCAAGAATGTTGAGCGTTCCAACCCCGCACGCAAATCCACGGGACGCTTAGCCTGTTCAGCCAAGCGAAGCAATGCGACTTGAAACGTGTCCCCGTTACCTTGTCCCCGTGGGTCGGCCAGTGCGTCGCGTGGAACATCCATCGCGGTGTGTTGCTTGCCGCTAACCGTGCTCGGTCTCCATCTATGTTGAAAACCGGCGTGGACGCGATGCAGGGAAAGCTTGAGCAGAATCAGCCCCAGCACCAAGGCGACTCGAACGGAGACGCCCGAAAGGTGCCTCGTCCCGAGATGGTTCCTGGAGCGGGTCATAATACTACTGTCGGCTCAGCGCTGAGTCTTTCGACGATGCATCTGCGGCGAAAATTCACTAACCCTCGTCGGGCATTCACCTATCCGGCTTGAGCCATGTCCGCGCCGGATTCGCTTTATGTTCACCTCAGGCGCAGCACTTGTGACGCCCGAGCTGAGGACTCAGCCCCGCACGACGAGGCGCGGGGGCGACTGGCATTCGAAGCGTTGCCACAAATGTCGGACACCGGCGAAACAATGAACGGACGTTTCCCCAGAGGCATCGCTTCGCTCGAACCGGGGCACCGCAGCCAAGCGGCTTGGCCGTCGGTTGCCTATCTTCGGGCGCGTTTCCGCCCGGGACTCGTCGCCCGCTACAACGTCCGAGGTCTCGCGCGGAAGCATCCTTGGCGCTGGCGTGAGCGACGGCCCGCTCGTTTGCACGCGAAGACAAATCAATACTAACGTTTCGCTCTTCGAAGATTCAAACAGCCGAGCCGGAGGGAACAGGAATGCCGCTCATTCCTTATGTCGACGAGAGCACGCTTTCCGAAGAATCGCGCAAGCTGCTGCATCGGGGCCGCGTCACCCTGAATATCGCCCGGATGGTCGCGAATTCGGAGGCGGCCTTTTATCCGTTCTCGAAGATGGGAAATTCGCTGATGACCCGCGCGAAGCTCGACGCGAAGCTCCGCGAGATTGCGATCCTGCGCACCGCCAGGGTGAGCGGCTCGCTCTACGAGTGGACCCAGCACGTTCCGATCGCGCGCGCGTGCGGGGTGACCGAGGAGCAAATCGCCGCGATGGACAATCCGCGGGCGGCCGGATGCTTCAACCCGATCGAGCGTCTCGTGCTCGACTTCACTGAGCAGGTCGCGCGCAACGTCAAGGGCAGTCCCGAGACGCTCGCCGAACTCAAGAAACATCTCGGGCCGGCCGAAATCGTCGAGCCGATCCTGTCGATCGGATTCTGGGGGCTGGTTGCGCGCCTGCTCGAAACCACCGAGGTCGAACTCGAGGAATTCGCCGGCAAGATAAACCTGCTCGGCGATTTCAAAGCGCCTTCGCGCTGAGGGAGCAGCCGCTCGCGCGCCGAACGCGGGCGGCAGATGAACGGCGCGCTCAGCGGGCGCTGGGTTTGCGCTGCTCCTCGAGCTTGCGCAACTCGACGCGGCGGATCTTGCCGCTCACGGTCTTGGGCAGGTCGGCAACGAACTCGATCTCGCGCGGGTACTTGTACGGCGCAGTCACGCGCTTGCAATGCTCCTGCAGTTCGCGCGTGAGCGCCTCGTTGCCCGCGACACCGGGCTTAAGCCTGACGAACGCCTTGACGATATGGCCGCGCTCGGGGTCGGGGCTTGCAACCACCGCCGATTCCATCACCGCGGGGTGCTCAAGCAGCGCGCTTTCGACCTCGAACGGGCCGATCCGATAACCGGCCGAGTTGATCACGTCGTCGGCGCGTCCGACGAACCATAGATACCCGTCGGCGTCGCGATAGGCCTGATCGCCGGTGAGATAATAATCGCCGCGGAATACGGCCGCGTTTTCCTCGGGATTTTTCCAGTATTCGACCATGATGGAAGGCGGCTTGTCGGGCTTTACGCGCACCGCGATCTGCCCGGCTTCGCCCGTCTTGCACTCGTTCAGGTCTTCATCGACGATTCTGACGTCGTGGCCCGGAAACGGACGCCCCATCGAGCCCGGCCGTATCTCCATCCCGGGCATGTTGCACGCCACGATGATGGTTTCGGTCTGCCCGTACCCGTCGGCGATCGTAAGCCCGAAGTCCCTTCGCCAGACCTCGATCACTTCGGGATTGAGCGGCTCGCCCGCGGCCGTGCAATGGCGCAGCTTCGGCAGCCGATACTTCGACAGGTCTTCCTTGACCAGCATCCGGTACTCGGTCGGCGGCGCGCAGAACGTAGTGACGCCGTGGCGCTGGAGCAGTTCCAGTTCCTTTTTCGGCTCGAAGCGGCCGTTGTACATGAAGACCGTGATGCCGTTCATCCACGGCCCGAACAGCACCCCGTAGGCGGCCTTGGCCCATCCCGTGTCCGACGTCGTCCAGTGAACGTCGCTCGGTTTGAGGTCGAGCCAGTTGAGGCCCGTGAATTTGTGGCTATAGCAGTAGGCGTGAGCGTGCAGGACCGCTTTCGGCTCACGCGTGGTGCCCGACGTGTAGTAGCAGATCGCCGGATCGGTCGCCGCGGTCTTGACGGTGGCGAAACGGTCCGACGCACGCTGCATCGCCTCCGGCAGTCCGACCCATCCGCTGCGCGAACTGCCCGCGATAAGGTAGTGTTCGATCGAAGGGCACTGGTTCCTCAGGTCCGAGACCATCGCGGCGCTCTCCACCGAGGCGACAATCGCCTTCGCGCCCGAGTGGTTGGCGCGATACACCAGGTCCTTCTCGCGCAGCATCGAAGTGCACGGGATAACCATCGCACCCGCCTTGAGCGCGCCGATATACGCCGACTGCCACAGCGGGATTCGCGGCAGAACTAACAGGATCGGATCGCCGCGCCTGATTCCGAGGCCCGCGAGCACGTTGGCGGCTCGATTCGATTGCTCCTTGATATCGGCAAATGTGAGCCGGGCGCGATTGCCCTCCTGATCCTCCCACAGCAGCGCGACGCGCGAGGGATCGGCGGCGAAGGAATCGATCACGTCGCCGAAGTTGAACTGCCCGGGCGTGTTCCATCGGAACTCGCGATAGACTTTTTCGTAGTCAGCCATCACATCCTCCGCTCACATCGTGGCGCGTCCGGGTTTCGCGCCCGGGGCCTGCGAATGTTTCGCCGCGGCCTTGATGTATTTGACGGTCACGGGCGAAAGGTCGTCGCGCTCCACGCGGACGTCGATTATCGAAAAGGTTTTTGCCTGATGCGCCTCTTCGAGCGCGCGCCTCAGCTCGTCCGGGGTGCGCGCCTCGAAGCCCGCGCCGCCGAAGTCGCGCGCCAGTTGCGCATACGGCCACGGCGGGATCTCCAACAGGTCGAGCCGTTCGGTGACCGGCCTGAAGATGCCCCATCCGCCGTTGTTTACCACCAGGAGGATCGGATTCACTTCAAGTCTTGGCGCGTGCGATATTTCGGTGCCGGTCATCTGGAAGCCGCCGTCGCCGCACAGCACGAGCGGTCTCAGCCCCGAGCCTATCTGCGCCCCGATCGCGGCCGGCACCGCGAAACCCATCGAGGCGTAAAAACCCTGGGCAAGATAAGTTCCGCCGTGCGGCACGCGGATATCCAATCCTCCGAACAGCATGTCTCCCGACTCGGCGACAACCATATAACGGCGATGCGCCGCGAGAAACTCGTTGACGATGCGCAGGATGTCCGCGACCTTGATCAGCTTGTGGGCGTCGGCGCCGGACGGAGGAAGATTGTCGGCGTATTGGACGGTCTCGTGATGGCGCTTGAGCTTCTGCTTGAGCAGCGCGCGCACGAAGTCGCGAATCCCGACGTCGGTATAGGTGTGATACTTGATGTCCACCCGGCGATCGACGGCCCATACGGTGCGGCCCTGGATTATGCGCGGCGGCCGGTTGCCGAAATTCATGTCCGTCTTGAGGCATCCGAGATTCATCACGAGATCCGCCTGGTCCATCCGCGCGACGATCGGCGGCGGGCTGATTGGTCCGACGTGCACGCCCATGTAGAGCGGATGGTCCATCGGGAAGGCGCCCTTGCCAAGCACGGTCGCGAACACCGGAGCACCGAGCGCCTCGGCCAGCTCGAGCAACTCGTGCGAAAGCCGGTAACGGTGAATTTCGATTCCGACGATGAGCACGGGATGCCTGCTCCCGTTGAACATCGCGGCGGCCTCGCGCGCCGCTTCCTCGGCCTTGGCAGGGTCCGAACCGCGGAAATGCAGCCGTCCGTCCCATTCGAGCAATTCGTCGGGAACTTCGATTTCGCGGTCGACCATGTCGCGGTGGATTTCGATATAGCCGGGGCGCTGCTCGCGCCATACCGTGCATACCACTTCGTGGAGCTGCTCGGCGGCGCGCAACGGATCGGTCAGAACCCGCGCGGCGCAGGTGACTTCCTGGTAGATGCGCAGTTGCGATTCGATCTCGCGCGCCTGATGATGGATAAGCGTTCCAAGCTTGCGCTCCTCCTCGCCGGGACCGCCGGAGAAGATCAGCAGTGGCACGCGCTCGGAGAACGAGCCTGCCACGGGATTGACCATGTTGTGGCCGCCCGCGCCGTAGGTCACGCATACGACGCCGATTTTGCCGGTCGCGCGCGCGTATCCGTCGGCGGCGAAGCCCACGCCCGGCTCGTGGGAGAAGGTCTTTATGTCGAGGCCCTGCTTGCGTCCAAGCGCGAAGAAGAGCTTGAGCGCGAGATCGCCCGGGATGCCGAAGACGCACCGCGTGTCAATTTTGCGCAGGTAGGCGACCAGGAAGTCGCCGAGTGTCATGTGTCGCTTCAAGATAACCGGCCTCCCCGTGTGCTGAATTCACTTTACCAGAAAAACGCGGCGTCGCGTCTTTGTCCAAGTCTGGCAAAGTGCAAGTGGTGCTGTGCTAGAATGGGCGTCCGAAGGGCAAATTGATGTTCCGATCGATTCTGCGGATGCAACTGCTTACGCCCGCGCGCATTGGCGGGCTGGTCGCGTATCTGCCGCAGTTCGCCCGCGTCTTCTACCGCCTGATGAAGGACGAGCGGGTATCGCTCGTCACCAAGATGGTTCCGTTCCTGTGCCTGATGCTGATGTTCACACCACCCGCGATTGAACTGGATTTCGTACCTGTTATCGGCGAACTCGACTGGCTGCTTGCCGGCTACCTGGCGCTCAAGCTGTTCGTGTGGTTATGCCCTCCTGACGTGGTCCGCGAGCACGTGGCCAGAATCGCGCACGGCGAATGACACGGATGCGCTCGCGGCTTATCCTGTTCGGAATCGCGGCGATTGTAATCGCCGCGCTCATCGTCCTTGGCACCGCGGATCAGTTCTTCGTCGATTTTCTGTGGTTTACTTCGCTCGGCTATCGCGACGTCTTCAAGCGAATCGTCGCCGCCCAGGTCTCGATCTTCACCGTGGTATGGGTGGTCGCGTTCGTGACGATCGCTGTAAACGCGCTGGTCGCGCTTGGGCAGAGCCAGGAGCGCGAAAGGCTCCACGTCGTGCGCCGGCACGACGAGGTGACCGAGATAAACCTGCCCGAGCTGATTCGCGCGTTCAGCGATCGGATTCCGTGGCGGCTGCTCGCGCTGATAATCGCGGCGGTGCTCGCGATCCTGCCGGCGCAGGGCGAAGCCGCGGGATGGGCCACGTATCTGAAGGCGTTTTACGCGTTGCCGTTTCACGTGAGCGATCACGCCTTCGGCCGCGACGTCGGATTTTATGTATTTGCGCTTCCGCTGCTTGGCGATCTGCGCGATCTCTTCCTGCTCATCCTGTTTCTGGCGGCCGCGATGGCGGGAGGAATCTACTGGATACGCGGGGCGCTTGATTTTCGCGAGTCGCCCCCGCGGATAGGCTCGGGCGCGGCGGCGCATCTTTCGGTGCTGGTCGGAATTTTCTTTTTGCAGCGCGCGATGAGCTACTGGATCTCGCGCTACGACCTTCTGCTGCACGGCAACGGGGTGGTCTTCGGACTGCGCTACGTCGATCACGTATTGTGGCAACCGGGATTGTGGGTGCTGATCGCGCTCTCGATCGTCGCCGCCGGGTTATGCGTCGCAAACGTAAGAGAGCGCGGGATCAGGCTTCCGGCGCTGGCTTTCGTGATCGTCTTCGGGCCGTCTCTGCTGCTGAGCTTCGCCGCGCCGGTTATCGAGAGGCTATGGGTCAAGCCGGACGAGCTTCGGATCGAAAAGCCCTATATCGAGCGCAATATCCAGATGACGCGGCAAGCCTACGACGTCAACAAGTTCGACGTGAAGAGCTTTGGCGGGAAAGGAAAGCTCACGCCCACCTCGCTCACGCAAGACGAGCCGACCATCAAGAACATCCGGCTCTGGGATCCCCGGCCGCTGCTTGCGACTTATCGCCAGCTCCAGGAAATCCGCCTCTACTACAATTTCAAGGACGTTGACATCGACCGCTACTGGATAAACGGACAGTACACCGAGGTGATGCTGTCGGCGCGCGAGCTCAACGTGGACCTGCTCCCGCAGAACGCGCAGACCTGGGTTAACCGCCATCTCAAGTTCACCCACGGAAGCGGGATCGTGATGAGTCCGGTCAACAAGAAGGACTCCGAAGGCCTGCCGATCTTCTATGTAAAGGATATTCCGGCCGACTCCGACGTGGGTATCAAGATAAAGCAACCCGCGATCTATTTCGGCGAGGGAAGCCCGGTATACTGCGTGGTTGACGGGGCGACGCCCGAGTTCGACTATCCGATCGGCGCCGACAACGCGTTCGCGTTCTACAAGGGCACGGGCGGAGTGCCGGTCAGCGGATTTTTCCGCAGGTTGCTCTTTTCGTACTACTATCGCGACATCAATCTTCTCCTCACCGGGAATATCATCGCCAAAAGCCGCATCATGATACGGCGCAATATAATGGAGCGCGTCTCCACGCTTGCGCCGTTCCTGACGTTGGACCACGACCCGTATATCGTGACCATCGGCGGACGGCTGTTCTGGATCGTGGACGGCTACACGACCAGCAACGAGTATCCCTATTCGCAGCGCAATCCCGACGGTATCAACTATATCCGCAACTCCATCAAGGCGGTCGTGGATGCCTACAACGGCACGGTCACCCTTTACGTCGCGGACCCGACCGACCCGATAATCCAGACCTGGGAGCGGATCTTCCCGACCCTGTTCAAGCCGCTCGCCATGATGCCCGACGGGTTGCGCGCGCATATCCGCTACCCCGAGGACATGTTTCTCGTCCAGGCCGACATCTACCGCATCTACCACATGACCGATCCGCAGGTCTTCTATAACCGAGAGGACCAGTGGAATTTCCCGCGCGAGAATTACCAGGGCGAAACGGTCCCGATGCAGCCGTATTACGTGATCATGCGGCTGCCCGGGGAGAAGCATGAAGAGTACATGCTGATGCTTCCGATGGTGCCGCAGGGACGCGACAACATGATCGCGTGGCTGGCGGCGCGATGCGACGGGAGCGACTACGGCCATCTGTTCGAATACGAATTCTCGAAGGACCGGCTGTTTTACGGTCCCTATCAGATCCAGGCGCGCATCAATCAGAGTCCCGACATCTCGCGCCAGCTCTCGCTGTGGAACCAGATGGGTTCCAAGGTGGTGCTGGGAAACCTGCTCGTCATTCCCATCGAGGATTCGCTGCTCTATGTTGAGCCGCTTTACCTGCGCGCCGAGAACGGGCAATTGCCCGAGCTTCAGCGTGTAATCGCGTCATACAGCGACCAGGTGGTCATGGGTCAGACGCTCAGTTCGACGCTTAACGCGCTGTTCACAATGCCGGCGGGGCCGGCTGCGCCGACGATAGCGAAGGTTGCGCCCACGACACCGAAGGCGATTGCCCGCAGCGCGCCGCCTCCCGCGGACCTGCGGGAGGCGGCCGGTTACTACAATCGAGCGATCGAGGCGCTCAAGGCTGGCGACTGGTCCACCTTTGGCAGCGAGATGCAAAAGCTTGGCAACAAGCTCGGGCAGGGCGCGCCGGACTCGGCGGGCGATTAGAGACGCGAGAAGTTCCGCGCCGCGAAGCATCGCATCTGGTCCCCCACCTGGAACGGGAAAATACTCGGTTCCTGGAGAACCGGAACCAAAGCCCGCACCCGTTCACTTGGACCAGGAGTGCGCGCGAGAACCAGGCGCGGCATCCGAAACGCCGAGCTTATTCCGCAACGTTACACTGAAAGCGATGGAATCGCGCCCGCGATAGCCAGGTGGGCGAACCGGCGAAGCGGTACGAGCGTTGCGCCCCCGGTGTCAGGCGACTTTCTTCACCCTGCCGCTTCTAAGGCATCGCGTGCAGACCAGAATCCGCTTCACGCCGCCGCCCTCGGTAGCCGCGCGCACTTCCTGCAGGTTCGGCTGCCATCGCCGCTTGGTCTTGTTGTTTGCGTGGCTGACGTTGTTGCCGGTCGAGTTATGCTTTCCGCAGATGGCACACTGTCTCATTGGTCAATCTCTCGGCTTTGAATGAGCCCTCTAGGGTAGCCCGACCTCAGGCCTCTTGAAAGAGGATTGGAAGCGCGCCCTCAGCAGCGGTTGCCCGGCCTCCTGACCCGTCAGGACGGCGGTCGCCGCGCAGCCGCATCTAAGGCTCATCAGCCGAGCGCTTTCTCCAATCGCGTGCGCGTAGGCGTCAAGCTGGGTTTTGAGGCCGCTCGGCGCTCCGCCGTCCTCCACGCTGACCTGCGAGGCGCCGGTTTGCACGATGGGAGCCCTGGTTCCGGTCCCGTCGCTGAATATTTGTTCGATCATCGCGACGAACGCGGCGTGGTCTAGGGCGGGAACGTCGTGTTTGAGCAGCGTATCGAGCGAGGTCTTCGCGGCGGGCGGCGAGAAAGACGCGAGCGCCTCTCGCACCGCCTGTGCCTGCGACGGATCGGCGGCTGGCGCCTTGGCATACGCCTCGACGAGCGTGCGCGCCTGCTCGGGATTGCCGCCTGCGAGCGCGCCCAGGCTCTGGCCGAGCAGCTTTTGCGCCTCGGCGCGCAGCAGCTTCTCGCGCGCCCTTGCCATCATCGCCTTCACCTGCGGATTATCGACGCCCATGCTCTTGAACACCGCCATCGCGGTCTCGGCGTCTCCGCGTTCGACCAGCCTATGGGCGCATTCGAGCGCATTGAGCGGTCCAATCTGCCGGATTGGCGAGGTCGCGAGATAGAGCCTGGTTGCGGCGACCATTTTTCCTTCAACCCGCGACTGAATTGATTCGTAGGCCTGGTAGACATTGCTCGAAACGAGCCTGCCGTGCCCCGAGCGCTCCGAGAGCAGGTCGGCCGGCATCGCGAAGACCGCCGAGAGTCCGCTCACCACCGGCTCCTCGTCCTGGAAGGTGAATTCATGGCTGTCTTCCTCAAGCGTTGACAGGTTGAGCAGCCAGATTCGGTAGGTCCCGCTGAAGGTGGCCTCCCTGCTGCCGCGCACCGCCTTGAACGATCCCGTCGGCACGCTGACGACCAGCACCCCATCGAGCCTGTCGTCCGCCTCGCCCGCGACGAACCTCTTTACGCACGCATCGATTCCGCCGGGCGGCACGATAGGCACCACGTCGATATTGGGAATCGATCCGACCACCCGCTGTATCCGGTATTCGCCCTCGGGCGAGATCGGGCCGACCGAACCGACTCCAATCCGGATCTCGCCGGCAACCGCAGCCGACGACGCCAGAATCGCAAGCGCCGCCGCCGCGACCAGCATCGCAACCAACCCGTTCTTCATCGTTAGGAAACTCCGCGTCTCGCAGAACCCCGATTGATTCCATTTCGGCCGGTGTCCGGCTCACGAAACGCCCCAAACCCGATCCGGCCGCGCGCCCCGGAACGCTTGAGTATCACGCCCGAAGGCTGCATTGTCTATCCGAGCAGGCGCGCCACGATGGCTGAGCGATTCATCCACATTCTGCCCGAGCAGGTCGCAAGCCAGATTGCCGCGGGCGAAGTCGTGGAGCGTCCCGCCTCCGCGGTCAAGGAACTGGTCGAGAATTCGCTCGACGCCGGCTCGCGTTCGATTGCGGTCGAGATCGAGCGCGGCGGCCTCGGCCTCATCTCGGTGGTTGACGACGGATGCGGGATGGGCCGCGAAGACGCGATTCTCTCGGTCAGGCGTCACGCGACCTCGAAGATTCGCGGCGCTTCGGACCTGGTTGCGATCCGCACGCTCGGCTTTCGCGGCGAGGCCTTGGCCTCGATCGCAAGCGTGTCGCATCTCGCGCTCAAGACCCGCCGTCCTGAAGATCCAGGCGGCGTCGAGCTGCTGCTGAGCGGCGGTGATATCCAGGAGGAGCGGGCGTGCGCGATCGCGGCGGGCACCCGAATCGAGGCGCGCGACCTTTTCTTCAACACTCCCGCCCGGCTCAAGTTCATGAAGAGCGAGGCGGCCGAGAAGAGCGCGGTGGCCGAAGTGATACAGCGGCTCGCGCTCGCCAACCATTCGATTTCGTTTACGCTCACCGCCGACGGGCGCGAACTTCTCTCGCTGACCCGCGCGAGCAATTCGCTCGAACGCATCCGCCAGGTGTTCGGGCCGAAGCTTGCGGCCGCGATGCTGCCGTTTGAGGCGTCGCGCCCGGGAATCAGGGTGAGCGGGTTTGCGATAACGAGCCAGGAGTCGTTCGCGAGCGCGCGGATGATCTTCGCGTTCGTCAACGGGCGATGGGTGCGGGACAAGATGCTCGCGCGCGCGATCGCGCAGGCCTACGAGACCACAATCCCGCGCGGACGCCATCCCGCGGTCTTCCTGTTCGTCGAAATCCGCCATGAGGATGTCGATGTGAACGTTCATCCGATGAAGACCGAGGTCCGGTTCCGAAATCCCGGCGCGTTGTTCGAGGTGGTCTATCACGCCCTTCGCGAGCGGCTTGCCGACCAGACCTCGCGGCGCGAGTCGCGCCCGTCGTTGTCAGGCGGGTCGGCGCCCGCCGCGTCCGGGTCGGCACTCGAGCCCGATACGGCCGGCGCCGCTCAGGGCGCAAGCGCGGTAGCGGCTCAATCCGAAGCTCCGAGGCCGCCTGAGGCCACCGCGTATCGGCCGACGGGAGATACCGTCGACGCCGTGGACCGGCCGCTTCGGCTGGTCGCCGATTCGCCCTCCGCCACGTTTGCGAGCCAACGGCCGCTCAATCTCGGCTACGCGAATCGTCCAGAGCTCGATTCGCCGCGCGAGCGCGCCATTCCGGTTTATTCCGAGCTTCGGATACTTGGACAGGTCTTCGCCGGCTATATCGCGCTCGAAGACGAGGACGGCATACTGCTGGTTGATCAGCATGCGGCGCACGAGCGGGTGACGTTCGAAAAGCTTCGCGCGGAGTTCAAAAACGGCGGAATCCAGGTCCAGGCGATGCTCGCGCCGGTTACGGTGGAACTCAACCCGGCGCGCGCCTCGGCGGTTCAGGCTTCGCTTTCGGAGTTGCACGCGATCGGCTTCGACGTCGAACCGTTCGGTCCGGCAACTCTGGTGCTCAAGGGAGTACCCGCGGTCTTCGCGGCCGAAGGCGGCGCGCGCCTGCTATCTGATATGATCGACGGCATGGGCGAGAGCGGGTTTCGTCCCGGACGCGACGGCGCGTTCGAGGATCTCCTGAAGCAGATGGCCTGCCACGGTTCGGTCAGAGTCGGCCGCGCGCTTGAGGAGCGCGAGATGCGCGAACTGCTCGCGCAACTCGACCGCACCGAGTTCAAGACCAACTGCCCGCACGGCCGCCCGGTCCACATCAGGTTCGCACGCGGACAGATCGAACGGATGTTCCGGCGGTGAAAGGGTCTCTGGCGACGGCGGAACCCGGCGCGGCCCGCGAGCGTGCGGGCGCAGGGGCGCGACTTCGCGTGGGATTCATCGTGGGCCCGACCGGCTCGGGCAAAACCGCGCTTGCGCTCGACGTGGCGGAGCGAATCGGCGCCGAAATCGTGAATGCCGACTCGCGCCAGCTCTACCGCGGGATGGATATCGGAACGGCGAAGCCCTCGCCCGAAGAGCGCCGCCGCGTGAGGCATCATCTTATAGACGTTCGCTCGCCGGACGAGCCGGTCGACGTGGCCGCGTTCGTTGCGATGGCGCGCGAGGCGATAGCGGATATCGCCGGGCGTGGCAGGCGAATCCTGGTTGTCGGCGGAAGCGGGCTTTATCTGCGCGTGCTGCGCGAAGGGATTTTCAGCGGGCCGCCGGCCTCGCCTGAACTCAGGCGCGAACTTAAGGCGCTTGCGGCCGAGCGCGGAATCGGCTTCCTGCACGACCGGCTCGCCGAGGTCGACGCCGTGGCCGCGTCGCGTATCCAGCGCAACGATCTTTACCGGATCACCCGCGCCCTCGAAGTTTACCGGCTGACCGGAGTCCCCATAAGCGTCCATCAGGAGCGCCATCGCTTCGCCGCGGGCGAGTACGAGACGCTGACGGTGGGAATCGACGTCGAGCGAAAACGCCTGTACGAGGCTATCGAACGGCGCTTTGACGCGATGCTCGAAGCGGGACTGGTGGACGAGGTGCGCGCCCTGCTCGCGCGCGGCTACAATCCCGATCGTCCTCCGCTCAGCACGATCGGATACCGCGAGGTCGCGGCTTTTGTCCGCGGCGAGATGGAACTTCAAGAGGCGGTCGAAGCCGCGAAGCGCGAGAGCCGGCGGCTTGCCAAGCGCCAGCTCACCTGGTTTCGGCGCGAGCCGGAGGTCGTGTGGGTCGAGGACAAGCAGGCGCGCGAACGCGCCGCTTGTGCATTCGAGGAATTCTTCGCCGCCCCGTCGATGGAAAGGAACTGAAGCGAAATGGCCGCAAAAGCGCGAAATCATAAGGAACGCCACGCCGATCCCGTATCGCATCGGGGGGCGGCGCAATCGCCCGCCGCTCCGAGCGCCATCGAGCGGGTGCGGCTTGCAAGAAATCCCGCGCGTCCGCAGACGCTCGATTACGTCAATTATTTGTTCAAGGATTTCTTCGAAATTCACGGCGATCGCCGCTACGGCGACGACGGCGCGATCGTCGCCGGACTTGCGCATCTCGGCCGCACTCCGGTCGCGATCGTCGGCCAGCAGCGCGGCCGTTCGACCGCCGAGCGTATCCGGCGCAACTTCGGCAAGCCGCATCCCGAGGGCTATCGCAAGGCGGCGCGGGTTTACGAGCTGGCCGACCGTTTCGGCCTTCCGCTCATCACTTTTATCGACACCCAGGGCGCGGAGCCGGGCGTGGGCGCCGAGGAACGCGGCCAGGCCGAGGCGATAGCGCATAACCTCGAGGCGATGGTGCGGCTTGGCGTCCCGGTCGTCGCATGCGTGATAGGCGAGGGCGGCTCGGGCGGCGCGCTCGCGCTCGGTGTCGCCAATACGGTGCTGATCCAGGAGAACGCCTGCTATTCGGTAATAACGCCCGAAGGATGCGCGGCGATTCTGTGGCGCGAAGCGACCGAGGAAAACGTGACGCGCGCGGCCGAAGTCCTGAAACTGTCCGCGCCCGACCTGCTCGCGCTCGGCGTGGTTGACGAGATCGTAACCGAGCCCGAGGGCGGCGCCCATACCGCGCCCGAGCAGGCCGCGCACACCCTGGGCAACGCGATAAGACGCCATCTGGAGCGGCTCATGAAGCTCGCTCCGGCCGAGCTTCGCCGTGCGCGCGAGCGGAAGTTCGCCGCGATGGGCTCGGCGTTCCTGGTGTCGCGGCGCGTTGAAAACGGCGAATCAATCAGTTAGCCATTTGCACTTGCATGTCATCCAAGGCGGCCAGGAAACCCGACTCAATCGAAACGCTGAGGGCCAGGATTGACGAGCTCAATCTCGAGATCTTGAGGCTCGTCTCCGAACGCGCCGAGGTCGCGGTCGAGATCGGCCGGCTCAAGCATTCGATGGACGCCGTCGTTTACCATCCGGCGCGCGAGCGCGAGGTGATCGAGCGAATCCTCGCGGAAAACCCCGGTCCGCTTTCCGCCGAGCATCTGACGCGCATCTTCACCGAGATAATCTCGGCCTGCCGCTCGCTGGAGCACATGCCGCGGGTCGCCTTCCTCGGTCCGGAACATACCTATTCGCACGAGGCGGCGCGCGCCCGTTTCGGCTCAAGCGTTGAGTTTGTGCCCGAGCCGTCGATAGCCGGGGTTTTCGAGGCGGCCGGCAGCGGGCGGGCCGATTTCGGCGTGGTGCCGATCGAAAACTCGACCGAAGGTTCGGTTACGCTGACGCTCGATCTCCTGATCGACACCGCGCTGGTGATAATCGGCGAAATCCTGCTGCCGATCCGTCATGCGATGCTGTCGCGGACGGGCGAACGCTCGGCGGTGCGCCGGATCGTGTCGCATCAGCAGTCGCTGGGGCAGTGCCGGGGATATATCGCGCAGAATTTTTCCGGATGCGAACTCGAAGCGGTCGCCTCCAACGCGCTTGCGGCGCAGCGCGCGGCCGAGGATCCCGCGTGCGCGGCTATCGCCTCGGCCAGTGCTGCAGAGCCCTACGGGCTCAGGATAATCGCGGAGAATATCCAGGACGTCGCGCAGAACACGACGCGCTTTCTGGTTCTCGGAGCGCGTCCGGTGGAGCGCAGCGGCCGCGACAAGACCACGGTGCTGTTCGCGGTGCCGGACAGGGTCGGCGCGCTCAACCAGGCGCTCGGCCTGTTCGCGCGAAACCGGATCAATGTGACCAAGATCGAGTCGCGCCCGCTTCGCGGCCGTCCGTGGGAATACCTGTTCTTCGTCGATCTGGCGGGCCATCGCAACGATCCGCGCGTCAAGCGCGCGCTCGCGTCGCTCGAACGGAAAACGCTTTTCCTCAAAGTCCTGGGATCGTATCCTGAAGCCAGATAGATGGCTGACTAAAGGGCCGTTTCTTAACTTGTTTAAACCCGAAGATCTCGTTCAACCCGGCGTTGCGGCGATTCATCCGTACGAACCGGGAAAGCCGATCGAGGAGGTTCAGCGCGAACTCGGAATTGCCGAGCCGGTCAAGCTTGCCTCCAACGAAAACCCGATCGGACCGTCTCCGCTCGCCGTGCGCGCGATTCGCGACGCGCTTTCGGAACTCAACCGCTATCCCGACGGCGGGAGCTGGGCGCTCGTCCACAAGATCGCGGCGCGCCACAAGGTCAACCCCAACCGCATCTTCATCGGCTCGGGCTCGTGCGAGATAATCAACCTGCTGGCCTTTCTGTTCCTGCGGCCGGGGCTGAACGCGGTTTCCTCGGAGCACGCGTTCGTCATCTATCAACTCGCGTCGGCGGCGGCCGGCGGCTCGCTCAAGGCTGTCCCGATGCGCGACGGGTACACATTCGACCTCGACGCGATCGCGACGGCTGTCGATGACAACACCCGTATCGTGTTCCTCGGCAACCCGAACAATCCCACCGGCACCATCTACGGGCGCGCCGAATGGAAGCGTTTCCTTAAGCAGATTCCCGAGCGCATGGTGATCGTCGCGGACGAGGCGTACTTCGAGTTCGTCAGCGATCCCGACTATCCCGACTCGCTCGAGGATCATGACGACACGCGCATGCTCGTCACGCTGCGCACCTTTTCGAAGATTTTCGGCCTTGCGGGGCTTCGAGTCGGCTACGCGGTCGCGCGCCCGGACATAATCAGCCTGCTCAACAAGGTGCGCCAGCCGTTCAACGTCACTTCGCTCGGGCAGATAGCGGTGATGGCGGGGATGGACGACGAGGAGCACGTGCGCAGGACGCTCGCGGTCAACAGCGAAGGGATTCGCTACCTCGAAGGCGAGTTCAAGCGGCTTGGAATCCCATACGTCCCGAGTCACGCGAACTTCATCCTTGCCGACGTCGGCAGCGGGCGCGCCGTGTACGAAAAACTTCTTCGCGCGGGGGTGATCGTGCGTCCGATGGACGGCTACGGCTACCCGCGTCACGTGCGGATAAGCGTCGGGCTACCCGAGGAAAACCGCAAGCTCGTCGCCGCGCTGAAGAAGGTTCTTTAGGCGGCGCGACGGAGGCTTGAGCCTCGCATCGCGCGCGGCTTTTCCGCGCTTTCGATGAAAACGCTCTTCAAACAGATGACGATTTGCGGCGTGGGCCTGATTGGCGGCTCGCTCGCGATGGTCGCGCGCGAGAAAAAGCTCGTCGAACGGATCGTCGGGCTTGGCCGCACCCAGCCGAACCTCGACGTCGCGATGGAGCGCGGGATGCTCGATGCGGCAACGCGCGAACCCGCCGAGGCGGCGCGCGGAGCGGATTTGGTCATGCTCGCGGTGCCGATACGCACGATGCCCGAGACGCTGGCCGCGATGCTTCCGTATCTGCCCGATGACGCGGTCGTGACCGACGTCGGAAGCGTCAAGGGATGGGTGGTGCGCGAGCTGGAGCCGATGCTCAGGCCGGGGATGGCGCTCGTCGCGGTGCATCCGGTGGCCGGCAAGGAGACGACCGGCGCTGCGGCGGCGACGCGCGATCTGTTCGTCGAGCGCCGCGTGATTGTCACGCCTTCGGCGCGCAGCACGCCCGAAGCGCTCGCGAAGGTGGAAGAGTTGTGGCGCGCGACCGGCGCAAGGGTCGAGCGGATGGAGCCCGGCGTGCATGATCAGATACTGGCGCGCGCAAGCCATCTGCCGCAGCTCGTCGCAAGCGCCCTTGCGGCGGCGCTTGCCGGGGAGCGGGTCGCGGGCCGTCCGGTGGTGGAGTTCGGGGCGGGCGGACTTCGCGACACGACCCGTATCGCGGCGTCGTCCGCCGAGATGTGGCGTGATATCTGTCTAACCAATCGCGAGGCGATTCTTGCGGCGATGAGGCTGTTCGGGCGCGAATTCGCCGAATTCGAGCGGCTGGTCGAAGCGGGCGACGCCGACGGCCTGGTCGCGCTTTTCGAGCGCGGGCGCGCGATGAGGGAGCGGCTCAAGTGAAACGGACGCGGCCGGTAATCGCGATCGACGGCCCGGTCGGAGCGGGCAAGTCAACCGTGGCGCGCGAACTGGCGCGCGCGCTCGGCTTCACCTACCTGAACACGGGCGCGATGTATCGGGCGGTCGCGGTCGCGTTGCGCGACGCGGGAGTGAAAGCCGACGCTCCAGGTGTGGAGAAAAGGGTCGAGTCTGTGTTACAATCCGTTCACGTCGAAATTGATGGCGAGCGGATAACGCTCAACGGTCGCGATATTTCCAATATCATTTCAGATCCCGAAGTCAGTGACCTTGCTTCACGTTTCTCCGCGCTTGCTCCGGTGCGGGCGCGGATGCGCGAATTGCAGCGCGCGGCTGGAGAGAAGGGCGGGGTCGTGATGGAGGGAAGGGATATCGGCACCGCGGTGTTTCCGGATGCGGAGTTCAAGTTTTACCTCGATGCGCAGGTTGAGGTTCGCGCGGAGCGCCGATGGGCTGAACTGCGAAAAAAAGGTGTCGCCGCCGATCGTGGCGAAGTGCTAAGCCAGCTTATCGAGCGTGACCGGCGCGACACCGCTCGGGAACTCGCACCGCTTCGGCGCGCCGATGACGCGATAGTGATCGACACGACGGGTCTTTCGATAACGGAAGTGGTCGAAGAACTCAGAACCCGCGTGCGGTCCAGGTCCGCGGTTTAGTTAGAAGGACTTGAAACGGGTGAATCCCGGTTGTAAGTATCGCTACTGTCCTGAAGTTTCCCGGAAGGTTCCACCACATGGAGAAAGCTTTGCCTGACAAGTTGAGCGGAGGCGACAATGAATTCGAGTCGTTGATCGAAGAGAGTTTGACGGCTCCCCGGCCCGGCGATGTCCTGGTCGGAAAGGTCCTGCTCGTCACGCGCGACAGCGTCATTGTGGATATCAACTACAAGTGCGAGGGCCGCGTCCCGCTCGTCGAGTTCCTTGACGCGGAAGGAAACGTCACCGTCAAGGAAGGCGACGAGGTCGATGTCTTTTTCGAGGGCACCGAGGGCGAAAGCGGCACCGTGATGCTCTCGCACGCCAAGGCCGAGAAGTTCAAGGTCTGGCGGGAACTGGAGCGCGCGTTTCAAACCGAGACTCCGGTCGAGGGAATCATCCTCGGCAAGGTCAAAGGCGGCCTCAAGGTGGATATCGGGGTGCCGGCTTTTCTGCCCGGCTCCCATGTCGACGTTCGTCCCGCCCGCAACCTTGACCGCTATATCGGTCAGCGCGGGCGCTTCCAGATACTGAAGTTCAACCGCGCGCGCGGCAACGTGGTCGTGTCGCGCCGCAGCGTTTTGGAGCACGAGCGCGCCGAACTCAAGGAGCAGACGCTTCGGGTTCTCGAAGAGGGCGTCATCCTCGAAGGCACCGTCAAGAACATCACCGATTACGGCGCGTTCATCGATCTCGGCGGAATCGACGGCCTGCTTCACATCACGGACATGTCGTGGGGGCGCATCCAGCATCCCTCCGAAGTTCTCAAGGTCGGCGACAAGGTCAAGGTCGTGGTTCTCAAGTACGACCAGTCGCGCGAGCGCGTCTCGCTCGGGATGAAACAGATCATGCCCGACCCGTGGACCAAGGTCGCCGACAACTATCCGCCGGGCGCGCGGATAAAGGGCAAGGTCGTCAGCGTGACCGACTACGGCGCCTTCGTCGAGCTGGAGAAAGGCGTCGAGGGGCTCATCCACGTATCCGAGATGACCTGGAGCAAGCGCACGGTTCATCCCTCCAAGCTGGTCAATCCCGGCGACGAGGTGGAAGTCCAGGTGCTTGGGGTCGACGAAGCCAACCGGCGCATCTCGCTCGGGCTCAAGCAGACCGAGCCCAATCCGTGGCAGGCGCTCGCCCAGGTGCATCCGGTGGGCAGCAGGGTCAAGGGCAAGGTCAAGTCGATCACCGACTTCGGAATATTCGTCGAGATCGAGCCCGGGATCGATGGCCTGGTTCACATCTCGGATCTTTCCTGGACCAAGAAAGTCCGTCACCCCTCCGAAGTGGCGAAGAAGGGTGACGAGATCGAGGCGGTCGTACTCGGCATCGACGTCGAGAACGAGCGCGTCAGCCTGGGCGTGAAACAGCTCGGCTCCGATCCGTGGGACACTATCGCCGAGCGCTATCCGCTCAATACCAGGGTCAAGGGCAAGGTTAGCTCGATCGCGGACTTCGGCGTGTTCGTGGAACTCGAGGAAGGGATCGAGGGCCTGATCCACATTTCCCAGTTGAGTTCGGAGCGGGTCGACAAGCCGTCGTCGCTGTTCAAGGTCGGAGACGAGGTCGAGGCCCTGGTGGTGCAGGTCGAACCCAAGGAACGGCGTATCGGCCTCTCGATCAAGGCGCTCAAGCAGCACGAGGAGCGCGAGGAGATGCAGGCCTACCTGCGCCGCGAGCGCGAAGCGGCGCGCTTTTCGATGGAAGACATTCTTAATGAGGAGTTAAGGCTCGACCGCGACGAGAACGGCGGCGAGCGCGGAGCATCACGTGCGGGACGCGGACGCGACCGCTAGGCGCGCCCGCCCGAGCGGCGACGATTCGGATGGTTCGCTGTCGATGACCAAACGGGGGATCATCGAGGAGCTTCTCAACCGGTGCCGGAAGTTTTCGCATCGTGAGTCGGAAACCATCGTCAATGCGATGTTCGACGCGATGGCGGAGGTGCTGGCGCGCGGCGATCGGATAGAAATTCGCGGATTCGGAACCTTCGGGGTAAAACCCCGCGCGGCCCGCCAGGGACGCAACCCCAAAACCGGCGAATCGGTGCGCGTTGAAGCCAAGAGATTTCCATTCTTTCGCCCGGGCAAGGAACTCCGGACAGAGGTAAATGGCGCGGAGCGGCGGGCACGGTAGCGAACGCAGCGCCCTTGAACTGTGGGCGCCGTGGCGTTCCGCCTATATCCGCCGCGCGGTCTCGGGCGGCCAGCGATGCATTTTCTGCGTGGGCAAGCTGAGCGCCGCCGAGCGCAGGAGCCGGCTCGTCCTTCATCAGGACGCCGACGCGCTCGTGATGCTGAATCGCTACCCCTACAACAACGGCCATCTGATGGTGGCGCCCCGCCGTCATCTCGCCACGCCCGAGCTGCTCACCGAGGCCGAGCGGGCGCTGCTCGCCGAACTGGTTTCCTCTTCGATCGAGCGGCTTAGAAAGGCGCTTTCCCCCGCCGGTTTCAACGTCGGGGCCAATATCGGCCGCATTGCGGGAGCCGGATTCGCCGAGCATTTGCATTGGCACGTCGTCCCGAGATGGGACGGCGACACGAATTTCATGCCGGTGCTCAGCGGGACGCGCGTTATCTCGCAGCACCTTACGGAAAGCTTCAGAACGCTTGCCCCGCTTTTCAAAGGGATCCGAACTGCAATATCCTAAATAGTGACACCCGGCGGAATCCCACATGGACCAAACGCTGCTGAATCTACATACACTCGGGGATCTCAAGCGGTCCGGCTACAAGGTCAAGCCGGTGCGTCTCGAGATGCGGGACAATCTGCTCGACCGCCTGCGCCGGCGCGAAAGAGCCATCGCGGGCGTCGTCGGCTACGACGACACGGTTCTGCCCGAGATCGAAAACGGTATCCTGGCCGGCCATCACATGGTCTTCCTCGGAGAACGCGGACAGGCCAAGTCGCGAATTATCCGCTCGCTTGCCCTGCTGCTCGACGAATATGTTCCGGCGGTCAAGGGATGCGAGGTCAACGATAATCCATACGAGCCGATCTGCCAGGGCTGCAAGCGGAAACTTGCCGAGAAGGGCGACGAACTCGAGATCGTCTGGATCGGCCGCGAGCATCGCTACGCCGAAAAGCTTGCGACTCCCGACGTTTCGGTTGCCGACCTGATCGGCGAAATCGATCCGATCAAGGTGGCCGAGGGGCGCTATCTGGCCGACGAGGAGACCATCCATTACGGACTCATCCCGCGCACCAATCGCGGAATTTTCGCCATCAATGAGCTTCCCGACCTCACCGAGAAGGTGCAGGTCGGGCTGTTCAACCTGATGGAGGAAAAGGACGTCCAGATAAAGGGCTACAAGATCCGGCTCCCGATAGACATGATTTTCGTGGCCAGCGCGAATCCGGAGGACTACACCTCGCGCGGGCGCATCATCACCCCGCTCAAGGATCGCTTCGACGTCCAAATCCGGACCCATTACCCGAAGACCCGCGAGCACGAGATCACGATCATGGAGCAGGAGGCGGCCTATCCGGCGCCGGAGGCGATGGCGCTTCGGGTGCCTCAGTTCATGAAGGAGATCGTCGCGCAGATAACCTTCGAGGCGCGCGCCTCCAACGAGATCAACCAGAATTCAGGCGTCTCCGTCAGGGTCACGATCAACAATTTCGAGTCGGTGCTCTCCAACGCGGAGAAGCGCGCGGTCATAAACGGCGAGCACGAGATCGTCCCGCGCCTTTCCGACCTGCATTCGCTGTACGCCTCGACCGCCGGCAAGATAGAACTCGAATACGTCGGCGAGGACAAGAAGGAGGAGGACCTGATCGAGCGCCTCGTCAACCGCGCCGTGCTCAAGGTCTTCGACCATCACTTCAAGCTCGACGATGCCAATCTGAAGCAGGTGATCGGCTACTTCGAGCAGGGATGGGGCGTCGAGGTTTCCGATACCGCGCCCGCCTCCGAGTACATGGAGCCGATCCGCGAGATTGCCGGACTCAGGGAGGCGATCGATTCGATCGGCCCGCTCGAGACGCCGGGCCTGATGGCGGCGGCGAGCGAGTTTATCTTCGAGGGCCTGCATCTTCATCAGAAGCTCAACAAGGATCGCGAAGGAGGGCGCTTCTCCTACCACGCCTGAGACGGGCGCATGCGATGGCGACCACGCGCTACACCCAGTGGGACGGCACCCAGCGGATACGGCTCGATGCCGACAAGGTCTTCGAGAAGCTCGCTGAGTACCTGTCGTACACCGACGACATCCGCCAGGCGATGGACTGGATGATGCGCCAGGGGATGGACTTCGACGGGATGCGCGTGATGGGGCTCGACGAGTTTATCGAGCAGCTTCGCCAGGAGATGCGCCAGCGCTACCGCGATTTCAATCTGAAGGGCGCGCTCTCCGAGATGGAGCGCAAGCTCGAGGATCTTCTGAACCGCGAGCGCCAGACCCTCGACTCGCTGCGCGACAAAAAGCCCGGCGTCGAGGACAAGCAGCGCCAGCTTCAGCGCATCCCTCGCCGCCTTTCCGAGGCCATCCGCAAGCTCGAGAGCTACCAGTTCGAGGACCAGCAGGCCAAGGCCGACTTCGACGAACTGCTCTCCGAGTACGAGAATATCCGCGACCTCGAAAATTTCCGCGACCGCAACCAACACCTGTTCCACGGGCCGAAGAGCCTCGGCTACCAGGAGGCGCTCGACCTCATGCGCGAGATGGAACGGATGCGCCAGCTCGAACAGGACCTGATGTCGGGCAACTTCGAGACCATCTCGCTCGAGGACTTGCAGCAGATCCTCGGACAGCAGGCGCTGCAGGACTTCCAGAACTTGAAGCAGGTGATGGTGCTGCTGAGCGAGTCCGGGTACGTGATGCCCAAGGGCGACCATTTCCAGCTCTCGCCCAAGGGCGTGCGGCGAATCGGCCAGCTCGCGCTGCGCGACATCTACCAGAGCCTGTTCAAGGATCGCGCCGGCGGCCATGCGACGGATTATCGCGGTACAACCGAGATTCGTCCGGACGAAACCAAGCGCTACACCTACGGCGACCCGCTCAATATCAATCTGGTCGGCACGCTGAAGCACGCGCTCACGCGCAAGGCGGGCGTGCCGCTGGAGCTTGGACCCGACGATTTCGAAATTTACGAAAACGATTTCGGCACCTCGTCGTCGACCGTGCTGTGCCTGGACATGTCGTGGTCGATGAGCTGGGAGGGGCGGTTTGCCGCGGCGAAGAAGGTCGCGATGGCGATGGAGACGCTGATTCGCTCCAAATTCCCGCGCGACTACTTTTCGATAGTGGGATTTTTCACTCGCGCCGTCGAGTTGAAGCTCAAGGACCTGCCCGAAGCCTCGTGGAACATGGGCGACCCGTTCACCAATCTGCAAGACGGACTACGCCTGGCCGCTGACCTGCTGTCGCGCCATCCCTCGCGCAACCAGCACGTTATCGTGATCACGGACGGCCAGCCGACCGCCTACTTCCTCAACAAGCGTCTTTACTGCGAGTGGCCGCTGTCTTTCGGCGGTATCAGCATGCGGGCCGCGCAGGAAACCCTCAAAGAGGTCGAACGGGTCACGCGCCGCGGCATCACGATCAACACCTTCATGCTCGACGATTCGCCGAGCCTGCGCGCGTTCGTGGAGAAAATGACCCAGATCAATCGCGGACGCGCGCTTTACACCCGTCCCGACCATCTGGGCGAGTACATGCTGGTCGATTATCTCGCCCGAAAGCGAAAGCGGGTCTGACCCCCCGTCCCGCCGGCTCATCGAGTTTCTCGCGTCGAGGTCCGCGGCTCGCCGCCGGGCGCAGCCTCGGGCGCGAGCACTCTCGCGCCGTGCGCTTTCGGCAGGCTCCATGCGCCGCCGATTTTTCTGATAACGATTCGCTCCTCTTCGTCGCCGGCCGCCGCCATCAGCCGCGCCATCGGTTCGTGCATCGGTTCCCTCGACAGCCGGAACGTGCCCCAGTGGATCGGAATCAGGTGGTTGGCGCCGCTCTCTACGAACATCCGCCAGACTTCCTCGGGATTGGCGTGATTCCAGATGAAGGGGTTGTACGCGCTTATCGAAAACGCCGCAACGTCGGGCGGCTTGCGCGAGAGCTCGCTGAAAAGCTCCGTGTACGCGCTGTCGCACGCGAGCAGCATCCGACGGCCCTGCTTTTCGAGTACGTAGCTCGCAAACCCGTAGTCCGCTCCAAACGGCGGCCATCGCTTGCCCCAATGGCGCGCGCCCATCGCGGTAATCCTGAGGCCTGAAACCTCGGTGCTTTCCCCCCACCTGAGTTCCCTCACATCGCCGTAACCGAGCGGGCCGATTATCCGCGAGCATCCCCGGGCGGTGACCACGACCGCTTTTCGCGGGAGCGCCTTGAGCGAACGGATGTCGAGATGGTCCATGTGCGCGTGGGTGATCAGGATGACATCGACAGGGGTGAGTTCGGGCGGTGAAAGCGGAGGCGCGACGATCCGCTTCGGTCCCAGCGTGAAAAAAGGATTCAGCGAAACGCCAATCCTCTCGAACAGCGTCGGATCGCTTATCAGCCGGACCCCGAAAAAATTCATAAGAAGCGTCGCATGGCCGAGGTTGGCGACGGTCAGCCGCTCATCGGGCCACGCAACCGGAGCGAACGCGGATGAGTTGTGCATCGGCTGGTGTTTTCTCCGCGCGAGTTGGTCCTCGAACTCCATACCATAGCAGATCGCGGCGCGCCCGATGGCGCAAGGCCGGGCGCCGATGTTTCTGTCAGGGTTTTTCCCCGACGACCAGCGAAGAAGTGAATGGTCCGCCCTTCATCGCAAGCTCCCTGATCGCGGTGAAACCGGCGTCTTCGAGCCATCGCCGCACTTCGTCAAGGCTGTAATCGCGCCCGTGGGTGGTGAGCAGCAGGTACAACGAGAAGATCGCGCCCGCGCGCGGCTCGGTCATCTCCGCGTTCATGATGTGATCCTTGATGATCACGCGCCCGCACGCCGCGAGCGCGCGAAAGCACTTGCCCATCAGCATCCGGTTGGTTTCCGGCGGCTCGCTGTGGATGATGTTCGACATGAAGAGCGCGTCGCACGGTCCGGGAAGTTCATCGCGGCGGTAATCGAGCGCGACCAGTTCGATCCGGTCCGTCACGTCGGGCTCGCGCTCGGCAAGGATTTGCCGCGCGACTGCAAGCGTCGCGGGAAGGTCGCATATCACGCCGCGCATCCCGGGCCATCGCCGAAGCATCGCCGCCACGTAAGTTCCCGGCCCTCCGCCCACGTCCATGATTCTGCTTACGCCGCCGAGATCGAGATTATCCGCAAGGTAGCACGCATCGCCGCGCGCCCGGACCAGGCTGTCCATCGCGCTTATGAAGCGAAACGTCTCCTCGGGTCTGCTCTGAAACATGTCGGGCGTGCGCGCCGGCCTGCCGCTTCGGACCGATTTGTCGAGCCGACCCCATACGTCCCACAGCGCTTCGTCGAACAGGATCATGCCGCCCAGGTATTCGGGTGAAGACCGGAGCAGATAACGGCGCGCCGGTTCGCCGAGCCGAAAACGCCCGTCGCTCTTGGCGAGAAGGCCCATTGCCACCATCGCGTTGGCAAGAAGACCGGTTGCCCGGGCGTCGCAGCCGAGCGCGTGCGCTAGAGCGTCGGCGCTCGCGTCGCTCCTGGCCAGCGCCTCGAAAACTCCAAGCTTGAGCGCGGTCTGAAGCGCGCGCGCCTCCGCGTGCCCCGCCGCCATCGCCGCGATTTGCGCAAAACCAAGCGTTGGCGGCAGCGCGTTTTTGTCGTCGGACGGCAAGACGTTCGAAAGGTCAGACGCCGGACAACGCCCGGATTCCGGCTCCGCCGTGCGGAACCGCGCGCAATGCGTGGTAGGCCATCGGGAGGATTCCCGGGCCGCGTTCACTCGGTTCCTGCACGCGATACGAATGCGATAAGGTCGCTCGCGCGATGAAGAGCCTTGCCGCCATCGCGATGGCAAGCAGTGCCACCGCCAGTGCAACCGCAAGCCTAATCAGTCGCTTGCGTCGCACGAACTTCGGCGTGGGCAGGGGAATCACCTTGGCAGGTCGCCTCGCGTGTCTGGCAGGACCGCGTCCGGTGGCGGAAGATGTCCTCATGGCTCGGAAACCCGCCCGCGGCGGCGCTTAATTGTGAAGTCGCTGGGCATACTCGGGATTTCAGACCGCAAGATTATTACGGGCCTTGCTGCCATCTCGCCCGCTTCAATCCTCTGCTATCGCGCCAACCGCGCCGTGTCAACGCGGATAATGGCGAGGGTCGGCGCGACACTGGTTTTGCAAAGCAACTGAAAGGGCTCGAAGCGGGCGGCGAGTTGACACCGGTGCGGCCACCGAGGTAGAAATCGCGTGTTTGAAATTTCCGAAACGGGAATTTCAGATGAGTCATTCCGACGCGTTGATTGCCGGAAACGCCGCTTCCGCCAATACGAAATCCAGAGGATGACAGGGAACGGGAAGGGCGTGCTCATGAAGCGTAGGGATTCAAGCCAGAACCACAGGGGTCAGGACGTGATCGCGACGCGCAGGCGTTGCACGCCAGGCGGCACCGGCCTTACCCACTATATTCTCCTCGATGGAGCATCGAGGTCGTCGGCCAAATCCCCAACGACTCGCCGGCGTTCCCGTTGGGCCGAAGCGTAGCTCGAAGCTCGATGCACGCGAGCATACGGTCGCAGACACTCCCCGGCCGAATTGGCCTCATTCGGTAAACGCCCATGGCTGCCAAAGCGACGGGCCGGACCCGTCATGAGCCGCTTTTGCGGGGCTCCTATCCGAACACCGGCGCCGACTCGACATTTCAGGTTCTTGATATCGGGCACGAACGCTACATGGCCGTGCTCGCTCCCGAGACAGCCTTCTGGGCTTTGGTGCGTAAGGAGAAGCTGGCCGAGGCGCTGAGCGGCCGCAAGCTCCTCGACCGCTACCTTCGCAAGTTGCCGGCTTTCACCCAGGAGGTCGAGGCGCTGCGATTCGGCATCAAGCCGTCGGCCGTCTACTTCAACCCGACCGACCGCTGCAATCTGAACTGTACCTACTGTTATATTCCGCCAACGACTCGCCGGCGCGGCCGGCACATGTCGGCGTCCAGGTTGCTTGACGCCCTCGGGCGGCTCGCGCATTTTTTCAAGGACACGCAGCCCCCCGGCGCGCCGCCGCCGCAAATGGTCTTCCATGGGGCGGAGCCACTGCTGAACCGCGACGCGGTATTCGCCGGCATCGACGCTTTTGCCGGAGTTTTCCGCTTCGGCATTCAAACCAACGCGACATTGCTGGACGAGAACGCGCGGAACTTCCTGCTCTCGCGCGACGTCGGCATCGGGATATCGCTCGACGCTCCGATCGCAGAGATCGCGGATCGCACGCGGCATTCGTGGGCCGGCAAAGGCGCTTACGCGACCGTTGTATCGGCGATGGAGCGCCTCAGGGATTACCCGAGATGGAGCGTCATTACGACCATCACGCGCGAGAACATGCGCCATCTGCCGGGGATGGTCGAGTTTCTCCATGCGCATCATGTCCCTGCCGCGATGCTGAACGTGCTTCGCTGCACGATGCCTGCCTCCCGCGCAATCAAGCCGCCAGACCGCGCCGCGGCTTCGCATTTCCTCGCCGCGATCGACCGTGCTCACGAGCTCTATGCGCGGACCGGGCGCAAGCTTGTGATTGCAAACTTCGCCAATACGCTGACTGCCATCCTCGCCCCGACGGCGCGGCGGCTGATGTGCGACATTTCACCCTGTGGTGCGGGCCGTTGCTTCTTCGCCGTGGCGGCCAACGGCGACGTGTTTCCGTGCAGCGAGTTCGTCGGCCTGCCGGTCTTCCGCGCGGGTAATATCTTCGAGGATGATCTTGCGGTAATTCTCGAAAGCGAGGCGTGCAAGTCGGTCACGAGCCGACGCGTCGAAGACATCGAAGCCTGCAAGGAATGCGCAATTCGCCATTTCTGCGGGGCGCCCTGCCCCGCCGAGGCGCACGCGATGAACGGCTCGGTCGCCAGCATGGGCGGCTTCTGCGAGTTCTATCAAGAGCAAGTGCGCTACGCGCTGCGCGTGATCGCCGACGGCACAGAGCGGGACTTCCTATGGGACGGGTGGGAGCGCGGCACGAGCAGCACGTTTGCGCTGAGCACCCTACAATAGGCCGCGGGAAAAAAGGATTTTCAAGTTCGTTTCCGGCGGTGGGTCCGGTGAGCAGGGTCGTTTACTGCACGCTCGCGCGGCTATCCAAGCGAACGGAGGCGCGGACGCACGACCAACGCGACGGCGTATCCTTCGGCGAGCGCCGCACCCAAACCCCGGTCCGACTCCGAGCGGCGACCGGCCGCTCCTTCCCGATTCCATAAGCTTGCCCTTCGATACGTATTCGTTGTCAGGGCTTGAGAATCAGTTTTCCCACCGACGCGCGCGACTCCATGAAGCGATGCGCCTCGGCGGCGTTCGCGAGCGGAAAAGTTTTTCCGATGAGCAGTCTAAGCTTGCCTTCCTTCATCAGGCGAAACGAATCATCGATTCCGCGCCGCCATCGCTCCGCGCCGGTATGCGCCTGGTTGAGCATGAAGCCGCTGACCTTGGTCGATTTCTCGAACAGCCTGAAGACGTTGAGCGGCTCGGGCGGTCCGCCCGCGCGTCCGTAAAGCACCAGATGGCCCATCGGAGCGAGGCACGCGAGTCCCTTCTCGAAGGTGGGCTTGCCCACGGCGTCGAGAACCAGATCGGCGCCGCGCCGTCCGGTCAGCTTCATCACTTCCGCGGAGAAATCGCTTGTCGCGTAATTGATGACCTCGTCGGCGCCGTATTCCCGCGCGAGCGAGGCCTTCGATTCGCTCGAAACCGTGCCGATAACCCGCGCGCCGGCCGCCTTGGCGATCTGGATTGCGGAAAGCCCGACTCCGCCCGCGGCGGAATGCACGACCACGGTCTCGCCCGCGCGCGTCTGATGGCATGAGTGCAGCAGGTGCCACGCGGTCAGCACCTGGATTGGAAACGCCGCGCCTTCCTCGAAACTTACGAAGTCGGGCAGGGGTATCACCGTTGACGCGCGCGCGAGCGAGTACTCCGCGTAAGCTTGCACGCCGATTGCCGCGACCCGCATCCCGAGCCTGAGTTCGGCGCCAACGCCGTCGCCGACCTTTTCGATTACGCCGGCGGATTCGAAGCCCGGCGTATCCGGCAGCTTCGGCGCCATCGCGTACTGTCCCTGCCTGAACAGCGTATCGGCGAAATTGACGCCGATCGCGTGATTTTTCACGAGAACGGTCCCCGGCCTCACTTCGGGAATCGCGGTTTCAACCAGTTTCAGCACCTCGGCTCCGCCGAGCCTGTCGAATTGGATCGCTTTCACGTTTTCCTCCTCCCGCGCGCGGCGTCGTAAGAATCAGCGTCCCCGCGCGGATTGTGTTTGTCGCGCAGGGGCATTCACCACGTTGGATCGGCGCGGGACAGCAGTTTCGAGACCTAGCGCCCACGGTTTCGAAATGCAACTATAAAAACGATGGAGCGCGAAGCTCGCGTGAGCGCCGCTTTTCAGCGGACCTCGGGCGGCTGGATCAGGGAACTGCGATGCGCTGGGAATCGGTCGGCGAAACGACCTGCTCGGTTGCGCGGGCGCTTTCGGTCGTGGGCGAGCGATGGACGATGCTCATACTGCGCGAGGCGTTTTTGGGCCGCCGCCGCTTCGATGAATTCCAGGCTCGCACAGGGGTTGCGCGCAATATTCTGAGCGCGAGGCTCAGGGCGCTGGTGCGTAACGGAATTTTCGAACGAATCGAGAACGCGCCGCCTGGCGATCACGTCCAATACTGGCTCACGGCCAAGGGACTCGACCTGTATCCGATACTGGTTGCGATGCTCCGATGGGGCGACAAGTGGATGGCGTGCGAAGGCGGTCCGCCGGTCGAACTGGTCCATCGCGAGTGCGGCTACAAGACCCGTCCGACGCTGGTGTGCTCGCACTGCGGAAGTAAAATCGACGCCCGGACAACCACACCGGTGATACGCGCGATACCGGCGCAACGCCGGGGCGGCGCTTCGAAGGCGCGCACTCGCCTCAATCCTCCGCGTCGGTCAGAATAAACCTTCGGTAAATTGATAGAATTTGTGATGTTCGACGCCGACGGCGTCCTGTTCGATTCATACGAATCCAATATCGCGTATTACAACGCGATCTTCGCCCGTATCGGCGAGCCGCCGCTGGATGCCGAGGAGCGCGCCGCGAGCATCTCTTACGCGGCCGGCCAGGTCTTCGAGATGCGCGCGGGGGGAAGGCGTGAAATGCTTTCGCGGATGTACGAAATTGCGCGTAACCTGGATTCGACGCCGTTTTTCAAGCTGCTGAGACCGCCCTTCGATCTGCGCCCCTTCATGCTCGAACTGAAGCGCCGCTACCGGCTCGGGCTTGCAACCAACCGCTCGGCGACGGTCGCTCCGCTCGTGGCGCATCTTGGACTTGCCGACGTGTTCGACGCGATCGCGAGCGCACACGACAAGGTGCGCCCCAAGCCCGCGCCGGACATCCTTGCGCTATGCCTCAAGCGCGCGGGCGTCGCGCCCGAGCGAGCCCTCTACCTCGGCGACAGTCCGATCGATCGCGAAGCCGCGCAAGCGGCTGGCGTCGGGTTCCTTGCGGTTGGCGCTCGCGTGGAGCATCGCCACCGTATCGCGACGCTCGGAGAATTGGACGCAGCCCTCGCGCGGCTCGATTCCGCGGATCCTCGAATCGCGCCCGCTGTCAAAGCATCATCTCGATAAAGTTCGGTCCCTGCTGCGAGAACGAGCGCTCGAGCGCGGCGACCAGCTCGTCGGCGTTCTGAACGCGAACCGCCGCAACGCCCATCCCCCTGGCGAGCGCGACCCAGTCGAGGTCCGGCGAGGCGAGGCTCATCAGCGACTTCGCCTTGCGTCCCGGCTCGGTCACTCCCGAACGCGCGAGTTCGACCTGCAGGATTCGATAGCTGCGGTTGTTGCAGAGCAGCGTTGTGACGTTCAGGCTCTCGCGCGCCTGCGTCCATAGCGCCTGCACCGTGTACATCGCGCTGCCGTCGGCCTGAAATGCGACGACGCGGCGCTCCGGACAGGCGATCGCGGCTCCGGTCGCGCACGGAAGTCCCTGCCCGATCGCGCCTCCGGTCAGCGCAAGGTAGCTGTGGCGCGGCGCCGATGAGGAGACGGCGAAGAACGGAAACCCGGTGGTGGCGGCTTCGTCCATCACGATTGCATTAGCGGGCAGCGTCGCGGCCAGCGCCGCCCCGACCGTGATCGGGTTAAGCGCGCCGGAAGGTTTGGGCGGCGGCGAAAGCGGCGCCATCGACGGTTCCGTCCGTCCGAGCTTGAGTTCGTGCACGAGCGCTTCCAGCGCGCCCGCCGCGTCCTGCTCGGGCGCGGCCAGCGCCGCGACTTCAACGCCGTCGGGCACGAGCGAACTCGGCGTGTTCGGATAGCCGAAGAACGCGACCGGGCTCGTCGCGCCGGCAAGAATGAGCGAGCGCAGCGGCGCGAGCGTCTCTATCGCCTGCTCGGGGAAATACGGCAGCCGTTCGACCACGGGCATCCCGGCGCCGCGTTCAAGTCGCGCCGGGAACGTCTCGCACAAAAGCCGGCATCCGGTCGTCGCCGCGATTCGTCCGGCGGCGATGAGCGCAGGTTCGCGAAGCGCCCGGCCGCCGAGCAGAAGCGCGGTCTTTTCACCGTCGCGGAGCAGCCGCGCCGCGCGCTCTATTTGCGCTGCCTCGACGGGAGCGGGACCTTCGGCGGCGAGCGGTGCGGCGGGGCCTTCGGTGGGACCCCATTGGCAATCCGACGGAATTATCAGCGTCGATACGCGGCCAGGGTATTTTTTCGCCGCCGCGATCGCCTGCGCCGTGTCAAAGGCGAGCGAACGCGAGTCGCTGACGCTTCTGATCCACGCCGAGACGGGACGCGCGAGCGAGACGATATCTGACGTAAGCGGAGCGTCTGCGCCGGCGTGCCAGGTCGCGTGGTCGCCGATCAGATTGACGACCGGCGAGCGCGCGCGGCGCGCGTTATGAAGGTTCGCGATTCCGTTGGCGAAACCGGGTCCGAGATGAAGCAGCGTGAGCGCGGGCTTGTCGGCCATCCGCGCGTAACCGTCGGCCGCGCCCGTGCACACGCCTTCGAAAAGCCCGAGCACGGCGCGCATCCCGTCAACCGCGTCGAGCGCCGCAACCAGCGGCATCTCAGTGGTTCCGGGGTTGGCGAAGCACACCTCGACGCCCGCCTGAAGCGCGGTACGAATCAGACTCTCGGCTCCGTTCATGAGTTAACGGTAAACCTTCGCCGCCCATTGCGCGAGGACGCGCCGCCGGTTCATGCGGCAAGCTTCGAGGTCGCGCCTTCGACGACAGTGCCCTTGAAGAAACCCGGATTCGCCTTCATGTGCAGGCGCGCCGGATAGGTGAACACGAAGTCGCGATAGTCGGCGTCGCTGATAAGTCCCTTGTCCGCCAGGCGATGGCTCTCGAGCAGCACGGTCTTGATATCGGGAACGTCCCAATGGCCGATATCGGAACTGAAGACCACCTGGAAACGGTGCTTGAACGGATTGGCGCGCGAGTCGAGCGCGCGATAAACGCTCGGGTCGTCGGCTTCACATCCGAAGAAGAAGTTCGAGAAGAGCCGCGCAAAATCGCGTTCCTCCCTGACGCCGCATCGCGCCCACTCGTCGCGATCCGCCTCGCGGTCATGGCGCGCGATTCCCTCGTCGTAGGCGCGGCCAAGCCGTTCGCCCGAGGGCGCGGCGACGAATTCCCCGCCTCCGTACTCGACGAGCAACTGGTTGAGCCGCGCGCGATCGAGCAGGCGCGGGTCGTAGTTCTTGAGCCCTTCGAGGTTGCGCTTCTCCCAGTGCTCTTCGAGCGAATGGAGCAAATCCACGGCCCATCCCGCGCCGCATTCGAGGAATCCGAAGGCGAGGTTCGGAAAGCGCGCGGGCACTCCGCCGAACACCAGCGAGCGGCACAGTTCGCCCTGCTGATAGGCGTGCCCGCCGATATGGTTGAACATGTAATTACTCGGCGAGCGCCGTCCGAGCGGCAGATAGCGAAGTCCCACGCCGCCGTGCGAGGTCACGGCGAATCCGACTTCCTCGAATTTGCGCCACACCGGATCGTAGTCGTAAAAGCTGTCGAGCCCGTAGCAGTCGAAGTAGGCGGCGGCAGGGAACGCCTCAGGATGCGACCGTTCGAGCGAGGGGATCGGGCGCGCGACTCCGGGCGGGATCATCGCGACCTTGAAACCCTGCGCGTGCGCGAAGTCGAGTTCCTCGAGCGCCTCCTCGGGCGTATGCATCGGGATTGCCGCGGCTGGCGCAAGGCGATCGCGATATGGCCCGCAGATCTCCGAGTTCATCCTGTTGAGCGCGCGGACCGCCGCGCGCCGCACGTCGCGGTCGTAAATCGTGGGCAGCGCAAGGCCGAGCGTCGGGTACATCACCGCGAAGTCGATTCCGATTTCCTCGAGTCTCTGATGGAGCAGCCTGGGCGCCATCACGGTGGCAAGGTCGTAGGCGTTGTTGCCGACGCCCCACCATGCGCCGCGCATGTCGCCCGTGTCGCGATTCCCGCGCGAGCCGGTGGGATGCTCGCTAAGTTCGCGCTGGTAGCGCTCGACGAGATCCCTGCCGCCGAGCTTTCGCAGGTAATGCTGATAGAGCGGCGCGGGTTCGATCAGATGGCCGTCGCCGTCGATAACCGGATGGTCGAGCCGGGCGCGAAGCGCGCGTACGCGCGCAACCTTTTCGCCGTCCATGTAACGGACCCCCTTGCCCCTGGATTCAGCAATCCACGTACCGCCGCGCCCGCGGAACTGTCAAGCACGGGCGCGCAGAGGCGGAGGGACGAAATCGTACGCGGCGCCCGCGGCGGAATTTCAATTTTTCAAGTGGACCGGCGATTTGATAAAACTCGCGCAGCCTTAACAGACGTAATAAGTGCCGGAGCGCCGGTTGAGGGAGGTTGCCGCAGTGAGCAACGATAAGCCAGTCCGCGTTCATCTGATCGTGGGCGGGTTTCCGCCTGGAGAGCCCGCCGGCCACGACATGGATTACGCGCGGCTTCGACTCCTCGAAGCGCTGCACGAGACGGGGCGCGCGCGCGTCACGGTATCGAACGACTTCCGCGATCTCACGCGATGGCTGGAGCGGGCGCGCCTGCTTATCACTTACGTGGCCGGGCCCTATCCCAGCGACGAGGAGAACGCGGCGCTGCGCGGATGGCTGACGGCGGGCGGAAGATGGCTCGCGCTTCACGGCACGAGCGGCGGCAAAGCGGCTCCGGTCGGCGAATCGCGGCGCGCGCGCAGGATGGTAAAGATGGGCCATCATGAAACGCTCGGATGCTTCTTTCTCAATCATCCGCCGGTCAGAAAATTCCGCGTGGACGTGAACGCGGAGCATCCGCTCGCCGCGGGCCTGCCGGCTTCGTTCGAGACGAGCGACGAGCTTTACATGCTTGAACTGCTCGATCCCGCGCACACGGAGATTTTCCTGACAACCGAACTCGCGACGGATCCCGCGCCGGGGTTCGGCTTCGTTTACGAGCGCGACACGTCGCTTCTGCCGGACGGGAAGACCCGCGCGCTCGGATTCACCCGCAAGGTCGGCGCGGGAGCCGTTGCGTACATCGCGCTCGGGCACTGCCATTCGCCGGACTCGAACGTGCAGCCGTTTGTGGACACGAGCGTCGATCCGGCGGGCGTGACGCCGCTTGTGTTTCGCGGATCGTGGGAGACCGAGGCGTTCGCGCGGCTCCTTCGCAATGCGCTCGATTGGGGAATCGCAGCGTAAGCGCGAGATCGGCCGGGCGAGCGGTTCGCGCAGCCGCCCGGTTCACGAATGCCGCACTACAAAAAATTCGCCAGGATTTACGACGCGCTCTACAGTTTCAAGAATTACGAGCGCGAAGCCGAGACCGTCCACGCGCTCGTCTCGGCGCACAAGAAGTCGGCGGGCAACGCGCTTCTCGACGTTGCCTGCGGCACCGGCGGGCATATCTCGTTCCTTAAAAAATACTATGCGGTCGAGGGTGTGGACCTTAGCGAGGAGATGCTCTCGGTCGCGCGCACTCGCCATCCGGAAATCGTCTTCCATCGCGGCGACACGGCGAAATTCGCGCTCGGGCGCAGGTTCGACGCCGTCGTATGCCTGTTCAGCGCGATTGCCTACATGAAGACGCGCCGGCGGCTCGGCGCGGCGATCCTGAACATGAGCCGCCATCTTGCGCCCGGCGGAGTGCTGATAGTCGAGCCGTTCTTCGGCCCGGAAACTTTCCACCCAGGCGGCGTGGACGCGCTCTACGTCAACCGGCCCGAGCTCAAGATTGCGCGGATGACGATTCCTCGGACGCGCAACGGACTCTGGTCAATCAAGTTTCACATGATGGTGGGCACGCCGGACGGGATCGAATATTTCACCGAGCGTCACGAGGGCGGGCTGTTTTCCCATGAAGACTACCTTCAAGCGTTCTCGGCGGCGGGACTGGAGGTTTTGCACGACGAGGACGGCCTGATGGGCCGCGGGCTTTATATCGCAACCTCCGCGCCCGCGTAGGGAATCGGCCGGCGCGAGCGGTGTCGCGAAGGAGCCGAGCGCGAGCCGCAAAGAGCGCGCGGCGCGTACTATAATAGTGTGGTGTCCGGCAGATAAGTTGATGGGATGTCGCTCGGTGGAATGAGATTCTTCGCTTCGCTCAGAATGACAGGCGCGCGCACGGTTGTTGGTCATTCTGAGCGAAGGCTGCCGAAGCGAAGAATCTCATGCCACCGGCGTTCGCTGTAAAATTATTAATGGGGGCGCGTACTAGATCATGCTGTAGCCGCTGCCGGGAAGGTCCACGCCGTAGCCGCGCGCGTCGTCGATAAGCCCGTATTCCTTGAGTAGCTGCTGGCTGTAGGTGACACGCCCGGTGACTTTGTCGAGAGGCTCGGTGGCGAGAAGCAAGACGGCCCGCGCCAAATATTCTACCGGTTCGGTATCCCGCGTCGAGCCTTCCTTGACCAGGCCGTGGAAGACGGTGCCCGGAGTTGCGATCACCTGCGAGGGAGACACGCAGGTTACCGAAACTCCATGCTGGTAAACTTCTTCGGCCAGGCCCTGGGTGAAACGCTCGAGCGCCGCTTTTTGCGCACCATAGGGCGTGCCGCCTCGCCCCGGACGGCGATAAGGACCACGCCCCGGGCCGATCGCGATCCATGATGAAAGATTGATGATCGCGCCCGAGCGCCGCGAAGTCATGTCGGCGAGGACCATCCGGCTCATCATGAAGGGGCCGTGAACGTTGACCGCGAACGAGCGAACCCATCGCTTGACCGGGAGTTCCTGTATCCTGCCGGGGTAGCTCAGCACGGCGTTGTTCACGAGAACGTCGCACGGCCCGTAGATGCGCCGCGTCTCGGCGACCAGGCGCTCGCAGCTTTCCTCCGAGGAGACGTCGCACGCGAGTGCGACCGCTTCGCCGCCTTCGCGTTTTATCTCGGCGACCGTGTTTTCAAGGGAGCCGGGGAACGGATGCCCGCCTTCGCTCATCGTGCGGGCGGCGCACACGACGCGCGCGCCCTCCTTTGCGAACATCCGGGCGATCGCCTCGCCGATACCGCGGCTTGCGCCGGTTACGATTGCGACTTTGCCGTCGAGCTTGCCCATCAGAGATGCCTTCGCATTTGCGGCGACCCCTCAGTCGCGCGTCAGGCGCCGGGAATCATGCCGCCGCCGAGCGTGCGCATCCGTTCCAGATGCCGCCGCATGTAGCCGCGGACAATCTCCGCGCCCGGTCCGGCAAGTCGCTTCAGCACGAGCGCGGCCGCCATCTCGCCCATCGCCGACTCCATCGCGCGGCGGTCCGGCGGAGTGAAATTGGCGGCGGCGAATGCGCGTTTCGCCGTCTCGGCGAGACCCGCGCCCTTGAGTTCCTGGCTGTCGATTAGCGCGTGCAGGGAGTTGAACGTTTCCCTGAGATCGGCGATCTCGCCGGCGTCATAGGCGGGAAGCGCGTCGAGCCAGTTGGTGAGAAACGTGAGCATCCCGACGGTCGTGGTTGCCTGATACTGCGCGTAGGGCGAGCTTAGTTCGGGCAGAAGCGATTCGAGGATGGTCCGCTGCATCCCGGCGAGCATTTCCTTGAGCGTTGGCCTGAGCATCTGAAGCCTCCCACCCTCAAACGAGTTCGAGCTGGTTTGCGAGGTCTTCGAGCAGCGCGGGCAGGAGCACCTGCAGGAACGGCATCACCGCGTCCGACGTTCGCCCCTGCGTGAAGTCGCACATTCCGGTCAGGCAGATTACCGCCATCTTCGCGTTGCCGAGCACCTGATAGAAGAACAGCCGCCTGCGATCGATTCGCGTCGCGCTCTTCTCTTCGTAAAGACGATAGAACGCCTCGCGCTCCATCAGGCCGGCGGCGAGTTCGCCGCGCCCCCAGAACAGCATCGAGGCCCATCCGAGATCCTCCATCGGGTCGCCCAGATGGGTCATCTCCCAATCGAGCATCGCGACGATTCCGCTCTCGTCGTAGAGGTAGTTGCCCGAGCGGTAGTCGCCGTGGACAACGGTTATGCGGTCGGCGACTACGGGATTCGCCTTGAGCCATGCGAAGGCGGCGTCGAGAACCGGGTAATGCTCGCCCATCCGGTCGCGTTCGTAAATTTCCGACCAGTGCGCGGCCTGGATGCGCGCCGGCGCGTCGAGGTTCTCGGGAACGCCGAGGAAGTCAAGGCCGAGCGCGCGCCAGTCGAGCGATTGGATACGGATGAGTTCGTTGAGAAAATCGTCGGCGACGCGCTGGCGCAGCTCAGCCGGCTCCTCGGCGGGAAACGCGCCCATCGAGACCCGGCCCGAGGCGCGATGCATGATGAAGAAAGGGCGGTCCATCACCGACGGATCGAGCTCCAGGAAAAGCGGTTCCGGCACCTTGATACCCGCGCGGAACATCGCGTCCAGTACGCGGAACTCGCGCTCGCGCTCGGTCTTGAGCAGGCCGCCGGTCGGATCGCGCCGTCCGATGAGCGGGCGGGAATGGCGCTCGCCGTCTTCGCTCCATTCGAGGTCGAAAGAGTAGGTCTCGCGCGAGGAACCGCCCGAGATGCGCTTGAGATCGGTCACGCCAAGCTCACGCGCTTGGGGCATCTTGCGCCTCAGGTAGTCGGTGAGTCTTCGTGTATCCATCGTCGCTCCGGCGGCGTCAATGATAGACCTTCGGCGTAACCAGCGTGCCTGATGAACTCGGCGGCGGCGGAGAAAACGAGCGTATCAACCCTTCGACCTGGCGGCGCAGGCGCCGCGCCTCGGCGGTGTGGCCCTGGCGGATAAGCTCCTGTTCGAGCGCCTGGCCCTGGGCGACCAGGCGGTCGAGTTGCGCGCGCGCGACGGCCTGATTCACGGAGGCGTTTGCGGCCAGGTTTTGTTGCATCGCGGCCAGCTCGCGGGTGAGCGCGTTGAGCGGGGATGCGCCCGAAGGCGCGGAGCCCAGGAATTGCGCGAGTCCACCGAGCGTCGCGCCCAGGCCGCGGCTCGCGAGAATCATGCGCGCCTGTGCTTCCGAGTCCGCGCCCTGGATTCGCGAGCCAGGCTGGGCGGCCGGGCTGTAGGCGTTCGGGTTGCGAAGCTCCAGCCACGCCGAGTCGCCGCCGCTCTGCAGCACGACGAGCGAATCCCGATGCACGTCGTCGGCGTTCGCCTGCCGCACCTCGAAATCGACTTCCGAACCGCCGAGCGGAGCGGGGCTGAGGCTGGTTACCTGGCCGATTTGGGCGCCCTGATAGGTCACCGCGTTTCCGGGCGCGAGACTGCCGGGCGCGTCGAGCTCGGTCGTGAAATGCGCCGCATTCGAACAGGCTCCGAGCGTCACGGCGAGAATCGCCGCGAATATGAAAAGCAGTCCTGTGCCGATTCGCGAGTGCATCGTGACGGCGCTCTTCGGTCTGTTACTTGAACGCGGATGCGACCTCGTTTGCGAACAGTTGCAGGGTGTCGGGCGGAGCGAAGTCGCTGAAGAAGATGGTGAAGAACGTGATCCCCATCGCGACGCGTTTGCGTAGCTGCTCGACGAGCTGGGTCGGCGTGCCCTTGATGCCGGTGATTGAAAACGGCTTCAGGCGCTCCGCCATTTTCCATTTCTGTTCGACTTCGGACTCGGTCCTGCCGATACATACCAGGAGCTGCTCGGAGACGTTGATTTCCGACGGATTGCGGCCGATCGCCTTGCAGTGTTCCTTGAGGACATTGTACTTGCGCCCGAAGTTGTCGTAGCCGGCGGGGCAGTTCCAGCGGTCGGCGTATTTCGCGACCAGGCGGAGCATCACCTTCTCGCCGCTGCCGCCGATCGTGATGGGAGGATGGGGCTTCTGGACGGGCTTGGGATTGTTCGGCGCATCGTCGATCGAATAGTAGCGGCCTTTGAAGGAGGCGCGCCTCTCGGTGAACATCAGCTTGAGGATTTGAAGGCCCTCTTCGAGCTGCTTCAGCCGAACGCCCATCGCGGGAAACTCATAACCGTAGGCGCGATACTCCTCGTCCATCCACCCGGCGCCCATCCCGACCTCGAGCCTTCCGCCGCTTATCTGGTCGATAGTCGTGAGCGATTTGGCGAGGAGCGCGGGGTTTCGGTAGGAGTTGCAGAGCACCAGGGTTCCGATGCGGATTTTTTCCGTGCGCGCCGCGATTGCACTCATCATGGTGAGCGCCTCGAGGCAATCGATGTCGGTCATCCCGCGCTGAAAGAAATGGTCCACGAGCCAGAACGAATGGTATCCGAGCTTCTCGCACAGGCTTGCGCGATCGAGCAACGCCTTGGCGGGAAGTCCGACCTGCGGGGAAAACACGGCAAATTCAACCTTCGAGCTCATCGGTAGTCTCCCGTTTTGCGGATGAGGTCCGAAAGAAACTGTTTCGCACGGCGCAAGCGGCATGGTCAACCGCCGATACGTGCCCGGCCGGGACATGATATATAGGTTGCGCGCCCGCCTGCGGCGGAGAATCCGCGCGCGCGGCGAAGGTGTCGCGCTCCTCAACGGGGTAATACTGACTCATGTGGCGCAAAGACATTTCCCTCGTGGCACGATTGAGCGCGCTTGCGATTGTGGCGGCGCTTTGGGCCGTACCCGCGTGGGCGTCGGGATTTTCGGAGGTAGGCAGGCCGCGAACGTTTGCGAAGGCGCCCGATGTCCGCGAAACGTATTTCGTTGCGACACGCGGACCGTCGCAATTCGACCGAATCGGGCTTCATCATCTCTATCATGGCGCGGCCGCGCCGCGTCATCCGGCAATCGTGGTGCTCTTTCTTCCCGGCACCAACATGAACGGCGAGGTTGCGCCCGACGACCCGCGCTACTCGTTCCCGCTGTATCTGGCGGCGAACGGCGTGGACGTATGGACGATGGACTATCGCACTCACTTCATCCCGCCCGGGACGCCGATGGCGCAGCTCGCGGAGCTTCGGGGATGGACGAGCGAACTCTTCGTCTCGGATATCGCGGCGGCGGCGAATTTTATCCGGCGGGAAACCGGGCAGGCGAAGATCTTCGTTGCGGGATTCAGCCGTGGCGTCGAGTTCGAGTATCTCTACGCGTCGATATACCCGGAGCGCGTCGAGGGGCTAATCGCGCTCGACGGATTCATCCCACGCCGACCCTCGCGTCCGGCGCCTGAGCGGTACGCCGACGACCTTGGCGGACGCCATCTTACCTGGGAGAAGCGAAAGGCGCTTCTTGAGCGCGTAATCAAGGATCCCGACGGACCCGCGCCGCTGGCGAAATTCAAGACCGCGCGGGAGAACCTGGAATTCGTGTTGTACCATTCGGCCGGTTTCGGCGGGCACGGCGGTCTTGCCAATCCCCAGGGCGGATTCTCCAACGTGGAGGTGCTTGCGCGGGTGCTTGCGACCTACGATCGCTACTGGCCGGCCGTGCAGGATACCGAAAACCCGTTCACCCCCGCGCGGCTCGCCCGGCTCCACGCGTCGAAGATCCCGGTAATCGCCTTCAGCAGCAGCAATATAGCGCCGGGATGGCCCGCGATGGTGGCGGAGTCGGCGCATTCGACCGCAAGCCGCGACGTAACCGTCACGAATCTTCCCGGATGGGGTCATCTGGACGTGCTAAGCGGAACGAAAGCCGAAGCCAGGGTGTATGCGCCCGCGCTCAGATGGCTCAGGCGGCATCGGAAGGCGGCGACGAGCGATGCGGCGACGGTGGAGGGTAGGGCGGTTCGGAGCGGCGCGTCGCGATAAGGATGACGGCAAGCGCCCACATTCCAAAGGCAAAGCCGAGTATGGCCCACAGCGCCGTGCTGCGGCCGTGGCGTGAGGCGATGATCGCGGTCAAGGGCGCCAGCGTCGCGTCGATTGCGAGCGAAGTCGCGATCAGGTCGAGCGGCCCCTGATGATACCCCATCAGGGCGAAACCCGACATGAAGCCCAGCACGGTTGCCATCGTGTTCATGGTCTCAGCGGCGTCAAATATATATAGTTTGAACCATGGCAAGACGCGACGCGGGCAGCCTGGTTTCCAAACTCAGGCAGATGAGCGAAGAGGGGATTTCGAGCTTCTTCAACGAGGTCATGAGCAACGAACGCCTGCGCAAGGGGATGGCCCGTGCGGGCGAGCGCTTCATGGAAAACAAGCGCAGCTTCGATCGCAATGTCGAGACCGTGCTCGACTTCGTCAATATCCCGTCCAAGAAGGACGTTCGCGAACTCAAGGCTCGAATCGACCATCTGAGCAGCCAGCTCCTCAACCTTAGCATCAAGGTGGACCGGCTCATCGCCAGGGAAGCGCCCAAGACGAAGCCCGCGCCGAAGGCCGGGGCGCGACGGCGCGGCGCGGGCGGCACGCAGTAGCCCCGTCAGCGCGTTTCGAGCCGACGGGCAATCTCAAGGAGATCCGCCAGCGAGCGCGGCTCGCGCCCGAGATCCGGCGCGACCATTATACGCACATCCGCCGGGAGATCGGTCTTCAGTTTCGCAAGCGCGCGCTCCTCGCGTGCCTTGAGCGCCGAGAAATCCTTGAGATTGCGCGCGAGCTTGCGCTTTAGAGCGGCCGGAATCCGGGCGCTCTCGATTTCCGCAGCCTTCGGCATTCGCGGCATCACGCGATTCACCACCAGCGCGTCAACTCCGAGTCCCGACTCCGCAAGGGCGCGAGCGAATTCCCGCGTCTGCTCCAGGCGCTCCGACTCGGGCGCCGTGACCAGCACCACCATCGTTTCCGGCGCGCGCAGCAATTGCCCGGCGATTTCAGCGCGTTCGGCGAATCCCGCGTACATTCCCTCGAAACTGGTGACGAACGACTGCACGTCGGCGAGCAGATGAAGTCCGGTGACCCGATCGAAGGCGCTCAGCACCGCGCGCGCCGCCATGTCGAACATCCTGAGACCTCCGCGCATCAGGCCGCGCGGGCTTGCGAGCAGCGAGAGCGCGCGCGAGTTGAGCAGGTCGAGAAGCCGGCGCGGCGCGTCCAGGAAATCCAGCGCCTGGGCGGCGGGCGGCGTGTCGATCACGACCAGATCAGTGGTGCGCTCGGCGACGAGATCGAGAAGCTTCTCCATCGCCATGTATTCGCCCACGCCGGAGAGCGCGCTCGACAGGTTCTGATAGATGCGGTTGTCCAGGATCGCGTCGCGCGCCGAAGCGCTGGGCGCATGGCGGCGCACCAGCGTGTCGAAAGTATGCTTGGGATCGAGCCGGAGCGCGCGAAGCCGCGCATTCGCCCGGCCGCGCGCGGGGGTTTCCGGGACGACTCTGTCGAGCGGGACTTCCTGCAGATCGGCGCGCGCCGGGTCGAGGCCGAGCGCGTCGAGCAGGCGCGGCGCCGGATCGACCGTCATCACGTCAACCGCGTTTCCAGCGGCCGCGGCGTACACCGAAAGCGCCGCGCATAGCGTGGTTTTGCCGACGCCGCCGGGTCCGAGGCAGATCATGAGCCGGCGCCCATCCAGGTCAAGCGGATGCTTCATGTATGACGCGCAAATCCCTCGGCGAGCCGAAGGCCGAGGCTTCTCAGCTCGGCCTTGCCAAGCGCCGGCCTGAAGAGCATCGGGAGTTCGACAACCCGGACTCCGCCGGCGGCAAGTTGCTCTCGCGCGCCGACCGTATGCTCAGCTAGAGCGTTTCTCCTGAGCGCGAGCCGCGCGTGCTCTTCCATCGCGGAGAGCGCCGCGAGTTCGGCGGCGTCGAACAATGGAGGGACGGCGCCGTTGAGAACCGCGCCGATCGAGCTGATGCCGAGCCTCGCCCTGAGAAGCTTGGCCGTCTCGATCGCCTCGCGTATCGCCATCTCCTCGGGCGTAACCGTCAGGAGCACGCAGAACCGCGCGGGATCGCCGAGGAACGATTCGACCTCGGAAGCGAGCCGGTTGAGCGTGCCGAGCGGCGCGATTCCCTTGACCCCGCGGGCGACGGAAAGCATCTCGAGGGCGTTGCCGGAGGCGGGTGCGTCGACGACCAGATAGCCGCCGTGCCCGGCGCTTTCTCCCGTCATGAGCCTTAGCCGTTCGAGCATCAGGAATGCCTCTAGGCCGGGAAGCGCGGCGCTTACGTAGCCGAACGTGCGGCTGCGCAGCATCCGGCGCGAGATCGCCTTGATCGGCACGATTCTCTCAAGAAAGGCTTCCAGTTCGAGGCGCGGGTCGAGCGCCATTACTTGAAGGCGCGAGGATGCGCGAACCGGTTCGCCGCCGTTGAGCTGGACACCGAGCAATCGCGCGGCGGAAAGCTTCTGATCAAGGTCGGCGAGCGTGACGTCGCATCCGCGGGCAAGCCCGAGCGCGAGCGCCGCCGAAACGGTGCTCTTGCCCGTGCCGCCCTTGCCGGTTACGAAGACTAGCCGCGCAAGCTTCATCGTCTAGAATGTAGCATGAGCATGGAAACGGACGAGCGCCGCACGAACACCGCCAAAATGCCGGCCCCGCCGGGCGGGATCGCGAAGATCATTTTTGCGCTCGCGCCCCGCGATATCGCGCTCTTCAAGGCCATCGTCGAGTCCTACGACAACCTCGTGACGCTCCGTACGGAAGATCCCCAGCGCCATCACCTGTGCCTGTACTTTTCCGCCGAAACCGAGCCCGAGGTGCGCGCGATGCTCAATTCGCTGCGCGGACGATTTTCCATCCGCGAAATCGACTCGTCCGGCTCGGCCGCTATGCCATGACTTCGACGGCGAAATCCTGATTCTGCCACTGGCCGGTTTCCTTCCAGTAGAATGTGAAGCGGATCGGCGCGCGCTGCGAGCGCGATACCTCGATATCGACGTGGCCGATCCCGAGCGGAGTCATGGTCGCGGAGGTGTCGATACTCGAGCGCCAGTCGTCGCGCGTCCAATGCAGGATGAACGGCGCCCCGGCCTGGATTCTGAGCGTCGTGCCGGGCGCGAGCGAACGGACATGGCGGTTGAACTTCCAGAACTCGATAGTCTTGCGCCGCCGACGCGACTGGTAGCGCTCGGCGACTTCGGGAATCAGGTCGAAAGTTTTGCCGTCGGCGGCCGAGCGGAGCAGCTTGATATACTCCGCGTGCGCCCACATAAGCGGCGTCGCCGCTCCGGTCTGCATCCCATAGAAGAGGAGCTGATCGGGGATGTCGGGTTGGTCCCAGATCTGCTCGGGCAGAAGCTGGGTATGATTCGCAAACGCCTCCATCGCGCGGATATAAGGCTTCGGGTCGCGCCCCGCGGCTAGTTCGTAATGCCCGCGCTCGCCGGTCAGAAGCGGCCACGGCCGTCCCCGTCCCCATCCCAGGTACGGTCCGCCGTCGTCACGCTGGCCGTAGCCGTCGTGTGTGTAGCGCCGCCAGCACGGGCCGGCGGGAAAATCCACGCGCAGCGCCGCATCGATCACCTTGAGCGAGTCCTCTATCAGCGGGTCGCCGGCCTTGCGGATTCCGTAGCGGACCAGTTCGAGAAAACCAGCATCGACGATCTCGGCCGCGGGAAAGACCGATTGCGTTCCGGGCGGTCGGTTGTGGATAAGGACCGTCGCGCGGTCGAGATCTTCGTCGGGTTCGGGATTGTTTGGGTCTACCGGGTTGATGCGCACGTAATGGCGCTTGATGCCGGGAACCAGCGTGCCGTTATTGGTGACGGTCCAGGCCTCGACGTGCGACTCGAGGAAATCCGCGTATTCGCCGAGATATTGCGCGGTTGCCTCGTCGCCGCGTTCCAGCGCCAGGGAGGCGGCGCAGATCAGCGCGGCGATATTGGAGGCAAGCGTCGAGGGCGAATAGCCGCTGTTTTCCTCCCATCGTTCCTGCGGCGTGGCCGGGCCGTTTTCAATCAGGTAGCGCGCCGCCATCCTGACCATCGGGTACGCGTCGAACTCCCGGAGCGCCTCGTACCGATGCAGCCGCCAGGCCAGCATTATCGGGTAGGCGACCTCGTCGAGTTGTATCCCGTTCCAGTAGGGCTCGCCGTCGATCCAGAAGTTCTGCGGGAAACCGCCGTCGGGCTTCTGCGAACAGGCCAGGTAGATGAGCGCGCGGACCCCGGTCTGCGGGTCGCCGGCGGCAAGCAAGCCGGTCGCGCTGTTGACCATGTCGCGCGTCCATACCAGGTGGTAGCCGCCGAGATCCTCGTCGCCCTTGGCCTCGCCCCACGGGATACTTAGCGAGGCGATCATCGCGCCCGGGTAGCTCTTGTCCTCATGCGCGAGCAACAGTTCGCGGCTTCGCCGGTAAAGGCATCCGCCGTCGCTGGAAAAGCGCTCGAGCGGCAGGAAATGCATGCAGGCGCGGCTCCATTGCTCAAGGAAACGCGCGCGATGGTTGCCGAACGGAATTCCGAGCGCTTGGAACAGGGTTGTGACCGAGCGATGGAGGGTGCGGCCGAAGCCAAGTCCGAGCGTGAACGAACGCGTTTCGCTCAGGTCCAACTGGCCGATTAGAGCGATATTGCCGTCGGTGGCCGAGGCGAATTCATGGTCGAGCCTGAAGTTGGTCGCGAGATCCTGCCATCCGTCGGTCGTACCCACGTATCCGCATGAACGCTTGGCGAACGGAACCGTGGCCGCGACCGACAGCCATACGCCCTCCTTGTGCGCGGTCAGGAACTCGCGCCCGTGGATTCGCGCGAAGTTGCCGTTGTTGCCCCATCCGCCGACCCCAAGATGCGGGGCGACCAGCACGTACAGTTGAAGACGCGCGAGGAAAGCCGGGTCGCCTTCGAGCCGCGCGTCGATCAAAACGCACGAGTTGTGCGGGTCGGAGATAACTTCTTTGATGAAGCTGTAGCGGCCCTCCGGGTCGTTCATGGTGACGCGCACGCCAAGTCCGTACTCGCCGATATACTCGGTGCGGCTTTCGAGGTTGCGGCGTTCCTCGTGGAAGAAGGTTTCGCCGTCGGTCACCAGGAACTGGACGTCACGCACCTGCGGCATGTCGATCGTCGGGAAATAAATTTCGTTCAAGACGCCCTTGGAAGCCGTGAACCACACGCGACTCGAGGTCGAATAGGCGGTGCCGACGATATCCTTTGCGCTACGGGTCCACCGAGGGGGAATACCAGGAGCGCCGTATGCCTTCGGAAACTCATCTATAATGGCCATTCTTTTCCCTTTCGAAGGTTCAGTGCCGCAGGATTCAGGAGACTCCCGGTCCCAAGGCGGCCGGTTCGGTTTCGCCCTCGGGCAAACGAAACACGTAGGCGACTCCTATACTGACCGCGTACAGGAGGAGAAGTGGTATCGCGAGCAGGAACTGCGCGACGAACCCGGGCGGGGTCAGAATCGCGGACACGACAAAGATGCCAAGAAATGCATATTTGAAGTAGTGCACCATCATCCGATGGTCGATCATGCCCAGGCGGGTCAGGAAGTAGGCAAAGATAGGCATCTCGAACGTGACCCCGAAGGCGAGCATCAGCTTGGCCGAGAACGCCAGGTATTCGCTGATTCGAATCGTGGGCGTCACGCCAATCGTGGCGTATTCGTGGATGAAAAACGCGTAGCCGACTTTGAACACCACCGCCCAGCAGAAATAGCCGCCCAGGATGAAGAAAGCCGTGGCGAACAGGATGAACGGCGCCGCCATCCGGCGCTCGGACTTGTAAAGTCCGGGCGCGATGAATTTCCAGACCTCGTAGAAGACCGCCGGGCTTGCGATAAACAGGCCGGCTATCAGCGCCACTTTTATCTTGGTGAAGAACGCCTCGCCGACGCCGGTTCCGATAAGGAGCAGCTTGCCGTGCGCGACTTCGCGAAGCGGCAGAGTGAGCGCGGCGAACAGTTGATCGGAGATCGCATAGGCGACCGCAAAGCCGGCCGCCAGCGCGATAAGCGAGCGGATCAGGCGGGTGCGGAGTTCGCGCAGATGCTCGAGTATCGGCATGCGCGCCAGGTCGGGACCGTCGGGTGATTGCTCGCCTTCGAGGAACTCGACGTTCTCCGCAGGCTCGGTCTGGTTGCTTTCCTCGTTCTCCACGGGCTGAAGCGTTACTGCGCTTTCGAGTTCAGATCTGGGGAGGGTTCAGCACCATTTTCGAAAATGCCCCAAATTCCCTTACCCAAGGTAAATGTTACGCCCGGCCCTGTGGGTAAGCCAGATTCGGTCCGCGACGGGCGCTTGCGCTTGTCGCGCCCGCTCATGCTCGCTCATCTTAAGGGCGTTATGGCTTTTCCGGGGAACGACGAGACGCTCAGGAAACTTCGGGACCGTCGGAACCTTCGGCGGCCGGCGCCGGTTCTTCGTGAGGCAGCCGGAACAAATACGACACGCCGACGCTCAGCGCGTACAGGAGCAAAAGCGGTATCGCGAGCAGGAACTGCGAGACCATGTCCGGCGGCGTCAGCATCGCGGCCACCACGAAGATGCCGAGAACCGCGTAGCTGACCTGGCGCAGCATCATGCGATGGTCGATGATCCCGAGCCGGGTCAGGAAGTATGCGAAAATGGGCATCTCGAAGGTGAGCGCGAAGGCGAGCATCAGCTTCGTGGAGAACGCCAGATACTCGCTAATCCGAATCGTGGGGGTGACGCCGATACTCGCGTACTCCGACAGGAAGAACGTGTAGCCGACCTTGAACACAACCGCCCAGCAGAAATATCCGCCAAGGATGAAGAATATCGTCGCCGAGATGATGAACGGCGCCGCCATCCTCCGTTCGGACTTGTAGAGGCCGGGGACGATGAACTTCCAGATTTCGTAAAATACCGCAGGACTGGCGATGAACAGCCCGGCGACCAGCGCCACCTTTATCTTGGTGAAAAACGCCTCGCCGACGCCCGTTCCGATCAGCATTACCTTGCCGTGCGAGACTTCGCGAATCGGCCAGGTCAGCGCCGCGAAGAGCTGGTCCGAAATCAGATAGGCGACCGCAAAGCCGACCACCAAGGCGATAAGCGCGCGGATCAGGCGGGTGCGGAGTTCGCGCAGATGCTCGATTATCGGCATCCGCGCTTCGTCGGGGCCGTCGGGAATATGCTCGGGGTCCGGGAGTTCCACGCCCTCCGGCAATTCCGTCGGGAGATTCGTTTCCTCGTCTGTCACAAACAGAGTTTAGTGTTGCTCTGGCGTATCTTCCGGACTCTTCTCCGGCTCCGGCCCGGAGTTGTTCTGCTTCGGACTTCGCGTGCCGGAATTAGGAGCAAGAGGATTGAGTTCGTTGAGCGCGCGGCGCGGCTCATCGACCGCCTCGGTCAATTCGCGCATCACGGTGTTTCCGGCGGATTGCAACTCGCGCACTATCTTGCCAGCGGCCCGCAGGAAATCGGGCAGGCCCTCGGGGCCCACGACAATCAGCGCCACGACAAGAATCAGTATTATTTCGGTAATGCCCAAATTCCGCTTCCTGAAAGCGACGGCGCGCGTGCCTGTCGACGCAGCTCCCGTCTATAATCAAACATGATCGCCCGTCGGGGTGTCAACGATGGTTAAAACCGCAATCGTAACCGACCGCCGTTATCTGAAGCATTTTGCCGGCCGGGCCCATCCCGAGCGCCCCGAGCGTGTGAGAGTTATGATTGAGATGGCGGAAAGCCTCGAGCGCGCCGGACTTGACTTCTGCCCGCCGCGCGAAGCCACGCTCGAGGAAATCGCGCTATGCCACACCAGCGACTATATCGCGCTGGTCGAGAAGACCTCGCACGTGGACCGCTACGATTTCGACGCCGACACTCACACCTCGCGCGACACGTACAGCGCCGCGTTGCTCGCCGCGGGCGGCGCGCTTACAGCGGTCGAGGCGGTGTTCGAAGGCGGAGCCGACAATGCCTTTGCGATCGTCCGTCCGCCCGGGCATCACGCGCTTCCCAATCGCGCGATGGGCTTCTGCTTCTTCAACAACGTCGCGATAGCCGCCTCGTGGCTGCTCAAGAGAGGGCTTGAGAGGGTGATGGTGGTCGATTGGGACCTCCATCATGGCAACGGCACGCAAGACATCTTCTACAAGTCAAAAAACCTGCTCTACGTCTCGACCCATCAGTATCCGCACTACCCCGGAACCGGTTCGCTTTACGATATGGGCGCGGGCGAGGGTATCGGCTACACGGTCAATGCGCCGATGCCCGCGGGGTTCGGCGACCCCGAATATCTTCGCGTTTTCGACGAGCTGATCCTGCCGATCGGGCGTGCCTTCAAGCCCGAGTTCATCCTGGTGTCGGCAGGATTCGATTGCCATTTCCGCGACCCGCTCGGCGCGATGGAGGTGACGGAGACGGGCTTCGAGCAGATGGCGCGCCGGGTCAGGCGGCTTGCCGCTGAGAGCTGCGGCGGCAAGGTCGTCGCGGTGCTCGAAGGCGGCTACGATCTCGAAGCGCTCGCCAACTCGGGCAGGGCGGTGCTCGAGGAATTCGGGCGCGAGGCCGACGAACCCCTTCAGAATCCGCCGCGAGGCGACCGCGTGATGCCGATAATCGAGCGGGCGCTTCAGAGCGTCGGCAAATACTGGGATTTGGCCTGAAGTCGCGCGGTTCTCGTTCCGTGCGGGCCGGACTCTCGTACGGATGTCTCGACGCTAGGCGAAATCGAGCGCAAGCACGGTCGCATCCGGGTCCAGAACGCGCTCGGGAACATCGATCACCAACTCGCCGCTCGGATCGGAGTTGAACAGCGCGTCCACCGCGGCGACTCGTTTCGTGAAGCGAAGCTCTTCGCCCGAGCCGAGCGCGTGGACGGATTTGACCTGCCTGACGCGCACGCCGCGCACCGATACGGCCTCATACGGGCGCATCAGCAGATGCAAGTACAGGCGGTTGCCGCGGCGCGTCGAGGGACCGTAGAACTGCCACGGTTCGAGTCCCGGCGCGGTGTCCGCGATACTCTCGCCGTTTTGTTCCATCCATCGCGCGAACGCTTCAAGCCGCTCGACGTGCTCGGGCGGGAGCGCGCCATCTCCCGTCGGGCTTACGTTGAGAAGCAGATTTCCGCCCTTGCCCGCCACTTCGCACAGCGTATGGATGAGCGAACGCGGCGACTTCAGATTGCGATCGGAGGGGTTGTAGCCCCAGCTATCGTTGATCGTCAGGCAGGTTTCCCAGGGGCCTTCGGGCGGCCTTGGCGGCACCGCCTGCTCGGGCGTCGCGAAATCGCCGAAGCCGGGCAGGCGATCGTTGATAAGGATTTCGGGCTGGAGCGATCGGATCATCGCGACCAGCTCGCGCGCATGCCATTCCTCGGCGGTCCGTTCCCATCCGCCGTCGAACCACAAAAGATCGATCCGGCCGTAGTTCGTAAGCAGTTCGCGCACCTGCGCGAACATCGCGGCGATGAACCGCTCCCACTTATCGGCAGACGGCCGGCGTATCGAGTCGAAGCGGTACGGCTTGTCAGCGTCGGTGAACGGCGGGTAGTCGGGATGATGCCAGTCGATGAGCGAGAAATAGAGGCCGACGCGAAGTCCCTCGGCGCGAAACGCCTCGGCGAACTCGCCGACGATGTCGCGGTGAAACGGCGAGTGCTCGACTGAGTACTCGGAGCTGGCGGTATGGAACATCGCGTAGCCGTCGTGATGCTTCGACGTCAGCACCGCGTATTTCATCCCGGCCCGCCGCGCGAGCCGCGCCCACGCACGAGGGTCGTAACGGACGGGATTGAAAGTGCGCGCGGCCGAATGATACTCGGCGACCGCAACGCTCTCGCAATGCGGCAGCGCGCCGAGCCCGCCGGTCAGCGGCCACGATAGTTCCCATCCGCGCTGGCTCGCGGGCGCCCAGTGGATGAACATTCCGAAACGCGCCGTATCGAACCATTGCGTCATCGCGAGGCGCATTGTGCCGCCTCGGTATCGCGATGTCCACCACCGCGTTTCGGATTTTGCCCGGGCGCCGCGCGATGAAAATACTTGCGCGCGACTGCCTCGGTCGAATAGTTCAATGGGAGCCGCGCAAGGGCGCGGCATTTCAGATGAGGAACAAAATCTATCTGGCCGCCTGCCTTGCCGTCACGATGACGATGGGACTGTTCGCGTCCGCGTGCCATGGAGCGGGGCCGAGGCTTGACGGAGTGCCGGTGCGCAACACAGGACATTACGCGATAGTCGAAACCGAGCGGGGAACTTTCGTAATCGAGCTCTATCCGAAGGTTGCTCCCAAGACCGTCGAGAACTTCGAGACGCTGGTGCGAAAGGGCTTTTACAACGGCCTGACTTTCCATCGCGTCGTCCCGGGCTTCGTCGTCCAGGGCGGCGATCCCGACGGCACCGGGATGGGCGGCCCGGGCTACGACCTGCCGGCCGAGATCGATCCCAAGGAGCATCACCTGCGCGGCACGGTCGCGATGGCGCGAAAGAGCGACCAGGTCAATCCCGAGCGCCGCTCCAGCGGCAGCCAGTTCTACATCTGCCTCGAGCCGCAGCCGGGACTCGACGGCCAGTACACGATTTTCGGCGGCGTGGTCGAAGGGATGGACGTCGTCGACAAAATCAAGGTCGGCGACCACATGAAGAAAATCACGCTCAGCTCGGAACTTCCCAGGTAGGTTTCGACCGTCATGCCGCAGTCGCGAAGCGGGCACCCGACGGGGCCCTACTTCACCGTTGATCTTCATCTGCACACGAGCCGCGGCAGCTCGGACTCCAATCTTTCGCCCGTGGCGATGCTCGAGCGCGCGCGCTCGATCGGGATCGGCGCAATCTGCATCACCGAGCACGACAACATGTGGGACCTCAAGGAGACGCCCGAGGTCGCCGAGGCTTCCGACGTGCGTTTCCTGCGCGGAATGGAAGTCACGACCGACATGGGGCATATCGGCGTCTTCGGCCTGCAGCGCTATATCGGCGGGATCTACAAGCTCGGCGAGCTTCGCAAGATCGTCAACGCCGAGGGCGGCATTCTCATCGCCAATCATCCCTTCCGCTACAAGCTCGATGCGCGCTTCTCGTTCATCAATCCCGACCAGGAGCCGATCGACCCCGAGCATCCGGAGCGCGCCGCGAAACTGCCCATCTTCGAAATGGTCGATGCGATCGAGGTCCTGAACGGCGCGTGCTCCGAAGAAGAGAATCTGTTCGCGCTGCGCGTCGCGCGGATTCTCGGCATCGCCGAGGTCGCCGGAAGCGATTCCCATTCGGCGGGATCGATCGGATGCGTAAGCACGTTGTTCGACGAGCCGGTCCGCGAGGTGCAGAATCTAATCGAAGCTGTCCGGGCGCGGCGATGTCGCGCAGGCCGGGGACTGCTCAAGGGCAACGTGGTCCCGTTTGACCTGCCGTAACGCACGTTAACGTCGAGTCGCAGACCGCTCTCGAATTCCATTGGCCGCCGCTTAACGCGCGTCTCTGCTTTCGATGCGCATTTTAGAGAGCGCGAAAGCCTCAACAGTTGTTTGGGATGAAGCCGGTGGGATAAAATTGCGTCGCACTTGGTAGAACAATCGGCTATGGGTTCCAACCGCGACCAATTTGCCCTGATCGAGGACATTTCCCAGATCAGCGGGGACGCCGCGGCCGACCTCAGGGAGACGCTCGACAGAATCGTTGCGGCGATCGCCAAGGGGATGGAGGTGGAAGTGTGCTCGCTCTACCTCTTCGATCCGCAACGCTCTCGCCTGGTGCTTCGGGCCACGGTCGGGCTCGACCGTGATTCGGTCGGCAAGGTGTCGATGCGCGTCAATGAGGGGTTGGTTGGCCTTGTGATCGAAAGCGGAGAGCCGGTTTCGGTCTCCGACGCGATAAGCCATCCGCGCTACAAATATTTTCCCGAAACCGGCGAAGAGCGCTATCACACTTTTCTCGGCGTTCCGGTCCAAGACGGGCGCAACAAGCCGCTTGGCGTGCTGGTTGCGCAGACCCTCGGGCGGCGCAAATTCAGCCGCACCGAAGTCCGTCTGATGAAGACCGCGGCCAGCCAGATCGCGCAGATACTCTCGCACTTTCGCCTGCGCGAGACGCTCGCGACCAAGGAAAAAGAGCGCGACGAGTACCGTCGGCGGATGATCGAGGCGAACCGTCAGCTCAAGGACTACGAAAAGGTCGGCGGAAAGACCCGGCTCGCTGCGCCCACTAAGATTCGCCGTCCGCGCCTGGTCGGTCTCCCCGCCGCGCCCGGATTCGCCCGCGGCCAGGCGCACGTCGTTGGAACTTTCCTAAGCACCATCGATCGCAATCAGCGCACGCGCGACGTCAAGGCCGAGCTCAAGCGTCTCGAGGAGGCGCTCACGCGCTCGCGCGCCGAGCTAACCGCGCTGAAGGCCCGGATGGCGCCGCTGATGCCCGAGGCCGATCTGAAAATCTTCGACGGCCATCGCCTGATGCTGGAGGACGAAGAGTTCATCGGGCGTATCCGCGATTCCATCCAGGCCGGCTATGCCGCGGAAAGCGCGCTGTTCAGGGTCATCGACGAGGTATCGGCCCAGATGCTCGCGGTTGCCGACGGTTATCTGCGCGAACGCGCGACCGACTTTCGCGACGTCGGCCATCGCGTGCTTCGCCATCTGCGCCAGGAAAACGGCAAAGGTCCTTTCGTCAAGCCGACGATTATCGTTGCCGAGGAGTTGACCCTTTCGCAGTTGACCCTGGTTTCGCATCAGAATCTGGCGGGAATCGCGCTGCAATCGGGAGGCGCCACTTCCCATGCGGCGATTCTCGCGCGCTCGTTTGAGATCCCGACCGTGGTCGGCATCGAGCATCTGATGGAATCCGTGACCGAGGGCGACACGATTATCGTCGACGGCAGCTCGGGCGCGGTGTTCGTCAATCCGCCTCCGGACGTGGAACGCGATTACCAGGCGCTTTCCAAGCGCTACGAGCAGTTCAAGCAGGACCTGATGCAGGACGTGGCGGAGCCGGCGGCCACCCGCGACGGCCATCGCGTACGGTTGATGGCGAATATCGCGCTGTACAACGACATCGCGATTGCGCTCAAGTACGGCGCCGAGGGTATCGGGCTTTTGCGCTCGGAATTTTCCTTCCTGACCTACGAGGATTTTCCCGACGAGAACCAGCAGGTCGCGCTGTACCATCGGATGTTCCAGGCGGTCGGCAACCGTCCGGTCACGATCCGCACGCTCGATATCGGCGCTGACAAGTACCCGCCCTACATGCGGGTGCCGCGCGAGGATAATCCGTTCCTCGGATGGCGTTCGATACGGATTTCGCTGGAGATGGCGGGGCTGTTCAAGGTGCAGTTGCGCGCGATCCTGCGCGCCGCGACCCGCTTCAACGCGCGCATCCTCTTCCCGATGATCTCAAGCCTCGAGGAATTGTGGCGGGCCAAGGAACTGCTGGCCGAGGCGCGCTCGGAGCTTTTCAACGAAGGGCTCGACCATAATCCGCAGGTGCCAGTGGGGATCATGGTCGAGGTTCCGTCGGCCGTATGGCTCGCGCCCAGGCTTGCGCGCGAGGTCGATTTCTTTTCGGTTGGAACCAACGATCTCATCCAGTATCTGCTCGCCGCCGACCGCAACAATCCCAAGGTGGCGCATCTGTACGAGGCGTTCCATCCGGCGGTTATTTCCGCGGTCTCCGAAGTGGTGAACGTCGCGCGCGCGGCCGACAAGAACGTCGGCATCTGCGGCGAGATGGCGAGCGATCCGCTGGCGACGGTTCTGCTGGTCGGGATGGGCTTCGACGATCTGAGCCTGAGCCCGCTCTTCATTCCGGTGGTGCGCAAGGTTCTGCGCCAGGTCGATTACCAGACCGCGCGCCAGGTCGCGCGCGACGTGCTTCAGATGGCGAGCGTCCAGGAAATAAAAGGCTACCTGGTCGAGCGCTACCGCGATCTCGGGTTGATCAACCTCGTCGAGATGTATCGCTGACGCGGCGAATCGGAACCGGCCGGCGCCATATCGTCCGAAAGCGCTTCCTCCCGCAAGCGCGGTGAAAAGCCGCGAGCCCTTCGCACTTAAGGTGCCGCCTGTATGATTCGGCCCGGCCCGTTGCGGTAATCCGAACTGCGCGTGTCATCAGCAGGCACTGAAAAAAGTTCTTTCAATCGCCTGCCGAATGGCCGAGAATTGAAGCCTCAGGCGAAGCGCTACAGAACCCTGACTTGCAGAGGCGCGGGCGCGGTTCTGTCGCGAATTCGAAGAACCGGATGTCGTCCGCGCAGGGTGGGAATAACAATCATTGCGAAAGACGGGAGGCATGAGCCGATGAAGTATCGCGCGCTCGGAAAGAGCGGGCTGGTCGTTTCCGCGATTGGCCTCGGATGCATGGGGATGTCGGAGTTCTATGGCCCGCGCGACGACGCCGAATCAATCGCGACGATCCATCGCGCACTCGAACTCGGCGTCAACTTTCTCGATACCGCCGACATGTACGGCCCGTTTATCAACGAGGAACTCGTGGGCCGCGCGATTCGCGGGCGGCGCGACAAGGTTGTGCTCGCAACCAAGTTCGGAATCGTCAGGACCGCCGACCCGACCAAGCGCAGCGTCAACGGCAGGCCTGAATACGTTCGCTCGGCGTGCGAGGCGAGCCTGAAGCGCCTCGGCGTCGATCACATCGACCTTTATTACCAGCATCGGGTCGATCCCAACACACCGATCGAAGAGACGGTCGGCGCGATGGCGCAATTGGTCAAGGAAGGCAAGGTTCGGCATCTCGGCCTTTCCGAAGCGGGCCCCGCGACGCTTCGGCGTGCGTGCAAGGTCCATCCGATCGCCGCGCTTCAGACCGAGTACTCGCTATGGAGCCGCGACCCGGAGGACCAAATCCTTGGGACGTGCCGCGAGCTCGGAATCGGCTTCGTAGCCTACAGTCCCCTCGGGCGTGGTTTTCTGACCGGACAAATCCGGCGAATTGAAGACCTCGCGCCCGACGATTACCGCCGTTTCTCACCTCGTTTCCAGGGGGAGAACTTCCAGAAGAACCTCGATCTCGTGCGCCGGGTCGAAGAGATAGCGGCGCAAAAGGGGTGCACTCCGGCGCAGCTTGCGCTTGCATGGGTTCTGGCTCAAGGCGAGGATATTGTTCCGATACCGGGTACCAAACGCAGAAAGTATCTTGAAGAGAACGTGGCGGCGCTCGACATTACGCTGAGCGCCGAGGATTTGCGGCGTATCGCAGAAGTGGCGCCAAAGGGAGCGGCAGCGGGCCTGCGCTATCCGGAGGCGATGATGCGGTTGGTCGGGGCGTGAGCAAAGCACGCTCGCAGCCTTGCGCTCCAGATGGGGTGCGACGGCGCACTTTTAACGAATTTGCCGAATTTTTTCACCTGCGAACACGGCTGAAAGGTTGACTTTGACAGTCGGGATTAGGTTTACTTGACCGGTCGGTTAGACCTTCAATGGCCGGCTCAAGGTAACCAGGGTCTAGTGAGGAACCAGGAATGGTGATTTTTGCTTGTGCCGCGAGCCTTTTTGCTGTGCTCGCGATCGCTCTTTACCTCAAGCTGGGGACCAATCGTTACGGCTCGAACAAGTCGGGGCAGATGCTCCAGCTAACCGCATCGGACAAGGCGATAAGCGACGGTTCGCGCAAGCCCGAGCCGTGCCGCACTGTTCGGGTCTATTTCATCAAGCCCTCGCGTTACGATGACGAAGGATACGTTTCGACTTTCCGTTACGGTGTACAGCCGAACAACACCCTGACGGTGCTCGCGGCGCTGAACGACGCGTACAACCGGCGCTACTCGGCGGAGCGCAACGTCTATCTGCAGACGATTATCTGGGATGAGATTTGCGACGGGGTGATAAGCCCCGAGACGATCAAGGCGATAAAGGAAAAGGCGCGTGAAGACGGTGTCGAGCTTCTGATTGGGCTTGCCGGGGTTCAGTCGAACCAGTACCCGCGCGGCCGCGACCTCGCGCTCCAGTTTGTCGCGCAGGGCCTGACCACGATGATGGGCGGGTTCCACGTAAGCGGCTATCCCGACTCGGTAAAATTTTTAAATTCCTGCGGCATATCGACGGTCGTCGGCGAGGCCGAGACGCTCTGGTACGACATAATCGAGGACTACCTGAAGGGGGAACTCAAGCCCAACTACTCGGTCACCGAAGGTATCCGGGCCAAGACCGGCCGCGACGATATCATGGTGCCGATCATCACGGACGCTCAGCTCCCGCTGGTGGACGATCGTTATCTGACGCGATTCTCCAACGAGAACATGACGACGATCGATACTTCGCGCGGATGCCCGTTCACGTGCTCGTACTGCAGCGTGAAGAACGTGATGGGTCGCACGATGCGCTCGCGGGAGCCCGAAGCGGTGGTCGCCTGGGTTCGCGACGCCTGCCGCCATCATGGGATCCAATCGCTGTTTCTGGTGGACGACGATTTTTTCCGCTCACCGCGATGGGAAGAGATTCTAACCGGCCTGGTGGAGGTCAAGAAGGAATTTCCACGGTTCTCGTTCATGATGCAGGTGGACGTTGACGCTTCGTCCTACGCGAATGTCGCCGAGGGCGAGACCGAGACCGCCAAGCATCGGCGCAGCAAGCGCTTTACCGAACTCTGCGCGCGGGCCGGATGCTACATGGCGTTCGTCGGTATCGAATCGCTGAATCCGGACAACCTTGCGTACGCGACGAAGTACCAGAACACCGACGATCGCCAGCACAAGCTTAAGCTTGAGGAAGCGCGCGCTCACGTCATCAACAAGTATCGGCGCGTGGTCGAGAACTGGCATCGGGTGGGCGTGTCGGTGCATGCGGGCTATATGCTCGGCTTCCCGTTCGACGGCCCGGACTGCGGCCGAGTCGCCGCTGAGACGCTTCGCAGGATAGGCTTCGATATCGTTTCGTTTTTCATCATGACCCCGCTTCCCGGCACTGAGGACCAGATGCGGTTCGCGGACCAGGGCAAAATCGTCGATTGGGATTTCAACAACCTCGACTCTCAGCATGTCACGTTGAAGCACGATCGGCTCGACGCCAATGCCCTGATGCAGGCGTATCGCGACGCTTTCACCGGGTTTTATTCCTTCGGGCGCATGCTCAAGGAGATCTTCACGGTCGCGGGTGGACGCAACCTGGCCGCCGAGGCGCGTCGCTCAGTGCTCCGGCAGTTCCTGTACTACTTCTTCAGCTACCGCGAAGGGCGTCATCCGATGGTCGGAGGGATATGGCCGATCCGGCGCCGCGACGTACGCCGCGTCGCGATCACCGACGAGGACGCTCGGCGCCATTATCTCGGCGGGATGCGCTTCGACGCGATTCTCCGCGGCGACGGCCGGGGTTTCGCGGGGGTGCCGGCGTAAAGGCCGCCACGCGCTCGCCACAGGGCGGGCGTTGCACGCAACAATCTGACCGCCGATGCATTAGCATCGGCGGTCTTCATTTGAATTTCAGTCGCGGCGATTTTCAACCCGCACGAAATCATTGCGCGCGCGTCTGCGATGAGCGAATCTCCATCGGCATGAACTGGCTTGAGAGCCTCGCCCTCATCGTTGTCCTGTTGTTCGTTACCGCGCGCTTCGCGCCACGCGCGTGGAAGGTGATTGCGATCTTCATTCAGGTGGCCATCTTCCTTGGAGCGTGCTGCGTTGCCCTGGCCGGCGCCGCACTCTTCATGAACGACGAGACCATCTTCGAAGCGCCAGGAGTCGCGGCTCGAACCGAGCGCTTCCTGACCGTGAACTGGGCCGCCACGAGCAAAGATGGACTTGGCTCAGCCGCCTGTTCAATGGATCAACCGGCGGGCAAGGAGACCAAGGGCCTCGCGAATCGCAAGAAGGCGGCCAATGCCGTGAAATCCTCCGGGAGCGCGACGGCTCCGGCCGCTCAAAGGCCGGGCCAGCAGCCGTCGGCAGAGGCAGCGGAGGAAGAGGACTATTATCCCGAACTCCAGACGCGCGGATATCCCGGAATACCGCGAGCGAAACTCTTTCAGATGGCGGTAAGCGCGGTGAAAAGCCTTGCGGGCTGGACAATCCTCAAATCCGATGAGCACGCGGGTTCGCTCGACTGCTTGTACACGTCGCAGATTTTCGGCTGGCAGGACGACGTGCGAGTCAGGATCACGCCTAAAAACGAGATCGAGTTATGTTCGCGGTCGACAATCGGCGAGCGTGGCTCAAGCTCGATCCTACGCTGGTTCCCCGGCGATTTCGGGGCCAACATCGGGCATATCAAGCAGTTTTACGCGGCGATTCAGCCGCTGGCGGACGCGTTCTACGCCAGGGAAGAGAGTCGTCAACAGAACGGATACTGAGGGGCCGAACCCGGTTCGGCCGAGCTGGCAAGAAAGGTGGTAGTGGTGCGGGGAACCACGGTCCGCTTTATTGTAATGGCCTGGTTCCCCGCGCCTGATGTGCAAGAGCCGATTCGATTACCTAAGCCCAGGCTCTCCTGCGGCTCGGGCTGGCCTCGCGGGTGCCGGACAGACGGGTCTGGCTCAGCATCCAGTCTTCGATTTCGCGCCGCGAGAAGCGCCAGTGATTACCCACCTTGAAGCCGGGCAGAACCCGCCGCTTCATGAGTCGGTATATGGTCTCGGTCCGGCACCGGAGCATCGCCGCCAGTTCCGTCACCGTCAGGGTGTCGATTCTCTCAACAACACTATGAGCTTCCATGTCCTACAACTCCCACAAACAGCTTTTGTCGGCCGGCGCGACCGGATTCAGCCGCTATTGGCGGACAACCGTTTTTCCGCAGCGGATGCCCGCTTCGGAAAACCGAACCTTCGCGACCGGCACGGTTTCTTAAGCTGGCCCCGTGAAAGGGGCCGACCCCGAGCAGAGCCTAGCTGGGAAGGAGAGGAGGACCTCGCGCGACGAGGGCATCTTCGACAAACGTCCATTGCGCCAGCGAGGGGCTGGATTGGGAAGCGTATAGCGCATGCGTCGCCGCCGGCCGCGGAGTCGGCCACACGACGCGTTTGCGATGTCCTCTACGGAGAGTTCGATTGCCCAGACGCGCCGTGAGCACCTGATGGCTTGGTGCCCGAAGCGCGTCGAAATGATATGCGACGCTGGGATTTTTCGGTAAACGGACGCCCGCCCGCGCAACGGGCAGGAACTGAAATAGCGCGGCGCAGACCGCCACCCCAATCGCGAGAATCAACAGGCGAGTCTCGCGCGCGGGACGACGCTTTGTGCGACTATTGATCAAGGGGTTCTCCGTTCACTTAGGACGCCCTTCAAGCAGCCGACTTTACGCCGCGGATTCTCACGACAGCCGCATGAAGAAAGAATCTATCCTAAACGAAGACAGTCGTAACCGTAGTGATCGCACATTTTTCTGTCAAGTTGGCATTCCGGCGACGCGGGCTGCTCACGAAAAGCCGCTCTCCGCTTCGCACGGACACGCCCTGCCTGCGGCGCCGGGCACGATTCGAACCTGGTGCGCCGCATTCGCGGATCGCTCCCATGTTGAAGTATGATGAACGGGTGCTTCGCGAAGTACAGATAGATTCGTTAGCCAACTTCCTGGTGTCCGGCCTCGTCGCCAAGGGTGCGATCAAGCCTCTTCGCGACCAGAAGGATATCGTTGCCTGCGTGGTCGAGATGATGTCCGCGAACTTCGAGACCGAGACGCGGATCGACGAGGAAGCGAATCGGCTGGCCGAGGAGGAAGTGCGCAAGGACCCGCGCGCCGACTTCAACCGCCTTCGGACGCTTATCAAGCAGAAGCTTGCCGAAAGAAAAGGTTTCGTGTTGTGAGCCCGCGTTCCCTATGACGCCAGGCTGCCCGGAGAGTGCCATCGATGCGGTTTACGGAAGAAAGAATCCTCTACCTGGCTCGCGAGTCGCTCACGCGCATTCGCGATGAGGGATTGGCGGAAATTTCCAACTTTCCGCTCGCACTTCGCCAGGCGCGCGAACTTATTGCTCAATGGGCAGAAAAGGGCGACGAGATCGACGCGGCGGTGCGTCGCAAGATAACTTCTATAAAGCGCGGGATCGTTGAGGGCAGCCCCGAATGGAATCTGCTGTACCGCCGCTACCGTGACGAGGAACTCCGCAAGCGCGGCATTGTCCGCTGAGGTCTGGGCGGAGCCGCCTGTTGCCCATCGCGGCGCGGGCGGCCGAATTCAGTCATCATGGATGAAAGAGAGTTCATAGCGAGGTCCGACGCCTGCCTCGCGATGGTGGCGGGCTGGCTAGAGCAACTCGATCCCGACGAGATCGATTACAGCACCGGGGACGGAATCGTCACGATCGAATTCCCCGACGGCGAGCGTTTCATCCTGAGCCGCCAGTCGGCTGCGCGCCAGATATGGTTGGCCGCGGGCGCACACGGATGGCATTTCGGTTTCGATGCGGCGGGCGAGCGATGGATCGACGACAAGGACAGTCGCGAACTGCTCGCCCGGCTGGCGCTGGCGATCTCGGAAAAACTCGGCCATCCGGTCGAATTGTAGCTCCGGAATCTGGCTTTGGGCTCCGCTCGGGTATGTCGTGGGCTCAGAGTTCGCCGTTTTTTCGCTTATTAATTTTACGCTAAGGGCTTGATCTAGGCTCGCCCAGGGCGGATTCTGCATTAGCACTCAAAACCTTTGAGTGACAATTGACATGGACCGTTTCGTGGTTAATTTTACGCGCGGTCCGTACAGGCCGATTCACAGCGAATGAGAAGGAAGTTTCGAAGGAGGTAGCTGGTCACCCATGAAGATCAGGCCACTGGGCGATCGCATTCTGGTAAAGCGTATCAAGGAAGAGGAAAAGACCAAGGGCGGGATCATCATCCCCGACACCGCGAAGGAAAAGCCCCAGGAGGGCAAGGTAGTCGCGGTTGGCAAGGGCAAGGTCACCGAGGACGGCAAGCTTATCGCGCCCGAAGTGAAAGCCGGCGACAAAGTGTTGTTCGGCAAGTACTCCGGCAGCGAGATCAAGCTTGACGGCGAAGAGCATCTCATCATGCGCGAGGACGATATCCTGGGCGTGCTCGAATAGCCGGTCGTCCAACTCTTCGCAAGGAAAATCAGCCGAAGGAGTCAGAAGAAGACCATGCCCGCGAAAGTAGTTCGTTTTTCACAGGAAGCCCGGGAGAAAATCCTCAGGGGCGTCAATATCCTCGCCGATGCGGTGACCGTTACGCTGGGCCCCAAGGGACGCAACGTCGTGCTCGAGAAGAGCTTCGGTGCTCCGACCGTCACCAAGGACGGTGTCACCGTCGCCAAGGAGATCGAGCTCGAGGACAAGTTCGAGAACATGGGCGCCCAAATGGTCAAGGAAGTCGCTTCCAAGACCTCCGATGTCGCCGGTGACGGCACCACCACCGCGACCGTGCTTGCCCGCGCGATTTACACCGAGGGCATCAAGATGGTCGCGGCCGGACACGACCCGATGTCGCTCAAGCGCGGAATCGACCGTGCGGTCGAGAGCGTGGTTGGCGAACTCAAGAGCCTGTCCAAGCCGACCAAGGATCGCAAGGAAATCGCGCAGGTCGGCACCATCTCGGCCAACAACGATTCCACCATCGGCGACATCATCGCCGAGGCGATGGAGAAGGTCGGCAAGGAAGGCGTGATCACGGTCGAGGAAGCCAAGGGGCTAGAGACCACGCTCGAGGTGGTCGAAGGCATGCAGTTCGACCGCGGCTATCTCTCGCCGTACTTCGTCACCGACCCCGAGCGCATGGAAGCGCGGCTTGAAGACGCATACATCCTCATTCACGAGAAGAAGATCTCGTCGATGAAGGATCTGCTGCCGGTGCTTGAGGCGATCGCCAAGTCCGGAAAGCCGCTGCTGCTCATCGCCGAGGATGTCGAGGGCGAGGCGCTGGCGACGCTCGTGGTCAACAAGATTCGCGGCACCCTGCAGTGCTGCGCGGTCAAGGCTCCGGGCTTCGGCGATCGGCGCAAGGCGATGCTCGAAGACATCGCGATTCTTTCCGGCGGCCGCATGATTGCCGAGGAACTCGGGCTCAAGCTTGAGAACGTTACCCTTCAGGATCTCGGCCGGGCCAAGAAGATCGTGGTCGACAAGGACAACACCACGATTATCGACGGCGCCGGCAAGCGCAGCGATATCGAAGGGCGCATCAAGCAGATCCGCGCCCAGATCGACGAGACGACTTCCGATTACGACCGCGAAAAGCTCCAGGAGCGGCTCGCGAAGCTGGTCGGCGGCGTTGCGGTCATCCGGGTCGGCGCGGCCACCGAGATCGAAATGAAGGAAAAGAAGGCGCGCGTCGAGGACGCACTGCACGCGACCCGCGCCGCGGTCGAGGAGGGCGTCGTTCCTGGCGGCGGCGTTGCGCTGCTGCGCGCTTCGGCTGCGCTTGACAACCTTCGGGTGAGCGAAAACGAGAGGGTTGGCGTCAATATCGTCAAACGCGCGCTCGAAGAGCCGTGCCGATGGATCGCAAGCAACGCCGGATGGGAAGGCTCGGTCGTCGTTGACAAGATCAAGAACAACAAGGGAGCCTTTGGGTTCAACGCCGGAAGCGAGGAGTTCGAGGACCTGATGAAGGCCGGGATTATCGATCCGACCAAGGTCGTTCGCACGGCGCTTCAGAACGCGGCTTCGGTAGCCAGCCTCCTGCTCACCACCGAGTGCATGGTAGCCGAGAAGCCCGAGGAGAAGTCGCAGACGCCTCCGATGCCGGGCGGCGGCATGATGTAAGCGGCGCCGGCCGATTCGGCGGCGCGCCTCGACCTGAGAGGCGAAGCTCACAAGACGGAAAACGGCGGCTCGATCGGGCCGCCGTTTCATTTTCATTCGCATCCCACGAGCAGTCTCCATCCCGTCATCATCGGATTTGCCTGCGTCGTGTCACGTGGGTGCAACATAATTCTCCTCCGATGCAACCCGACGGCGCGGCATCCGCGGTCGTGCACCTTGCCCGTTCCGTTTGGCAATTGGAGCACGGATGGAATAATCGCGAGAAATGCGAAGACGGGCGTCCAACCAGATGTTGCTCCCGCGCGCATCGGGAATCCCGAGTGTCCTTGTTTGAGACCGGGTCCGTTCATTGTGGCGGCTTCTTCGATCGCAACAATCGAAGTGTAATCGTGGTTTCTCACGCCTTTGCCGAGTCCGGCGCTGTTGGCCTGTCGCTTGCTTTCCAGTGGGTCCGAGGTGGGGAGGACGATGAGGGGCAGGAGGATTTTTCTGAATGGCAGTACGTGCTTTGATTGCCGACGGTTCGCGCGCCGTGCGTAATGCGATGCGGCTTCATCTCGAATGCATCGGATGCGACGTGGTGGCCGAAGTGGGAACCGTTGCTCAGGCGCTGGCGATCTTCAGGACGGTCAGACCCGACGTGGTTACGCTTGGATTGGACTTGCCGAGCGCGGACGAGATGGATTCAGTCTCGCTGTTCCGCGAAATGCGCAGAGCAGCGCCCGAGACGACGATCGTGCTCCTGGGCGCAAACGAAGATCGGGCGCTGAATGGAGAAGTCTTTGTGCGAGAAGGCGCCCTGGGGCTGGTCGCGAGGCCCTTCGACAGCGTCAGCTTCGACCTTTTGTGGCGAGGGCTGTCGCGGGCCCATCCGGAACTGAAGAACCGAGGCGTGGGTGCGATAATGTCCCACCCGTCTCAACAGGGACGTACGCAGAACCGGCAGATTGTGTGAACGGCCTGCCGGGCTCCGGATTCGCCTGAGAAAACTCGGCGTACCGCTTTTACGATCGTACCAGCACGCGCTCAATCGAGACCGGCTGGCCGGGTGTGAAGTCGGCGACGACGACCCATCCCGCCTCCTCGCTCGAATAGAGCGGCGCGGGAGTGCCGCAATAGAGCGCGCGCGTCGAGCCGCGCGATACGTCGTTGAAGATGTGTACGTGGCCCAGTGCGATATAGTCGTAGCCGCTGCGCTCTATTTCGTAGGGCGTTATCGGCGACGAGCGCTCGGTCTCTCCGTCTTCGAGAAAATACCCGTGCGCCATCGCGACGTTCCATAGCCCCGGCTCGGGCTCGGGCACGCCGCCAAGCGGCCGGTATTCGGGCGAATGGTCGACCAGCGCGCGCCCCCACACTTTCACACCGAGCTCGGCAAAATGCAGCGTTGCGCCCTCGGGCTCCAGTATCAGATGCAGATTGCCGGGCATGACTTCCGGGGCGAGCCTCGCGTATATCGAGCGCTCGTCGTGAGCGTCGTGATTGCCCGGGATCATCACGACCGGCATCCGCGCCCGCGCAATCGTCGTGAAGGCGAAGGCGAGACCCTCTTCGCTCACGCGGCTCGAATCGAACAGATCGCCCACGATAAGCAGGAGGTTCGCCTCGCGGGAGTTTGCCACCTCGATAACGTTGCTGAAGGCACGTCGAACCTTGTCGCGCAGCTCCTCGCCTCTGCTCCCGGAGCCAAACGTGTCGGTTTCCAGATGCACGTCGGAGGTATGAACAAGGCGAAGCGGCTTTGTCGGTCGCGGCGGCAAATTCAAATCTCCCAGCGACTTTGCGATTAGCGCGGTCGCGTCAGGTAACTATCTCCATCGTAAATACTAAACTTTTCTCCCCCGTTCCATCCTGCTCTAATTCAACATGAGCGAGCGTGTTATTGGAGGCTTTGGCATTTGATTGTCGTGATGAAGGCGCCGGCGACCGAAGACGAGATCCGGCTCGTCGTCCGGATGGTTGAGGAGCTCGACTACCGCGCCCATGTGATCCGCGGTATCGAGCGAACCGTGATTGCCTGCGCCGGCGAGGAACGAGGCCCGCAGCGTTCGCTCGCCCATCTGGAGGCCGTCTCCGGCGTCGAGCGGGTAATCCCGGTGCTCAAACCCTACAAGCTCGCCAGCCGCGAGGTGCGGCCCGAAGGCTCAATCGTTGACGTTGGCGGAGTCAAAATCGGCGGCAAGGCGATTATCGTGATGGCGGGGCCGTGCGCGGTCGAGAGCGCCGAGCAGGTCGAGCAGGCCGCCCTCGCAGTCAAGCGCGCCGGAGCCAATCTGCTGCGTGGCGGAGCCTACAAGCCGCGCACTTCCCCGTACTCGTTCCAGGGGATGGCGGCGGAGGGCCTCACGCTGCTCGAAAACGCGGGAAAGAAAGTCGGACTGCCGGTCGTGACCGAAATAATGGACCCGCACGACATCGATCTGTTCGTCGAGCATGCGGATATGCTCCAGGTCGGCGCGCGCAACGCCCAGAACTTCTCGCTTCTCAGGCGTCTCGGCCGTATCCGAAAGCCCGTGCTTCTCAAGCGCGGGATGGCGACGCGGCTCGATGAATTCCTGATGGCGGCGGAGTACGTCCTCTCCGAGGGCAATCCCAACGTGGTCCTGTGCGAGCGCGGTATCCGCACTTTCGAGACCGCGACCCGCAACACGCTTGATCTCAACGCGGTTCCGATGCTCAAGCAGATGACCCATCTGCCGGTCATCGTCGATCCGAGTCACGGCACGGGCATCTGGTCCTTGGTCAAGCCGATGGCGCTTGCGTCGATCGCGGCGGGCGCCGACGGCCTTCTCATCGAAGTGCATCCCAACCCCGAACTCGCGCTCTCCGACGGCCCGCAGCAGCTTAGGCCCGACAAGTTCGAAGATCTGATGCGCGCGGTTCGTCCGGTTGCCGAAGCTGTAGGCCGCACGTTCTGAGCGAGCGCGCGCGCACCGGGCCCGTCGGCGCCGAAGGCCCCTTCGTATGTGCAGCGAGTGCCGTCGCCATGGTAGACTCGGCACGAAAAAGTGGATCGCGTCCCGCTAAAACCACCCGCTCTCAAAGCGGGCGATACGGTCGGCGTTGTGGCTCCCGCCGCGGCAATCGAACGCTCCCACCTGGAGCGCGGGCTCGAGGTCGTGCGCGCGATGGGATTTCGGGTGCGGGTTTCGGAGCGGGCGCTCAGCCGCGACGGCGTGCTTGCCGGCACGGACGCGGAGCGCGCACGCGAACTCCAGGCTTATTTTGCCGACCCGGACGTGCGCGCGATCTTCGCCGCGCGCGGCGGCTACGGATGCGGCCGGCTGCTCCCGCTGCTTGATTTCGACGCGATCGCGCTCACCCCGAAGCCCTTCCTCGGCTTTTCGGACGCGACTTTTTTGCTCAACGCGCTGGTGGACAAAAGCTCGATGGTTGCGTTTCACGGCCCGATGGTCGCGATGGATTTCGCGCGCGGGCTGGGGCGGCGCGGCTTCGAGCATCTGCGCAAGCTGCTCACCGGCGAACTGCGCGGATTCGAACTTGCCGCGCGCGAAGCGGTTCATCCGGGCTCGGCCGAGGGGCGGCTTATCGGCGGATGCCTTTCGGTGGTGGTCGCGACGCTCGGCACGCCGTGGGCGCCTTCGTTCGACGGACGGATCCTCTTCCTCGAAGATACCGGCGAGAAGGCTTACCGGATCGATCGGATGCTCGTGCAACTGAGGCAATCCGGGGCGCTCTCGCGATGCGCCGGGGTCGTCTTCGGCGCGATTCGCCCGATTGAGGGCGACGAAGGCGAGGCGCGGCTCATCATGCGTTTTATCGCCGAGCAGACCGAAGGACTCGGATGCCCGGTGCTGTTCGGAATCGAGGCCGGTCACGGAAGCGAAAACCTGACTCTGCCGTTCGGGCTTCCGGTGCGCGTCGATGCGTCGTCGCGCCGGCTTATAATCGGCGAGGCCGCGGTGAGCTGAGCGGCCGGAGGTAAGGACGCTTGGGATGGCGTGAGGTCGAGCAGGCATTCGCGGACGCGATCGAGCGCGAGGTCTTTCCCGGCGCGACGATCGTCGTGCGCAGGGGCCGCGACGTCGTCTTCGAGGGAGCGTTCGGCTCGCGCACACTCGTGCCGCAACGGGCGCCGATGCAGCTCGACACGGTCTTCGATCTGTCGTCGCTGACAAAAGTCCTCGCCACGACTTTTGCCGTGATGATTATCGCGCGTGACGGAAAGCTTCGCCTCGACGATCGCGTGACGCGGCTCTTTCCCGACTTCGGCGTGCATGGCAAAGGCCATGTGACCTTCCGCAACCTGCTCGCGCATTGCTCGGGGCTCGCCGGATGGCGGCCGTTCTGCCATCGGATTATCGAGATCGAACGCGGCGGCAAGGTCAATTTCGTCGCAAGCTACGGCGCGAAGGAATGGGTCTACGACCAGATCCATCGCGAGAAGCCGGAAGCCGCGCCCGCGACCAGGGCGATTTACTCCGACCTGAATTTCATCCTGCTTGGCGAAACCGTCGAACGGATGGGCGGACTCTCGCTCGACCGCTTCTGCCGCGAAAAGATCTTCCGCGAGATAGGACTCAGAGCCACCGATTTCATCGATCTCTCGATGGCCCGTTCGCGACGCCTCGAACCGGTCCGCGATATGTTCGCCGCAACCGAGATGTGTCCGATACGCAAGCGCATCCTGGTCGGCGAAGTCCACGACGAGAACGCCTACGCGATGGGCGGCGTCGCGGGCCATGCGGGACTGTTCGCTCCGGTGCGCGAGGTTGACCGCCTCGCGCGCGAACTGCTCGACTGCTACAAGGGCCGCTCCTCGCTTGTCCCGCGGAACATCGTCCGCGAATTCTGGACCCGCGACGCGACCGTTCCCGGCTCGACCTGGGCGCTCGGATGGGATACGCCCTCGCCCGAGAACTCCAGCTCCGGCCGTCATTTCACGCCGGCCGCCGTCGGCCATCTCGGTTTCACCGGCACCTCCATCTGGATCGAACCTGAGCGTGAGATCGCCGTGTCGCTTCTCACCAACCGGGTCCATCCGAGCCGCGACAACCAGCGAATCCGCGAGTTCCGCCCGAAAATCCACGACCTCATCATGGAAGCTGTTCAAGGTGCCTGATTCCCAAAGCGAGCATCGTCTTTCCCGAATCCCCGCGACGGTCCGCCACGTCCATCTGATCGGGGTCGGCGGTACCGCGATGGCCGCGCTGGCCGGGATGCTCTCCGAGCGCGGACTTCGCGTGACCGGCTCCGACAAGGAACTCTACGAGCCAACCGCCTCGCTGCTCGCAGGCTTGAGGGTCGAAGTGATGCGCGGCTTTCGCGCCGAAAACCTCGCGCCCGCGCCCGATCTCGCCGTCGTCGGCAACGTCATCACGCGCGACAATCCCGAGGCCCAGGCGCTGCTCCAAAGCCCGATCCCGTATCTCTCGATGCCCGAGGCGCTGTGGCATTTCTTCCTGTCCGGGCGGCGCGTCCTGATGGTCGCAGGCACCCACGGCAAGACCACTTCCACCGCGATGGCCGCCGAGGTGCTGGCCGCGGCGGGCCGCGACCCCTCGATGCTGGTCGGGGGGATCGCGAAGAACTTCGGCTCGAATTACCGGCTCGGCGCGGGCGGCGACTTCGTTATCGAGGGCGACGAGTACGACACCGCCTTTTTCGACAAGGGACCCAAGTTTCTTCATTACCGCGCAGACGCCGCGATAATCACCGCGGTCGAATTCGACCATGCCGACATCTACCGCGACCTCGATCACGTGAAGTCGTCGTTCCGGGCGCTGGCGAACTCGATGGATTCCGCGCGAGTCCTCGCGGTATGCGCGGATTTTCCGAACGCGCTCGTCGTATGCGGCGCGACGCGCGCAAAGATGCGCACGTTCGGCCTTCATGCGGGCGAATTCCGCCCGGGCGCAATCGCAATCGGTCCCGAAGGGGCGCGGTTCACCGTGATGCGCGAGGCGCGGCCCGTCTCGCGCGAAATCCTGCTCCGGACCGGCGGCAGGATGAACGTTGCGAACGCAATCGGCGTGTTCACGATGCTCTCCGAGTGCGGGATGGACGCCGAAGAGATCGCGCGCGGGCTCGAATCGTTCACCGGCGTGGTGCGCCGGCAGGAGATTATCGGCGAGGCGGCGGGAATTACGGTCGTCGACGACTTCGCGCATCATCCGACGGCGATCCGCGTGACGCTGGAGGCGGTCGCGGAGCGTTTTCCGGGACGGCGAATCCTTGCGGCGTTCGAGCCGCGCTCCAACACCGCGCGCCGAAACGTTTTCCAGTCGGGATTCGCGACGGCGTTCGACCGCGCGGCGAAAGTCTATCTCGCGCCGGTCTATTTCAAGGAGAACGATCCGATTCCCGAAGGCGAGAGGCTCGATACACGCGCGCTCGCGCGCGACATCTCGACGCGCGGGCCTAACGCGCTCGCGGCGGAATCGACGGGGCAGATCCTGGACGCGATGCTCTCCGACGCGCGCGCGGGCGACGTCGCACTGTTCATGTCCAACGGCCCGTTCGACCGTCTCAAGGAACGTTTCCTCGATTCGCTCAAGTCGCGCGGGTAGCGGCGACAGGCGAGGGTGATCCCGCTCCTGCCCCCGCGTTCAGTTGCGGGGGAAGGCCGGGAAGGGGGTGCTGATGCCCGCCGCGTCGGGTCGCTCGTTGCAGAAACCCCCACCCGCGCGTCACGGATGCTGCAACAAAAGGAGCAGCATCCGCGCCGCTTCACCCTCCCCCGCAACCAAACGCGAGGGAGGGAAGGAAGGCTCGCGCGCGCCGCTCTATTGCCTCGCCCTACGAAGTCGGGAGAGGCCGCGCCGCAGGCGCGGGTGGGGTCCGCAAAAAAAAGATTCCCCCGTTCCGCAATTAACCGCCGAGCCAATCGCTTCACGGTTCCCCTTCCTTTATTAAATCCTGTATAAGATAGTGACAGAGGCTTCTGTTTTTGCCAATGTATAAAGCATGGGTAATCCAGCGGGTGTGCGGAGAGATTTTGCGGCTCTGGAAGAGCGGCGGATGCAAGCGGCGCGATTGCTCAGGGAGG